>JAZJYU010000103.1:0-32426 GCA_040390225.1 Actinomycetota bacterium | reverse complement strand
ATATTCGGGTTATCGTCCTGACCCGGGACTTGAAACGGACCGGCCTTCGGGTGTCGGTCCGTTTTCCCGTTAACGCCGAAGGCGGATCGAGCTTGTCGAGATCTCACCAGCGAACTACGTCGGTGAGGAGGTCTCGACCGGCTCGACCCGCTCTCCGCGGCTACACCGTCGCGAGCGCGCGGGGGATCTCCAGCCACAGGTCGACGCGATCCTCGTCGTCGTCGTCCGTCGCGTGGTGTCCCAGCGCGCTGGCATGGCCATCGTCGAACGAGCTCAGCCCGACCACGGTGACCGCGGTATCCGACCCCTCCGGCACCGTACGCACGATCAGCTTCTCGGTTTCCGTATCCCGGATCGCCTCCGCCAGCCGGTTGAGCACCCGTTGCAGATCGTCGTCATCCAGGTCGTCGAGCCCGCCCTCGTCGAGCAGTGTGACGATGGTGCCCTTTCGCCGGGCGATCATGATCTGTTCGCGCACGCGATCGTTCAAGAGCTTGCGCCCACGGATCTCGTCGCGGATGGCGCCCTCCAGGTAGATGCACTCCAGTCGCTGCCCCTCGGTGAGTTCACCGTTCGACGCGACGATCTGCCTCAGCATCGGGAGCGCCATGCGGCTGGTCTGGCCGAGCCGGAACTGGCGCTCCGACACGTGCGCCTCCTGGGCGGCGCGCCACTCGACCGCCTCGCGTTCCGCGAGCGCGTACTGCCTGGCGTCCCGGTCGGCGCGGGCCAGCGAGAGCGAAAGCGCATAGGAGACTGCCACCCACACAGTGCTTCCCACGACCCCGTACGCCACCAGGTCACCCGGGTTATGGTGCCAGGCGACCGTCTCCACGATCAGGATGCCGACACCGGCCCACGCGAACCACTGCCGCCTTCGGGTGGACACGATCACCATCAGCGTGCCGATGGCCGCCGTGTGCCAGGCTGCGTAGCTGTCCGGGGGCACCGTGTGCACGACGGACATGACGAGCAGCGGGACCACCAGTGCTATCGCGACGTCGAGCGAGGCCATCCAGACCGGCATCCTGGCCTTCTTCGATGGCCAGAGGCTGATGATCGTCGCGATGCCGAACAGCGCCATCGCGGCGATGTACGGACCCTTGTCGGTCGCGACCCAGAGCGAGACGGCCGCGAGAACGAGATGGTATGCCGAGAAGACGGCGGCCAGGCCGACGATGAGGTAGCGCGGCACGCTGATGATCACAGCACGACCCTCTCGGTCTCGAGGGATGGTTCGCTGGTGGCCGGCGGAGCCGGGTTCGGCCAGCGGATGGTGATGATGGTGCCTTTGCCCGGCGCTGAGTCGATCTCCACCAGACCACCGGCGTTGGCAACACGCTCGAAGATGGAGACCCTCAGGCCGAGGCGCTCGACCGGCACCGACTCGACCGCGAATCCGACGCCGGTGTCGCCGACATCCACCCGGATGCCGTCGTCGGGCAGACCGGTCACGGCGAGCCATCTCTTCACATCGCCCTCGCCGGCGTGCTGAAGGCTGTTGACCATCGCCTGCACCGCGGCCGAGTACACCGCCTCGGCCGACTGCACCGGGATCGAGCCGCCGTCGATGTCGTTGGTACGCAGCTCGAAGGGTGCTGACAGGGTTGCCGTCGCGCCGACGATGCGATGGGCGAGCTGGCTCATGCTCACCACCGCGTCATCGTCGGGTGCCGCTGCGGCGGCATCCCTCAGATGCCCCATGGCGTTCCTGGCCATGCTCGTTGCGAGTTCCTTCGCCTCCGGCGTGTATGCGCGAGCAGCCGAGAGCAGAGTGGTGAGAACGCTGTCGTGCACGATCGAGTCGACCTGCACCCGCTCGAGTTCTGTGGCGTGCTGGCGCACCGCGTGCGCGTAACGATCGAGCGCCGTCGACTGTGCGTTGTCGACCGAGGCGGAAGCCTGGCGCAGCAGGGTGATGATGAGCAGCACCGCGCCGCCGAGAATGATCGCGTACGCCACGTCCAGTGCTGCTGACGGCCACTGCTTGTGCCCGCCGGACGGCGTGAGGCGGATGACGCCGTACGCGACCGGGGCGAGAATCAGGTACCCGGTGGCGACCCAGGTGGAGAACGCGACCGCCGCGGCTCCGGTCGCCACGGTGACCAGGTACCAGAGCCATGGGCGGTCGGAGGCCACACTCAACTGGTGGGACTGAATCTCAGGCCAGGCGATCATCTCCATCAGGAACACGATGGCGATGAACGTGTTGACGAATCGAACGAGCCTGCGCATCATCGAGGCCACGACGGATGCGAGAAGGGCTCCGTAGAGCACTCCCGCGAAAATCCAGCCCCACGTCAACTGCACCTGGCTCATCTGGCCGAGCGTCGTGCTGATCGTCTGCGCGCCGAACACCAGACCGAAGATGGCGACCGAACGCGAGACCACCGTTTCGATCTGCCTGCGGCTGATCGGGTTTCGCGGCTGCCGCGCCGGCGGAGCCTGCCGAGCCACAGCCGAACGGGCCGCGGGGGCCTGGCTAGCGGGCATCGCCGCCGTCCGGGTCGAGGCCCGGAAGGATGCCGTCCTCGACGGCGCGGCGCAGCAGGTCGACCTTGGTCGGGGCAGGACGACCGATCTCCACGTACTTGACCCGGATGCGGTCCAGGTATTCGCGTGCCGTCGAATACCCGATACCGAGCTGCTGGGCGGCGAGCTTCAGCGGCAGGCCGGAGGCGTAGAGATGCAGGATCTCCCGCTCGCGGCGGCCGAGCTGGGCCTTTGCGAAGTCTCGGTCGGCGTCGATCGCCGTCGCCCACTCGAGGTTGTTGAGCACCTCGCCCCGAGCGACGGTCTCGACGGCAGACATGACGGTCTTGGTCGCAGACGATTTCGGAATGACGCCCGCTGCGCCGGCGGCGAGCGCCTCACGCACTGATGCGACCCGGTCGGCGATGGAGTGGATCAGCACCGCGGACCCGGTGGCCATCACGCGCTTGACGTTCTCGGTGACGGTCGACCCGTCGCCGAGCGACAGGTCGAGCACGACGACGTCGTTCTCCCGCCCATCGAGATTCGCCACGAATTCGTCCACCGATGCCGCAGCGAGAACGAAATCGAAGCCGGCTTCGATGCACGCGGCTTTGAGGCCGAGGCGCACCGACTCGTGATCGTCGACGACGGACACCCTCACACCGGTCGGCCGCACCGCCACATCCGTCGTATCGACCGTCGTCTGCTCCATGGTCACACCCGCTTCTCTCTTCGCACCATGGTAATGGTTGACGCACTTTGCAGCGGCTAGAGTCTCCACATGCGAGTCCGAGTGTTGAAATTCTCCGTCATCGCAGGTCTCGCCGTTCTGGGGCTCGCCGGGTGCTCGGCCGGCGGTTCCGGCGAGGAGCAGATCGATGACTTCGCGATCCACTACACGCTGCAGAACGACGGCATCGTGCACGCGAAAGAGACCATCCATTACGACTTCGGCGCCACGAGCGACCGCCACGGCATCGACCGCTTCCTCGCGTCGCGCTTCGATACCGACACCACGGGAACCGACCGGGTGTACGGATACAGCAACATCACGGTCTCGAGCCCGACCGGCGCATCCGCCCTCTTCTCCACGTCGCTGCTCAACTACCTCGAGATCAGGGTGGGCAACGCGAACGCGAACACCGGCGGCAAGCAGACCTATGTGCTTCAGTACGACATCTCGGGGGCACTGAACCGTGCCAAGCAGACCGACGGCAGCTACCTCGACGAGTTCTTCTGGAACGCGACCGGCGACCAGTGGCAGGTGCCGGTCGATACGACGACGGTGACGGTCAGCGGCCCGGGAGACGTGGCCGCGGTGGTCTGCTTCGCGGGGGTCACCGGCACGAACGACCACTGCTCGTCTGCCGAGAAGTCCGGCGCGACCGCGACCTTCGCCGCCGCCACTCTCGAGCCCGGCAGCGGCCTGACCATCGACACCGGCTTTCCCGACGGAACATTCACGAATACGGAACCGGTTCTGAAGCCGTCCCTCCCGGCCGGCGCCTCGCCGGTCACCTCGGGATCGAACGACGGACCCGATCCATTCTGGAGTCCCGGTAACTGGCTCACCGGCATCCTGCTGGCGATCGGCGTGCCGACCGTCTTCGGCGGCCTGATCGCCTGGCGCGCCCGGGACCAGGAGTTCAGCGGCGTGACCCCGGGTTCGATCCCGGCGGATGCCGCGACGGCTCCGGTGGGCAAGGCGCCCCGCAAAGAGACCATCATCGTCTACTACTCGCCGCCGGACGGGGTGCCGGTGGGCGCGGCCAACACCATCCTCGCCAAGGCGCGCAAGCCCGTGGACATCACGGCGACGATGATCGACCTGGCCGTGCGCGGCCACCTCACCATCAATGAGGTCGACGGCGGGAACCGGCACAGGGCGAAGGACTACACGCTCACCGCGACCCCCGACAAGGCCGCGCAGAAGAAGAAGACCGCGCGCCCGGGAACTCCGGATTCGCTGGATCTGCTGCCGCACGAGTCACTGCTGCTCGCAGACCTGTTCGCCGGCGGCGCGACCAGTGTGAGCCTCTCGAGCCTCAACAACACCTTCGCGTCGAACATGCGCTCGATCACGAGCACGCTCGACACCTGGATCAACGCCCAGAAGTACTTCATCGACAAGCTCACGCGCGCGCATCCACTGCTGGTGTGGACGCTCATCGCATCGATCATCACCTTCATCGTCATGAACTTCGTCAACAACGCATGGTCCCTCATCCCGGTGGGCGCCTTCGTCGGTGCGCTCATCGCGCTGAGACACTCCAGCAGGTCGGCGCGACGCAGCGCGACGGGTCACGCCCTGTTCCTGCAGCTGCAGGGCTTCAAGGAGTACATCGCCACGGCGGAGGCCGACCAGATCCGTTTCGAGGAGACGGACGACATCTTCAGCCGCTACATGCCCTGGGCGATCGCCTTCGGTGAGGCGGATCACTGGGCCGGTGTCTTCAAGCAGCTCGCCGAAGAGGGCAAGTACACCCAGAACCCGGACTGGTACATGTCCAACGGCAACAGCTTCGCTGCCGGCTACCTCGTCGGTTCGATGGGGTCGATCGCGTCGATCGGGTCCGCGATGAGCAGTTTCGACGCGATGGCCGCCTCCACGCTCACCTCCAGCCCTGCCTCGTCAGGAAGCTCCGGCTTCGGCGGCGGCTTCAGCGGCGGGGGCGGAGGCGGAGGTGGCGGTGGTGGAGGTGGCGGCGGAAGCTGGTGACAAAGCGGGTCGAGCTCGTCGAGACCTCACCGACGTGAATCGATGGCGAGGTCGCGGCTGAGCGCGACCCGCTACACGCTCACCAGTGTCGCGACCGCCTCGACGTGATGCGTGTTCGGGAACAGGTCGAACGCCCGCAACCGGGTGAGTTCGTAGCCGTGCTTCGCGAACAGCGCGAGGTCGCGGCTGAGCGCGACGGGATCGCACGCGACGTAGACCAGCTGGTGCGGAGCGAGCGCTGCGAGTTCGTCGACGACGGTCTTTCCGGCACCCGACCGCGGCGGATCGAGCACGACCGTCGCCTGGCGCAGCCGCGCGCGCTCAGCGGCACCGGCCGTGCGCCCGAGTTCTCGCAGATAGGTTTCGACCCGGCCGGTGACGGCGGAAGCTCCGACCCACTCCGCGAGATTCTCCGCAGCGTGGTCGGTCGCCCGGGCGTCACTCTCGACCGTCGTGATGCGCAGGTGGCTGCCGAAGCGATCGCCTACGGCCGCCGCGAGCAACCCGACTCCCCCGTAGAGGTCGAGGTTCGCCGCGCGCGGGTCGAACCCGGTGTCGTCGACGGCATCCTGCACGGCACGGGTGAGCGCTTCCGCCGCCGCGCGATGAACCTGCCAGAAGCCGCGGACATCCAGGCCGAAGTCGCGATCCCCGACCCGCTCGATGATTTTCTGCGGTTTCGGCTTTTGCGGTTTCGGGCGCTCGGACGTGCCATGCAGAACGAAGGGGTTGCCCGTCGACGGCACGACGATGTCCACGTGGTCGACGCCCGGGAACCGCTCGTCCAGCGGGGCGATCCGTCGTGCCTCCGCCGTGGCGAGCGGCAGGTTCGTCACCGGCACCACACGATGCGATCGCGCGGCGTACGGGCCGGGGGTGCCGTCCTCCGCGACATGCAGGCGCACTCGGGTGCGCCATCCGGTCCCGTCCTCGGCCCCCGGCAGCGCCTCGACCGTCACGTCGGATTCGATGCCGGCCATCCGCTTCAGCGAGTCGGAGAGCACCTCGCGCTTCAGCTCGCGCTGATGCGCCGTCTCGATGTGACCGAACTCGGCGCCGCCGGGGCGATCGTCGGGGTCACGGTCGACGGATGCCTCATCCCAGATGTGCGGCCGCCGATGGGGCGATGCGGTGAGCACGCCGACCGTCTCGGCACGCCAGAAGCTCGTCTTCGAGTCATCGGAGATGCGGGCCACGACCGTCTCGCCCGGAATCGCGTCGCTGACGAACACCACGCGTCCATCCAGCCGGCCCACCGAGATACCGCCATGAGCGATGTTGGTAACCTCGATCTCGACCTGCCTGCCCGACCATTCGCCCATCCCCCAAGCGTGCCACAGGAGTCCCGGTGACCCGTCTCTACCTCGCATCGACATCCCCTGCCCGGCTCGCCACGCTGCGAGCCGCCGGGATCGAACCGGTGGTACTGCCGTCGAACGTGGACGAGGAGGGGGCGGTTCTGGCATCAGGGCCGCTCACGCCGCAGGAGATGGTGCTGATGCTGGCGCGGCTGAAGGCCTCGGCCGTGGTCTCCCCCGAGCTCGACGGGCTCATCCTGGGCGGTGATTCCGCGTTCGAGCTGGACGGCGTCGTCTACGGCAAACCGCACCTGCCCGAGGTGGCGCTCGAGCGCTGGATGCTGCAGCGCGGCCGCACCGGCCACCTCCATTCGGGCCACTGGCTCATCGACCATCGCGGCGGAATCATGCTGGGAGCGCTGGGGGCCGTCTCGACGGCCGCAGTCAGCTTCGCCCCCGACCTGTCGAAGGCCGAGATCGACGCGTACATCGCCACCGGAGAACCGCTCGAGGTCGCTGGCGCCTTCACGATAGACGGTCTCGGTGCGCCGTTCATCACAGCGGTCGACGGTGACCCGCATGCCGTTGTAGGGCTGTCTCTCGCCACACTGCGCACGCTCGCTCTGCAGGTCGGCGTTGAGTGGGCCAGTCTCTGGAATCGACAATCATAAGCGGGTTCTTTTGTGGTCCCCGCCCAAATCCTGCCTCCTCACACGCAATAGGCTGGCTTACTATGCCCCGCATCTCGAAGGTCCTGGTCGCCAACCGAGGCGAGATCGCCGTGCGCGTGATCCGGGCGGCGAAAGACGCCGGAATCGCTTCGGTCGCGATCTACGCCGACCAGGATCGCGACGCGCGCCACGTGAAACTCGCGGATGAGGCGTACGCACTGGACGGGTCGACCAGCGCTGACACCTACCTGCGTATCGACAAGGTGCTCTCCATCGCGCGCCGCTCCGGTGCCGACGCCGTTCACCCGGGCTACGGCTTCCTCGCCGAGAACGCCGAGTTCGCCCAGGCCGTCATCGATGCCGGGCTGATCTGGATCGGTCCGTCGCCCGAGGCGATCGAGCAGCTGGGTGACAAGGTCTCAGCGCGCCATATCGCCGAGAAGGTGGGCGCCCCGCTCGCGCCGGGAACCCTCAACCCCGTCTCCGGTGCGCAGGAGGTACTCGACTTCGTCGACATCCACGGCCTCCCGGTCGCCATCAAGGCGGCATTCGGCGGCGGCGGGCGAGGGCTCAAGGTGGCCCGCACCCGTGAGGAGATCCCCGAACTGTTCGAGTCGGCGACCCGCGAGGCGATCGCCGCATTCGGCCGCGGCGAGTGCTTCGTCGAGAAGTACCTCGACGAGCCACGCCACGTTGAAACGCAGTGCCTCGCCGACTCGTTCGGCAACGTCGTGGTCATCTCGACGCGCGACTGCTCGCTGCAGCGCCGGCACCAGAAGCTCGTGGAAGAGGCGCCTGCGCCATTCCTCACCGGCCAGCAGATCGAGCTGCTCTACACCTCGTCGAAAGCCATCCTCAAGGAGGTCGGCTATGTCGGCGCCGGCACCTGCGAGTTCCTCATCGCGAAGGACGGCACGGTCTCATTCCTTGAAGTGAACACCCGCCTTCAGGTGGAGCACCCGGTCTCGGAGGAGGTCACCGGAATCGACCTGGTGCGCGAGCAGTTCCGCATCGCGGAAGGCGGCGAGCTCGACTACGACGACCCGGTCGCGGAGGGCCACTCCTTCGAATTCCGGATCAACGGTGAAGACCCGGGCCTCGGCTTCCTGCCCTCCCCGGGACCCGTGAGCGCACTGCGATTCCCCGGTGGACCCGGCGTGCGCGTCGACAGCGGCGTTACCACCGGCGACGTGATCAGCGGCGCGTTCGACTCCCTCCTGGCGAAACTCATCGTCACCGGGTCGTCGCGAGAGGACGCCCTCGAGCGCTCCCGTCGCGCCCTCGACGAGTTCGAGATCGCCGGCCTTCCGACAGTGCTGCCGTTTCATCGCAAGATCGTGCGCGACCCGGCCTTCACCTCGTCGCCGTTCTCGATCTACACGCGCTGGATCGAGACCGACTTCGTGAACGACATCGAGCCGTGGAGCGGGTCGCTGCCGGATGCCGCGACGCCGGCCGCGAGGCAGAGCATCGTCGTCGAGGTTAACGGCAAGCGCATCGAGGTGTCACTGCCCGCGCGGCTCGGGAAGGCCGCGATGTCGGATTCGCTGGGGGCGCCGCCGCGGCGCCGGTCCGGCACCGGCACTGTCTCGTCCGCGACCGGAGCATCCGTGAAGGCTCCAATGCAGGCGACCGTCGTCAAGCTGGCCGTCGACGACGGCCAGGCCGTGGTGAAGGGTGACCTGGTGATCGTGCTCGAGGCGATGAAGATGGAACAGCCGATCGTCGCGCACAAGGATGGCACCATCGCGAACATCTTCGCGACTGTCGGCGCTACGGTCGCCTCGGGCACCGTGCTGCTCGACATCGCCGACTGAGCCGACGTTGTCGCCTTTCGTCGACGATGTACCCATCACGACTGCCACATCGTCAACGAAACTCAACATGGTCATCGGATGCCGGCCGCAACGAGCAGTGTCCGAAGTTTCGAGGGTGAGATCGCGGTCTTCCATCCCCATCGGCTGAAGCGGCAGTCGGTCGCGCGAAGGTCATCCTCGCGTCGCTTCTCGTCCATCAGCGCCCGCTCGGGAGTGCGCCCACGCAGGAATCGGGGATCGCTGTACTTGAATTCGCCATCGAATTCGCCGATATGCCGCAACTCCGGCCAATAGAAATCCACGGTGTACGTTTTCCCGCTAGCGCCCCGCAACTCGACTTGCAGACGTGGCATCGTCACACGGGCCCTCGCCATGCTCACCCTAGTGTCGGGGTTAGTTGACGATGTGCATCGCCCGCGCGGCATCCGTGATGCTGTCGGAGAGTGACGGATAGACCGCGAAGGCGCGTGCCACCTGGTCCACCGTGAGGCGGTGCTCGACGGCGATCGCGATCGGCAGGATCAGCTCCGAGGCCCGCGGTGCGACGATCACACCGCCGATGACCGTGCCCGACCCGGTGCGCGCGAACAGCTTGACGAAGCCGTCCTTGATGCCCATCATCTTGGCCCGCGGGTTGGATGCGAGGGGAAGCTTGTAGATGTCGCCCTGGGCGACGCCGTCCTCGATCTGCTTCTGCGACCAGCCGACCGTCGCGATCTCGGGCTGGGTGAAGATGTTCGAGGTGACGTTGCGCAATTCCGTCGGGTTCACGGCGTCCCCCATGGCGTGGAAGACCGCTGTGCGGCCCTGCATCGAGGCGACGGATGCCAGCGGCAGGAAGTCCGAGCAGTCGCCGGCCGCATAGATGGACGGCATCGACGTACGCGCGACCCTGTTGACCCGGATGTGGCCGGACTCGGTGAGCTGCACCCCGGCCTCTTCGAGGCCGATGCCCGTCGTGTTCGGGATGGACCCGACCGCCATCAGGGCGTGGCTGCCCTCGACGGTTCGACCGTCGGCGAGGGTCGCGACGACGGCGTCCCCGACCCGCTTCACCGACTGGGCACGGGACTTGGAGAGCACGGTCATGCCGTTGCGCTTAAAGACGTCCTCGATGACGCGGGCGGCATCCGCGTCTTCACCGGGCAGCACCTGGTCACGCGAGGAGATGAGCGTGACTTTCGAGCCGAGTGCGGTGAACGCCGAGGCGAACTCGGCACCGGTGACACCCGATCCGACGACGATCAGGTGTTCGGGCGTCTCCTGCAGCGTGTAGAGCTGGGTCCAGGTGAAGATCCGCTCGCCATCGGGCTTCGCGTCGGGCAGCAGGCGCGGACTCGCGCCCACGGAGACGACGATGGTGTCCGCGTCGATCTCGTCGAAGTCGGTGCGGTTCTTGTTCTTGCCGGTGGAGACGATCACGCGGTTCGGGCCGTCGAGCCTGCCCTCGCCCTGTACGACGGTGACGCCGGCCTTGATCAGCTGGGACTTCATGTCTTCGGACTGCTGGCGCGCGAGCCGAAGCAGTCGCTGGTTGACGGCGGCGAGATTGACGGCGACCTCGGGCCGCACCGGTCGGCCGGCTTCACCTCGGGTGAAGAACTGCACTCCGAGGTCGGCGGCTTCGCCGATCGCGTTCGCCGCCTCGGCGGTCGCGATGAGTGTCTTCGAGGGTACGACGTCCGTCAGCACGGCGGACCCGCCGACGCCCACGCGCTCCACGACCGTCACCTCGGCACCGAGTTGCGCTCCCGCCAGTGCCGCCTCGTATCCCCCTGGCCCTCCGCCCACGATCGCAATGCGCTGCTTTCGTTCGAATTCATAGGCCATGGATCAATTCTGTCGCACAACGACGGGCTGGACGCGCGCCCGAGCGCGCGGATACCGGGCAGCACGACCGGCGAATCCCGCGTGCAGAACGGGAACAGGATGCTCGGGGGCTCAAGAAGGTGGTCGAAGCCAGCCAATAGAGTTGCTTCATGCATCCCCTCGACGACGAGTCCGCTGACCCCTTCGAAATCGCCGCGGTCGCGGCAGCCGAGATCGCCGGCCGCACCGGGGTCGCGCACCATGACATCGCACTGACTCTCGGCAGCGGCTGGGGCAGGGCGGCCGACCTCATCGGCGAAACGGTGGCGACGATACCGGCGCAGGAGATCACCGGGTTCTCCAAACCGGCTCTGGAGGGGCATGTCGGCACGCTGCGCAGCGTGCGGCTGCCGGACGGCAAGCACGCGCTGGTGATCGGCGCGCGCACGCACTACTACGAGGGGCACGGGGTGCGACGGGTGGTCCACTCGGTGCGGACCGCGGCCGCCACGGGGGCGACCGTCATGATCCTCACGAACGGGGCCGGCGGCATCCGGGAGACCTGGACGCCGGGCACCCCGGAGCTGATCAGCGACCACATCAAGCTGACCGCGAACTCGCCGCTCGAGGGCGCGACCTTCGTCGACCTCACAGACCTCTACAGCGCGCGCCTGCGTGCGATCGCGCACGGGGTGGATGCGACGCTCGACGAGGGCGTGTACGTGCAGTTCCGCGGCCCGAACTATGAGACGCCGGCCGAGGTGCAGATGGCGAAGGTCATCGGCGGACACATCGTCGGCATGTCGACCGCGCTCGAGGCGATCGCCGCACGGCAGAGCGGCATGGAGGTGCTCGGTCTCTCCCTCATCACCAATCTGGCCGCGGGCATCCAGAAGACTCCGCTCAGCCACGAGGAGGTTCTCGAGGCGGGACGCAACGCAGAGCCGGTGATCAGCGCGCTTCTCGCGGAAATCGTCGGGAGGATCTGATGGATGTCGTCGCGGCGGCGCGCGCCTGGCGCGACCAGGACCCCGACACCGAAACCCGCGCCGAGCTGGACCGCCTGATCGCGGCCAACGACCTCCCCGAGCTGCACGACCGTTTCGGCACCCGGCTGGAGTTCGGCACAGCCGGCCTGCGGGGGCGCATCGAAGCCGGATCGAACCGGATGAACCGGGTACTGGTGTCACAGGCCGCGGCGGGCTTCGCGGCGTACCTGCTGGCGAGGAGCGACAGCCCGAGTGTGGTGATCGGCTACGACGGCCGCAAGAACTCGAAGATCTTCGCCACGGACACCGCCGAGCTGATGGCGGGCGCCGGCGTTCGGGCCATCCTGCTGCCGCGCCTTCTCCCCACCCCGGTGCTCGCCTTCGCCGTTCGCCACCTCGACGTGAGTGCGGGGGTGATGGTCACCGCCAGCCACAACCCGCCGCAGGACAACGGCTACAAGGTCTACCTCGGCGGCGGCGATCAGGGTTCGCAGATCGTCCCGCCGGCCGACGGCGAGATCGCTTCGGAGATCGAACGGGTGGCGGCGACGCTCAGCGTGCTCGACCTCCCCCGCAGCGACGCCTACGAGATCGCGGGCGAGGAAGTGCTCGACGAGTACGTGCGGCGCACAGCGGCGCTGGTCGCACCGCCGAAAGCCCGGGTGAAGTTCGTCTATACGGCCATGCACGGCGTCGGCTGGGAGACGGCGAAGCGCGTCTTCGCCGAGGCCGGGCTCGGCGACCCGATCGTGGTGGAGAAGCAGATCGAGCCGGACGCCGCGTTTCCCACGGTCGCGTTTCCGAATCCCGAGGAGCCGGGCGCGATGGATCTCGCGTTCGAGACCGCGCGGGGGTCGGACGCCGAACTGGTGATCGCGAATGACCCGGATGCCGATCGGCTGGCTGTCGGCATCCCCACCCCCGGCGGCTGGGTGCGCCTGAGTGGCAACGAGGTCGGGTCGCTGCTCGGCTGGCGGGCCGCCGAGCGCGGTGCGACGGTGCTCGCGGCGTCGATCGTCAGCTCGCCCGCCCTGGCCGCCGTCGCGAAGCACTACGGCATCCGCTACGTGGACACTCTCACCGGTTTCAAGTGGGTGTCGCGGGTACCCGGACTCTCCTTCGGCTATGAGGAGGCGCTCGGTTATCTGGTCGACCCCGGCAAGGTTCGCGACAAAGACGGTATCTCTGCCGCCGCCGACTTCGTGGCGATGGTGGCCGAGCTGAAGGCGGCGGGAAAGACCATCCAGGACCACCGCGATGCCTTCGCCGCAACCTTCGGCCCGTTCGCCTCGGCCCAGCTCTCGCTGAGGGTCACCGACCTCGACGACATCGGGCGGATGATGACCCGGTTGCGCGGGCGGCTCCCGTCCGAGATCGCCGGCATCGCCGTCGACGGCGTCGACGATTTCTCGCACGGTGATGTCACGGCGGGCGTCGAGGCGTTTCCGCCCAGCGACATCCTGCGCTTCCGTCTGGCCGACGGGTCCCGGGTGATCGTGCGCCCGAGCGGCACCGAGCCGAAGGTGAAGGTCTACCTCGACGGCTCGAGCGACGACCAGGTCGCGAGCCTCGAGCGGGCGATGCGGGAGCTACTCGCCTAGCGCCGCTTCGAGCTTTCGCGAGAGCTCGTCGGTGTCGAAGTAGTTCTCGACGACGATCACGTCGGCGTTGGTCGGTCCGATGGCGTCGATGAACTCCGGCGACGTGAGAATCACCTGAGCATCTGCGGCATCGCGTTGCAGAGTTCCGAGGTGCGCGGCAGTGACGTCCGCTTCGATGCCCAGGCGCCCGAGCACGCGCTCGGCATTGACCTTCAGAATGCCCGAGGTGCCGATCCCGGCGCCGCAGATGGCGACGATCTTCATCGGAAGATCGCCAGAACCTCGGCCGCCGTGTGCGCAGCGATCAGGTCCTGCACGGCGGTCGTGTCGTTGAACACGTTCGCGATCGCGGCGACCGACTCGAGATGCCCGGCCGGCGAGCGGATCGCCAGCGCGAGTATCACCCGCACGGGGTCGTTGTACGGATGCCCGAACGGCACCGGCGTGGCGAGCGTCACGACCGCGAGGCCGTCTTTCAACACGTCGTCGCCGGGTCGCGCGTGCGCGAGGGCCAGCCCAGGAGCGATCACGACGTATGGACCGTGCTCCTCGATCATCCGCACCATCTCGTCCGCATAACCCGGGCGCGCGACGTCGGCGGCGACCAGGGCACGCCCGGCAAGACGCACCGCGTCGCGCCAGTCGGTCGCGACGGCGCCGATCATGATCGCCCGTTCATCGAGCGGGGGGAGCGACATCTATGCTCCTGACAAACCCGGCGCGCCCTCGAAACCCGCAACGATGAGGTCGGCGAGTTCCTCGCGATCTTCGAGCGGCAGGAACGCGGAGGCCGCCGCGTTCAGCTGGAACGCCTCCAGATCGCCGAGCTCGTAGTCGAAGGCCTCCGTCAGCAGCGACAGTTCGCGGCTGAGGGTGGTCGACGACATCAGGCGGTTGTCGGTGTTGACGGTCACCCTGAAGCCGAGCTGGTACAGCAGGTCGAAGGGGTGGTCGACCATCTCGTCGCCCCAGCGTTCGATCGCGCCGGTCTGCAGGTTGGACGAGGGGCTCAGTTCGAGGGCGATCTCGCGATCCTTCACCCACTGCGACAGCCTGCCCAGTTCGACGAAGGTGCTCTCCGCATCTTCGCGTTCCACCGTGATGTCCTCGGCGATCCGCACACCGTGGCCGAGGCGCAACGCGCGTCCGTCGACGAGCGCGCCGCGGATGCTGTCCAGCCCGTCCGCCTCACCGGCGTGCACCGTGCGCGGCATGAAGTGCTCGGCGAGATAGTCGAATGCGGGCTGCAGCAGTCTCGGCGGAAAGCCTGCCTCGGGGCCCGCGATGTCGAATCCGACGACGCCGTTGTTGCGGTGCCGCACCGCGAGCTCGGCGATGGCGAGGCCGTCGCCGGTGTGACGCATCGCGCTGACCAGTTGCCCGGCACGCATGCGGTGACCGTCATGCCGCAGATCGGCGATGCCCTCCTCGATGCCCTCCTGAACGGCTTCGACCGCCTGGTCGAGAGTGAGGCCCGCACTGAGGTGCTGCTCCGGTGCCCAGCGCAGTTCGCCGTAGATGACGCCGTCCGCCCCGAGGTCCCGCACGAACTCGCGAGCCACCCGGGCGAGTCCCGCCGCGGTCTGCATCACGCCGATGGTCACATCGAAGGTCTTCAGGTATTCGACCAGCGAGCCCGAATCCGCGCTGTCCGCGAACCAGCGGCCGAGGCTCTCCGCATCGTTCGCGGGCAGATCAAGGCCGATCTCGTCGGCGAGTTCGACGATCGTCTGCGGACGCAGTCCGCCGTCGAGGTGGTCGTGGAGGGAGATCTTGGGGAGAGCGGTGATGTCCGCACCGCCGCCGGGCATCAGATAGCTCGTCATGGGTTCAAATCTACCGGTCGCAGATGTCCACTAACCTGACCGAATGACCGAAACGGTGCAACGGATCATCCTCGACTGCGACCCCGGCCACGACGATGCGATCGCCATGATCCTTGCCCACGGCAGCCCGCGGATCGAGTTGCTCGCCGTCACGACAGTGCACGGCAACCAGACGATCGAGAAGGTGACGCGCAACGCGCTCGCCGTCGCGACCATCGCCGGCATCACCGGGGTGCCGTTCGCGGCGGGCGCGCACCGCCCGCTGGTGCGCGAGCCGGAGGTTGCCGACTCGATCCACGGCGAGTCCGGGCTCGACGGGCCGGCGCTTCCCGAACCGGCATTCGCGGCATCCCCGCTGCACGCGGTCGATCTCATCATCGACACCGTGATGAGCAACGAACCGGGCACGGTCACGATCGTGCCGACCGGCGCTCTCACCAACATCGCGCTCGCGGTGCGCAAGGAGCCGCGGATCGCCGAGCGTGTGAAGGAGGTCGTGCTCATGGGCGGAGGGTACGGCGGAGGCAACTGGAGCGCGGCCGCCGAGTTCAATATCGTGATCGACCCCGAGGCAGCGCATATCGTGTTCGGCGAGAAGTGGAAACTCACCATGGTGGGCCTCGACGTCACCCATCAGGCTCTGGCGACACCGGAGGTCGTGGCCGCCATCGCCGCAGTCGGCACCGCCCCGGCCCGGTTCGTCGGCGAGCTGCTCGAGTTCTTCGGCCAGACCTACAAAGACGCGCAGGGTTTCGACTATCCGCCGGTGCACGACCCGTGCGCCGTCGCGCTCGTGATCGACCCGACGGTGATGGATGTCGTGAGAGTGCCGCTCACGATCGAACTCACCGGTACGCACACGCTCGGCATGACGGTGGCCGACTTCCGCTCACCCGCCCCCGACGACTGCACCACCCACGCCGCCACGAAGCTCGACCACGCCAGGTTCTGGGCGCTGATCGTCGACGCGCTGGAGCGCATCGGTGACCCGACGGGGGCGTCACGGGGGTAGGCGTATAGTCGGCACAACGCCCGCGGGTTCGGGGCGCCGATCGTTGGGGGACGATTGTGATGAAGCCTGCACCGAGCGCTGCTCTCTCACGCCGAGCGACAGCGATTCCGATCACGATGGCCCAGATCCCCCTGGTGGTCTCGACGGGCTTCATCGTGGTGTTCCTCTGGTTCACCGCTTCCGGCCTACTGGCCCGTCCGCAGCTGATGTCCGGCCTGGCCTGCATCATCGGCGCCACGGTCGTCGCACTTCTGGTGCCCTGGGAGCGGTTCGCACCCGGGTGGATGATCCTGGTGATGTCGGTGGACGTCGCCGGCATCGGCTTCCTGCAGCAGGGGATCGGCCAGATCATCGTCGGCATCGCCGGGCTCATCATCTTCCCCGTCATCTGGATCGCGTACAGCTTCTCGGGGCCGATTCTGGTGCTGCTGATCGCGGGCGAGATCTCGCTCACGCTCTCACCGTTCCTGCTCGACGGCGACTGGCCGACGACACCCCTCGGCTGGGGCGACACGCTGCTGATCCAGATCGTCATCGCAATGGTCGCGGTGTCGGTGCGCACGGCCGCGCGACAGCTGCAGCGCCAGGCGCACGAGCTCAGCACGGTATCGCTCGCCTGGAGGAATTCGCTCATCGTCGCCGAGGACCGTAAGGCGCTGATCGACACCGTGCTCGACTACGCCGACTCGGCGATCGTGTTCTTCGACCGGGCGGGAAAGGTCTATCTGATCAACGACCCGGCGCGACGCGCCCTGACCCAGGCGGGCGGCGAGACCGACTCGCCGGCATCGGGGGGCCGGTACGTCTACCAATCCAACGGCGTGACAGAGGTCAGCACGTCTGAGCAGATCATCCCGCGCGCGCTCCGCGGGGAATACGTCACCGAGCAGCTCAACTGGGTCGGCCCGCCCGAGACGCGAACCGCGCTGTCGATGACATCCCGCCGGGTGTCGCGCGAGTCCGGCGAGACGGTGGGCACGCTGGTGATCGCTCACGACGTGACGACCCTCGTGGAGGCGATCAGCGCCCGCGACGACTTTCTCGGGAACGTCTCACGGGAGTTGCGCAGTCCGCTGTATTCGATCGTGGCCGAGCTGGACACATTGGTCGAGTCGGTCGACCCGGTGCGGCTCGGGGTAGCGGGACGCGTGGAGAAGATCCAGTCCGATGTGAGGCGACTCATCGGGCTGGTGACCGATCTGCTCGGTTCCTCCGGCGATCGCGTGCCCGTCTACCGTCGGCTTTCCGATGTCGCCGACATCGTGCGGCAGTCCGCCGACGACATCGCACCCGCCATCGAGACCGCGGGCCTCACTCTGATACTCGCCGCGCCGTCGGCCCTGCCGGCGATGGTCGACGCCCCGCGGATCCGAAGCGTCGTCGACAGCCTTCTGTCGAACGCGGTGAAGTTCACCCCACCCGGTGGCACGGTCACGCTGACCGCGGAGAGCTCGGGCACCGACGCCGTCATCCGGGTGTCGGATGACGGCATCGGAATCGACGAGAACGACCAGGCGAACGTGTTCACCCGTTTCTATCGCGCCCGGTCGGCGCGGCTGGGATCGGTGCCCGGCGCCGGGCTCGGCCTGTCGAGGGTGAAAGCGATCGTCCAGGCTCATGGCGGCCAGATCGAGGTGCGAAGCGTGCCGACGATGGGCTCGGAGTTCGTGGTGAGACTGCCGAGCGTTCCCCCACCCGTCACCCCGACCGAATCGGTCTAGGCGGTGATCTTCTCCGCGATCAGCGGTCCGCCGTCGTCGACCTGGTCGCCCGGGTCGCCGATGCGGTAGGCGCCGTCCAGCGCCTCGAGTGCCCGCGCGAAGCGCTCCAGCTCGTCGGCGCTCAGCGTGAACAGGGGCTGACCTTTCGTCACCGTGTCGCCGGGCTTGGCATGCAGGTCGATCCCGGCTGCGTGCTGCACCGGGTCCTGGGCCCGTGCTCGGCCCGCTCCGAGTCGCCAGGCGGCGATGCCGAACGGCAGCGCCTGCTGCTCGACCAGCACGCCGTCGCGCTCCGCGGTCACGACGTGGGTCTCGCGTGCCACGGGCAGCGCACCATCGGGGTCGCCGCCCTGCGCACTGATCATGGCCCGCCAGGTGTCCATCGCGCGGCCGTCGTCGAGTGCGGCGGCGACATCCGTGTCCGGCCGTCCGGCGAGAGCCAGCATCTCGGTGGCGAGAGCCAGCGTCAGCTCGCGGATGTCGGCGGGCCCGCCGCCTGCAAGCACCTCCACCGATTCCCGCACCTCGTTCGCGTTGCCGATCGCGTAACCGAGCGGCACGTGCATGTTGGTGATGAGCGCCGAGGTCGCGACCCCGGCATCCTGTCCCAGCTGCACCATCACCCGCGCCAGTTCGCGCGAGTGCTCGATGTTCTTCAGGAACGCACCGGAACCGAACTTCACGTCGAGCACCAGCGCCGCCGTGCCCTCGGCGATCTTCTTGCTCATGATCGACGAGGCGATCAGCGGGATCGCCTCGACCGTGCCGGTGATGTCCCGCAGCGCGTAGAGCTTGCCGTCCGCGGGGGCGAGGCCGGAGCCTGCGGCGCAGACGACCGCACCCACCTGCTCGAGGATCTCGCGCATCCGGGCCGGAGAGATCGACGCCTGCCACCCCGGGATGCTCTCCAGCTTGTCGAGAGTCCCCCCGGTATGGCCGAGTCCGCGCCCCGACAACTGCGGCACCGCGACCCCGAACGACGCGACCAGCGGCGCAAGCGGCAACGTGATCTTATCGCCGACACCACCCGTCGAGTGCTTGTCCGTCGTCTTCTTCGACAGGGCCGAGAAGTCCATGGTGTCGCCGCTGGCGATCATGGCCATGGTGAGGTCCTTGATCTCGCGCCGGTCCATGCCGTTCAGGAAGATCGCCATGGTCATCGCCGACATCTGCTCGTCTGCCACATACCCGCGCGTGTACGCGTCGATCAGCCAGTCGATCTGCGCGGTGGTGAGTTCACCACGGTCGCGCTTGGTGCGGATGAGATCGACGGCGTCGAAGGCCTCCATCACTGCACGTACTCTTCGAGGGTGCGCGGCCCGAAGGCATCGGGCAGCACCTCGTCGATCGTCTTGACGCCGGAGACGGTCTGCAGCAGCATCCCGTCGGCGGAGTGCTCGTAGAGCAACTGCCGGCAGCGCCCGCACGGCATGAGCGCGCCGCCCTTGCCATCGACGCAGGTGAAGGCGACCAGTTTGCCGCCGCCGGTCATGTGCAGCGTCGAGACCAGCGCGCATTCCGCGCACAACCCGAGACCGTATGACGCGTTCTCCACGTTGCACCCGCTGATGATCCGGCCGTCGTCAACGAGCGCGGCCACGCCAACGGGAAAGTGCGAGTACGGAACGTAGGCGTGGGTCATCGCCTCGAGGGCGACGTCGCGGAGGCCCTCCCAATCGATCGCGGCGCTCATGACTTGATGTACGGCTTTCCGGATGCCGCCGGCCCCCGAACGTGCCCCACCAGCCCCGCGACGGCGAAGATGGTCACAACGTAGGGCAGCATCAGCATGAACTCGCTCGGCACGGGGGACCCGAGCACGCCCAGCGAGAACTGCAGGCTGGTGGTGAAACCGAAGAGGAGCGCGGCCAGGGTGGCCAGGATCGGGTTCCATCGCCCGAAGATCACCGCCGCGAGGGCGATATACCCGCTGCCCGCGGTCACCTCCCGGGTGAACAGAGGCGACGCCGCGAGACTGAAGTAGGCCCCGCCCGCGCCCACGATCGCGCCGGCGAGCAGCACGTTCCAGAACCGGGTCGGGTTCACCTTGATGCCGACGGTGTCCGCCGCTGTCGGGTGCTCGCCCACCGCGCGGAGGCGCAGGCCCCAGCGGGTCTTGTAGAGCCCGAACCAGACCAGGAACACGGCGACGTACATGATGTAGACGATGATCGTCTGCCGGAACAGGGCAGGCCCCAGCACCGGGATCTCGCTGAGCACCGGGATCGGCAGAAACGGGAAATGCACCGGTGCGTTGAACTGCGCCGGGTTGCCGGCCAGCACCTGCGAGTAGAGGAAGTCGGTGAGACCGATAACCAGCACGTTGAGCACGACGCCCACGATCACCTGGTCGACGATGTACGTGATCGAGAACACGGCGAGCAGTGCCGACACCAGCACACCCGCCAGCATGGCCGCGATGAAGCCAACGACGGCCGAGTGGGTGATGGTGGCCACGACGGCCGAGACGAAGGCGCCGGCGAGCAGCTGGCCTTCGATCGCCACGTTCACCACACCGACCCGCTCCGTGATGACGCCGCCGAGCGCGCCGAAGATGAGCGGCACACTGATGCCGACGGCACTCAGCAGCATGCCGGGCAGAGGGACCGTGTTGTTGGCCGCCGCCCAGGTGAGGAAGCCGAGGAAGAAGATGACGGCGAACACCGCCGTCAGCCAGAGCGGCACCCTCTTCGCGAGGCGGGACCGCCAGAACGCATACGTCATGATGGCCAGCAACAGCACAGCCACGACGATGCCGGTCGCCCTGGTCGGTGCGCTGAGCAGCGGCACCTTGATCAGATCGCTCGAGGTGGTCAGGTTGAAACGGGTGACGCCGTCGCGGCCGAAGCCGACGAACAGCAGGATCGAGAGACCCACGAACACCGCGAAGATGACCGGCGTCTTCCAGCTTCGGATGACCGCCTTCTCGAGGTGGATCGGCGACTCGTCGATGCCTGCGGTAGCGACTGCTGTGCTCACTGGGAGACCACCTCTTCTGCTGGCTGCGGAGTGCTCGTACGGCGAGGTTTCGGCCTCGACCCGGGCTTCGGAAGATGGAAGATCGTACGCACCAGTGGCGGCGCCGCGATGAACAGAACGATCACCGACTGCACGACCAGCACGATGTCGACCGGCACATTCTGCGCGGCCTGCATCGTGTAGCCACCGGCCTGGAACGCACCGAACAGGAGGCCCGCACCGAACACGCCCCACGGCCGTGAACGGCCGAGCAGGGCGACGGTGATCGCGCTGAACCCGATGCCGGAGTCGATACCCGAGGAGAAGCCGGTGGTGATGACTCCCTGCACCTGGTTGGCTCCGGCAAGTCCGATCAGGGCGCCGGAGATAAGCATTCCGTACACGTACATGCGGTTCACGTTGATGCCGGCGGTGCGCGCGGCACGCGGGTTCTCACCGATGGCGCGGAACTGGAAGCCGAGGCTCGAGCGGTTGAGCAGCCACCAGAGGAACACGGTCGCGGCGATCACCAGGACGAAGCCGATGGTGAGCGAGAACTGGGGGCCGAACAGCGGCGGGAAGATCGCAGCCGACTGCATCGGTGGCGACTTCGGGTTGGTCGTTCCCGGCGCCTCTAGCACCGGTGTCTTCAGCAGGTAGCTGATCAGGTAGAAGGCGACGTAGTTGAGCATGATCGTCACGATCACCTCGTGCGCGCCGGTCTGCGCCTTCAGCAGTCCGACGATTCCGGCCCAGATCGCGCCGCCGAACAACCCGGCGGCGAGGGCAACGATGAGCAGCAGCGGAAACGGCAGGTGCACGGTGAACCCGACCCAGCCGGCGCAGGCCGCCGACGCCAGAACCTGTCCCTGGCCGCCGATGTTGAACAGCCCGATGCGGAACGAGAGTGCGACGCCGAGCCCCGCGGCGATGAGCCCGGTGGAGTCCCACAGCGTGTCCGTCAGAGGTTTGATACCGGCGACGAAGTCGGTGGCGTTGTAGTTGTAGATCGAACCCTGGAACAGGGCCGCGTAGGCCCCCGAGGTGGCGCTCCAGATCGCGTTCAGCATGTCTGACGGCCGGGAGAAGAAATACGCGGATGTCGCCTGAACGGTCGGGTCGGTCGCCGCGATGAGGATCGCGCCCACAATCAGCGCGATCACGACGGCGAGCACCGAGATGACGGCGCTGCCCCCCATGATCTGCCGGAGGGTCTCGTTGAGGCGCGACGGCGGCTCGAGCTGATCGCCCTCGCCGGCCGTCGGTTGCTCGGTGATCGTGGTCATGCTGCTGCACCCTTCCGAGCCCTGGACTTCTTCGCGGGCGCCTTGACGGCGTCTGGCGACTCCCCCGCCATCATCAGCCCGAGGACGTCGCGTGACGTGGTCGCCGGAACGATGCCGACGATCTCCCCCCGGTACATGACCGCGATGCGGTCTGCGAGGGCGACGACCTCGTCCAGCTCGGTGGAGACCACGATGACCGGAACGCCGGAGTCGCGGGTCTGCACGATCCGCGTGTGCACGAACTCGATCGAGCCGACATCCAGTCCGCGAGTCGGTTGCGCGGCCACGAACAGGCGGAGCTCCCGTGACAGTTCGCGTGCGAGTACGACCTTCTGCTGGTTGCCACCGGAGAGGCGACCGGCATGCGTGCCGACACCCTGGGCCCGGATGTCGAACTCGGCCACCTTCTGCTCCGCGAACTCGGCGAGATAGCCGAGCCGCAGCCCCCCGCGGCGAACGAACGGTTCACCGTCGGATCGGTCCAGCATGAGGTTCTCGGCGATGGTGAACTCGGCGATCAGACCGTCCTCCTGCCGGTCCTCGGGAATGTACCCGACCCCGGCGTTCAGCACGGACCGCACGGGCTTGTCGACGAGCGACGCGCCATCGAGGGTGATCTCGCCAGTGACCTTCTCCTGCAGGCCGAGGATCGCCTCCGCGAGTTCGGTCTGCCCGTTGCCCTGCACGCCCGCGATGGCGAGGATCTCTCCCGCCTTCACATCGAAACTCACGTTGTTGACCACCAGCTGGCCTTCGACGTCGATCACCGACAACCCGTCGACCACGAGTGCGGGCTCACCGGGCTTCGCCGGGCCCTTCGTAACGGTCAGCTCGACCGCGCGACCCACCATCAGCGAGGCGAGCTCGCTGTTGGTCGCCGTGGGCGAGGCTTCTCCCACCACCGTGCCCAGCCGGATGACGGTGATGCGGTCGGCCACCTCCCGCACCTCCCGGAGTTTGTGGGTGATGAACACGATCGAGGTGCCCGACTCCTTGAGCTGACGCATGATGGTCATCAGCTCGTCCGTCTCCTGCGGCGTCAGAACAGCCGTGGGTTCGTCGAACACGAGCACCTTCGCGTTGCGCGAGAGCGCCTTGACGATCTCGACCCGCTGCTGCACCCCGACCGGGAGGTCGCCGACGAGGGCGTCGGGATCGATGTGGAAGCCGAAGCGGGACGAGATGTCGGTGACCGTGGCGCGGGCGGCCGCGAGGTCCAGCCGCCCACCGAACTTGGTCTCCTCGTGGCCGAGCATCACGTTCTCGGCCACGGTGAACACGGGGATGAGCATGAAGTGCTGGTGCACCATGCCGATCCCGGCGGCCATCGCGTCGCCCGGGCCGGAGAAATGCTGGACGACGTCGTCGAGCAGGATCTCGCCCTCCTCGGCCTGGTACAGGCCGTAGAGCACGTTCATCAGGGTGGACTTGCCTGCACCGTTCTCACCGAGAAGGGCGTGGATCTCACCCGGAGACACCGTGAGGTCGATGTGGTCGTTGGCAACGAGGGCACCGAAGCGCTTCGTGATGCCTCGAAGTTCGAGCTTCATGTTTCTCAATCTATCCGGCGACAACGCTGGAGTGGTGGGGAAAAGAGGGTGGGGAGACCGGTTGCCCGATCCCCCCACCCGATGTGGCGCGCTTGGTTACTTGCCTACGGTGATCTTGCCGCTGATGATGTCAGCCTTCACCGTGGCGAGCTCGCCGGTGAGGGAGGACGGGATCTTCGACGCGAAGTTGTGGAACGGCGCGAGGCCGACACCACTGTTCTTCAGGTCGCCGACGAACGGCGTGCTGGTGAAGTTGCCGGCAGCGGCCTCCTTCACGACGGCGGCGACCGAGGTGCCGACGCCCTTCTCGACCGAGGTCAGCAGGATGTCACGCACGGTCGGGTCGGTGTAGTACACGTCCGCGTCGACACCGATCATCACGATCGGCTTGCCCGAGTCCTTGATCGCCTGAGCAGCGCTCTGGTAGATCGGCCCGCCGACGGGGAAGATGACGTCAGCGTTCGCGTCGATCTCCGCCTGAGCGGCAGCCTTGGCCTCGGTGCCGGCCGCGAATCCACCGGTGAAGGAACCGGTCTGGGTCGCGGTGTTCCAGCCGACCACCTTGACGTCTTTGCTCTTCTGCTTGTTGTAGTACGCGACACCCTCGGCGAAACCTTCGAGGAAGATGTTCACCGGCGGGATGGAGATGCCACCGAAGGTACCGACGACACCGGTCTTCGAGTACGCCGCTGCAGCGTAACCACCGAGGAACGCGGCCTGGTCAGAACGGAAGGTGATCGCCTGCACGTTGGACTCGGTGTTGGACGAGTCGTCGATGGTGGCGAAGTTGATGCTCGGGTTCGCCTTGGCGGCGGCACCGGTCGCGTCGGCGAGCAGGAAGCCCACGGTGACGATCAGGCTGCACTTCTGCGACACGAGGTTGGAGATGTTGGGCGCGTAGTCCGTGTCGGCGTTCGACTGGACGTGCTTCTCCTTGACACCGAGGTCTTTGGCCGCCGACTGCAGGCCCTCGAGGCCGATCTGGTTGAACGAGTGGTCGTCGAATCCGCCGGAGTCGGACACCATGCAGGGCAGGTAGTTCGCGACCTTGGGCGTAGCCGTCGGCTTCGTGACAGTGGGGGCAGATGCGCAGCCGGCGAGCAGAGCCGCCGTCGCGATCGTGGCAAGGCCGGTGACGACGACCTTCCGCATTGTGATTCTCAAGATGTCCTCCAAGGTGGTGTCCAGCACAATGCTGGGCAAGTCTGCTAGACGTTACCGGACAGGGGAGTCGGGCGGTCAACCAATCGGCGGACGCCGGTCAAGAGTTACAAAACCGCTATTGACGCGAAATATAAGCGAAATGATTCAGCTCGTGAACGGGCGGCTCTGGGCGGTTCTCGTTGCGAGCAGTGCCATGAGCTGGGCGTAGAAGGCGTCGCCGTCCACCGATTCCACGACTGTGGCGTTCGCCTCGAGTCCGTGCACCCCCCACGACATGGCGGCGTAACCCCTGGTCAACTCCGATGACGTCTCGATCTGCACCGACATCCGTGAGCTGGCGGTGATGAGCTCGGGATGCAGCAGAACGGAGGCGGTGAGGGAGTCCGGGTGGGTGGAGCCGGCGATGCCGACACTCTCGTCGAAGTCGAGAGTGGTACTGACGATGCGCTCGAAGAAGCGGGAGAGCGGGGTGTCCAGGGCGCCGATCTCGGCGATCTGCTCGCGGGAGAACACGGCGTGCTTGAGGGTGAGCGGCGCCCACGGCACCACGGTGATCTGGAATCCGGCCTCGAACACGGCCTTCGCGGCCTCGGGGTCGACATAGAAGTTGTATTCGGCGGCGGCGGTGATGTTGCCTCTGGCATTGTTCGAGCCGCCCATGATGTAGAGGGCCTTGACGTTCCGCACGAACCGGGGGTCTTTGATGGCGGCCATCGCGATGTTGGTGAGCGGGCCGATGCAGACGATCGTCAGCTCCCCCGCATTCTCGGCAGCCAGGTCGATGAGCGCGTCGACTCCGTGCTTCGGGTCGGGGGCGAGACCGCTGTCGTCCATACTGAGTCCGCCGACACCGTCGCCGTGCACGTTCTCGGCCGACACCCACTCGCGGGTGAGCGGCCGACGGCACCCCAGGTGCACGGGAACGTCACCGAGCCGGCCGGCCACGCTGAGTGTGATGAACGCGTTGGCCACCTGCCGTTCGAAGCCCACATTGCCGGCGACCATCGTGATCGCCTTCAGTTCTGCTGCCGGGTCGAGCAGGCCCACGAGGAGGGCGACGCAGTCGTCCTGAGCGGTATCGGTGTCGATGACCAGGGGAATCATGCGAGCTATTACAGCACGTCGGTGCGACCGGAGAGCTTCAGCGCGTCGACGACCGCCTTCACCCGCTGCGCGTTCTCGCTGGTGGTCACCAGCAGGGCGTCCGGGGTATCGACCACCACGATGTCGGTGACACCGATCAGCGAGATGAGCCGGCCGGTCTGGCTGATCACCACGCCGCTCGAGGCGTCGGCGAGCACTCGCGCGTTCTCGCCGAGGATCGCCAGGTCGGACTTGCGCCCACCCGAGTGCAGCTTGGCGATCGCGCCGAAGTCGCCGATGTCGTCCCAGTCGAAGTCACCGGGGATCACCGCGAGACGGCCCGCCGCGGCCGCAGGTTCCGCGACGGTGTAGTCGATCGCGATCTTGTCGAGCGCCGGCCACACCCTGTCGACGATCGCGCCGCGGCGATCCGTGTCCCAGGCGTCCGCGAGCTCGGTGATGCCGGCCAACAGCTCCGGCCTGGATCGACCCAGTTGCTCGAGCAGCACCGACGCCCGGGCGATGAACATGCCGGCGTTCCACAGGTAGTTGCCGTCTTCGAGGTACGAACGGGCCTTCTCGAGGTCTGGCTTCTCAACGAAAGATTCGGCGAGCACCGCGTTCGGTGCGCCGGGGATGTCGAGGGCGCCATCGCAGCGGATGTACCCGAACCCGATCGCCGGCTCGGTCGGCGTGATGCCGATCGTCGCGATGTATCCGGCCTCCGCCGCCGCCACCGCCTCGGACACCGCACGGCGGAAGCCGCGCAGGTCGCCGATCACGTGGTCGGCCGCGAACGAGCCGATGATCACATCGGGCTCCCGCTTGTGCAGGATCGCCGCCGCCAGCCCGATCGCCGCGGACGAATCGCGCGGCTCGCTCTCCAGCACGATGTTGCGGTCCAGGAGGTCGGGGAGCTGGGCCTCCACCGCGGCCCGATGGGCGCGCCCGGTGACCACCATGATGCGGTCGGCGCCCGAGAGCGGGGCGAGCCGGTCCCAGGTCGCGCGCAGCAGGGTCGAGCCGGAGCCGGTGAGGTCGTGAAGGAACTTCGGGGCGTCCGCGCGGGACAGCGGCCACAAGCGCGAACCGATCCCTCCAGCGGGGATGACGCTGTAGAAATTGCGCAGTGCATCTTTCCGCTTGACCATCGTTGCAGCCTACCGAAGTGGTTAACCACGAGTTCATCCTGTCGCCATGCTCGGGAATTACATTCATGTCATGCGCGTAGCGATTGTGAGTGAGAGCTTCCTTCCCACCATCAACGGCGTCACGACCAGCGTGCGCAAAGTGCTCGACTATCTCGCCGCCAACGGGCACGAGGCGATGGTCATCTGCCCGAACGCCGGATCGCCGACCGACTACGCCGGCTTCCCGGTGCACGCCGTGCCGGCGATCGCATACCGGCAGTTCCCGGTCGGGCTGCCCAGCCCGTTCGTGCAGTCGCTCATCCGCGATTTCGAACCGGACGTGCTGCATGCGGCATCGCCCTTCCTGCTCGGCGGCCAGGCCATCGGAGCAGCGTCGCGTCTTGGCGTGCCGAGTGTCGCGATCTTCCAGACGGATGTCGCCGGCTACGCCCGCAGAAACCACTTCGGTGCGGCGACCGGCCTGGCCTGGCGCCTGGTGCGCAAGGTTCACGACCTCGCCGACCTCACCCTCGCGCCGTCGTCGGCCTCCGCGGCCGACCTCACGGCGGCCGGTGTCGAGCGAATCGAGCGATGGGGGCGCGGAGTCGACCTCGAGACGTACCACCCGCGCACGCGCACCGACCCGGATGCTCTGGCCCTCCGACGGCAGATCGTGCCCGATGGGGAGGTCGTCATCGGCTTCGTCGGCCGCGTAGCACCGGAGAAGCGCCTCGAAACGCTGGAGGCATTGCGCGGTATCCACGGCATCCGCATCGTCATCGTCGGCGACGGCCCGTCTGTACCGTCGGTGACCAAGGCGCTGAGGGGTATGCCGGTCACCTGGCTCGGCCCGCTGAGTGGTCGCGAGCTGGCACTGGCATACGCCGCCTTCGACATCTTCGTCACACCGGGCACCGAAGAGACCTTCGGGCAGACCATCCAGGAGGCGCACGCCGCCGGCCTGCCGGTCGTCGCTCCGCGCATCGGCGGACCGATCGACCTGATCGATGACGGCGCGGACGGATTCCTTTACGCTCCTGACGACGCGGCGAAACTGCGCAGGTCGGTCTACCGGCTGGCCAGCGACCCGGAGCTGCGCGGCCGCTTCGGCGAGGCCGGCCGGCGGGCGGTGCTTGGGCGCAGCTGGTCGTCGGTGTGCGACGAGCTGATCGGGCACTACGAACGTACTATCGCCGCGAAAGTTTCCCCGAAATTGAGAAAAGTATCTCGATCTGAAGCTATTTAGTCTCATTTGGGTTCCCCCTGGCAGTGGGCCGGTTTTCGCGGGAATACACTGGAGACGTTTCCAGCTTTCGACCAAGGAGGGTGCTCGTGTCTGCAGCGCCTACGACAGACTCAGCCGCCTCGGTGCCATCGAAATCGGGGCCATCGAATTCGGGGGCGGCGAAATCGGCGCCGGCGAAGAAGCTCCCCGAGATTCCTCTTCCCAAGGTTCCAGGCGGCACCCTGTACCGGGGGCGCGAAGGAATGTGGTCGTGGGTACTCCATCGCATCACCGGTGTCGCGATCTTCTTCTTCCTGCTCGTGCACATTCTTGACACCTCCCTCGTCAGGGTGAGTCCGCAGGCCTACAACGCGGTCATCAACGAGTACAAGACGCCGATCATGGGCCTGGGTGAGGCTGCGCTGGTCGCGGCGATCGGGTTCCACGCGCTCAACGGCCTGCGCATCATCCTCATCGACTTCTGGAGCGTCGGGCCCAAGCGGCAGAGGCTGATGTTCTGGATCGTGATCGCCCTCTGGGTGATCCTGATGGCCGGGTTCCTGCCGCGCCAATTCATGACAATCGGGGCGGAGTTCGCCGGAGCATGACCGCAACCATCGAGAACCCGCGGTCCGCCGCTCCCGTTCGCCGTCATCGCCGCTTCAACATCGAGAAGTGGGGCTGGATCTACATGCGCACGAGCGGCGTCGTGCTCGTCGTTCTGATCTTCGGCCACCTGTTCGTCAACCTCGTCTCCGGCAACGGTGTGCGCGCGATCGACTTCGGCTTCGTCGGAGGCAAACTGGCTCAGCCGTTCTGGCAATGGTGGGATGTTGCGATGCTCTGGCTCGCCCTCATCCACGGCGCCAACGGCATGCGCACCATCGTCAACGACTACGCGAGCAACCGCCTGGTCCGCAACATCTTCAAGGGCGCGCTGGTCGCGGCCGTCGTCATCCTCATACTCTTGGGAACTCTCGTGGTCTTCACTTTCAACCCCTGTCCTCCCGGCTCGCCGGCCGACCTGCTCCCGAGCTTCTGCCCGGCGCCGTAGGCGGGGCGCGACACCATGGGAACAGACGAAGCAGGCACGACCTCGACGGTCGACGGCGTTCACTATCACCAGTTCGACATCGTCATCGTGGGCGCAGGCGGCGCCGGGATGCGTGCGGCGATCGAAGCGGGACCGAACGCCAACGTGGCCGTGGTCTCCAAGCTCTACCCGACCCGGTCGCACACCGGGGCCGCGCAGGGCGGAATGGCGGCGGCGCTCGCCAATGTCGAAGAGGACAACTGGGAGTGGCACACCTACGACACCGTCAAGGGCGGTGACTACCTGGTCGACCAGGACTCTGCCGAGATCCTGGCGAAAGAGGCCATCGACGCCGTGCTCGATCTCGAGAACATGGGGCTGCCCTTCAACCGCACGCCCGACGGGAAGATCGACCAGCGCCGGTTCGGCGGTCACACTCGCGAGCATGGCAAGGCTCCTGTTCGTCGCGCCTGCTACGCGGCGGACCGCACCGGCCACATGATCCTGCAGACCCTGTTCCAGAACTGCGTGAAGCTCGGCATCAACTTCTTCAACGAGTTCTATGTTCTCGACATGGTGATGACCAGCGTCGACGGGGTCGACCAGCCGTCGGGGGTCGTCGCTTACGAGCTGGCCACGGGAGAGCTGCACGTCTTCCAAGCGAAGGCGATCATCTTCGCCACCGGCGGATTCGGCAAGATCTTCAAGACCACCTCCAACGCGCACACCCTCACGGGCGACGGCGTCGGCATCATCTGGCGCAAGGGACTTCCGCTGGAGGACATGGAGTTCTTCCAGTTCCACCCGACCGGTCTTGCCGGACTCGGCATCCTCCTCTCTGAGGCTGCCCGTGGTGAGGGCGCCATCCTGCGGAACGCCTCGGGCGAGCGCTTCATGGAGCGATACACCCCCACTCTGAAAGACCTGGCGCCTCGTGACATCGTCGCCCGGTCGATGGCCACCGAGATCCGCGAAGGTCGGGGTGCCGGACCGAACAAGGACTACCTCTACCTCGACATCACCCACCTCGAGCCGGCGGTGATCGACGAGAAACTGCCCGATATCACCGAGTTCGCCCGCACCTATCTCGGCGTCGAACCGTATACGGAACCGGTGCCGGTACTGCCGACGGCCCACTACGCGATGGGCGGCATCCCGACCAACAACAACGCCGAGGTGCTGCGCAGCAATACGGATGTCGTGCCAGGGCTCTATGCGGCCGGCGAGTGCGCCTGCGTGAGCGTGCACGGCTCGAATCGGCTCGGCACCAACTCGCTGCTCGACATCAACGTGTTCGGTAAGCGCGCAGGCATCAACGCTGTGAAGTACGTGCAGACGGCGACGTTCGTCCCGCTGCCCGAGAACCCGGCGGCCGGTGTGCAGAAGATTCTCGAGATGGTGAAGAGCGGTGACGGCACCGAGCGCATCGCCGCGATCCGTAAGGAACTCCAGGACTCGATGGACCGCAACGCCCAGATCTTCCGTACCGACGAGAGCCTGAAAGAGGTCACGGAGCTCATCGAGAAGCTGCGCGCCCGATACCGCAACGTTCAGGTGCAGGACAAGGGCAAGCGCTACAACACCGACCTGCTCGAGGCGGTGGAGCTCGGCTTCCTGCTGGACCTCGCCGAGGTGCTCGTCTACTCGGCGCGCTCTCGCAAGGAGAGCCGCGGGGGTCACATGCGCGAGGACTACCCCGACCGCGACGACAAGAACTTCCTGGTGCACACGATGGCGTACCGCACCGGCGACCCGGAGTCCGCTCACGCGGGCGATCACATCCGGCTCGACTGGAAACCGGTTGTCATCACGAACTACCCGCCGATGGAAAGAAAGTACTGAGCCATGAGAGGTTCCAACCGATGAGTGTGGCCGTTCTCGAGAACAAGCCGATCGTCCCCGAGGAGGTCCCAACCTTCACGGCCACCCTGATGATCCGGCGATTCGACCCGGAGAAGGACGCCGAGCCGTACTGGCAGGATTTCGACGTGGTGATGCAGGGCACCGACCGCGTGCTGGATGCCCTGCACAAGATCAAGTGGGAGCAGGACCAGACGCTCACCTTCCGCCGTTCGTGTGCCCACGGAGTCTGCGGTTCGGACGCCATGCGTATCAACGGGCGTAACCGGCTCGCGTGCAAGACCCTGCTGAAGGATCTCGATCTGACCAAGCCGGTCTACGTCGAGGCGATCAAGGGTCTGCCGCTCGAGAAGGATCTCATCGTCAACATGGACCCTTTCTTCGACAGCTTCAAGGAGGTGCAGCCGTTCCTGATGGCTTCGTCGAAGCCGGAGAAGGAGCGCCTGCAGAGCCCGGTCGAGCGCGCCCGGTTCGATGACACCACCAAGTGCATCCTGTGCGCTGCGTGCACGACAAGCTGCCCGGTGTTCTGGACCGACGGGCAGTATTTCGGCCCGGCCGCGATCGTGAACGCGCACCGGTTCATCTTCGACTCGCGCGACGAGGGCGCGTCGGTTCGCCTCGACATCCTCAATGACAAGGAGGGGGTGTGGCGCTGCCGCACCACCTTCAACTGCACCGATGCCTGCCCGCGTGGCATTCAAGTGACGCAGGCGATCGCAGAGGTCAAGGCGGCAGTTCTGCGCGGCAAGCCGTAGCTCGCTCGAACGTTGTGCGATTTCGTCGACGTTGTCGCGCTCACGAAAGGCGGCCACCGGCAGCCCACCCGAAGGGCTGCCGGTGGCCTGGTGAAATCGGTCCGGTGCCGCTCGCACCCTGGGCGGTAGCGGGCGGCACCGGGTCTATGACCCCCCGGTCGGCTTCCTGATCCTCATATCCTGCGGAAGCGGCCCACTGTGGTGTGGGCCTGTTCACTAGGAGAGAGTCGTGTGCCGCTGGGTTATGACGCGATTCTGCGAAGAATTTTTCTCTACAGACCGAGGATGTCGAGAGTGACGCCCAGGCTGTTCGACAGCACATGCAGTGGCACGGTGACCAGGTCGATTCCCAGCACGCTGACCAGGGTCTGCTTGAGTTGCAGCGGTCCGACTCCGCTGGGCAGCGCGCTGATGTGAACCGCCCAGGTGCCCTGCGAAGTG
>JAZJYU010000102.1:22199-24914 GCA_040390225.1 Actinomycetota bacterium | reverse complement strand
TCATCAATGCCTTGGCAAAGACCTTTCAAGAGGTCCCGATCACGCCGGAAGGCTAGTGCCCGTCAGTTTCTCGGCGGCCGACCACAGGGCGGTCGCCAGTTCGGGGTTGCGCCCGCTGCGCGGGATACGCGTGCGCTTCGTCGGCCCGACGAGCCCCATGAAGCCGGACGGGCCGTAATACGCCCCTTGCTCGGCGGCCGGGTCGGCCGCCGCGAAGAGCAGCGGTTCGGCGCCCTGGCTCACGTGCTGCGTCCACGGTGTCTGGCGGTCGCTCCGCTGCTTCGGGTCGGACCGTCCGAGGTTCGCGCCCGCGGTCTGCAGGTTCGTGCGGGTGTAGCCGGGATGCGCGATCGTGGAGAGCAGCGACCAGCCGCGGTCGGTGGCGAGCCGGGCCAGTTCCTCGCCCATCAGCATGTCAGCGAGCTTGGACTGGCCGTAGGCCGCGAACGGGATGTACCGTCGGCGTGAGTAGTCGAGGTCGTCGAGACGCACCCGGCCGAAGTTCGCGACGAAGCTCGACATCGTGGCGACCCTGGGGGCGGCGGATTCGAGCAGTTTCGGCATCAGTAGCTCGGTGAGCGCCAATGGCCCCAGGTAGTTCGTACCGAACTGCAGCTCGAACCCGTCCACCGTGGTGAACCGCTTCGGCGGTGCCATGACTCCGGCGTTGTTGACGAGCACGTCCACCGGACCGGTCAGCGACGAGACGAATTCGCGCACGCTCGCCAGGTCGGCGAGATCCAGCAGCCGAACGTCGAGGTCTGCCTTCGGCACTTCGGCGAGGATCTCGTCGCGTGCGGCGGCGCCCTTCGACGGCGTGCGCACGGCCAGGACGACCGAGCCGCCCGCGGCTGCGATACGTTTGGTCGCCTCCTTGCCCGTGCCGCTATTGGCACCCGTGATGACGAACCGTCTTCCGGACTGGTCGGGGACGTCGTAGCTCATGAGATCGCCGCCGGGACGGTGGCGGCGGCGGGGTCGGCCGCGGCATCCCACGACTCCGGCATCCCGATCGGGTTCGGATACGGGTACAGCGAACTCACCGAGCGGGCGATGGGCAGAGCGACGGTCGCGACGCGGCGCAAGTCGGCGTCATCGAACTGCTCCCACGGTGACAGCGCCAGTCGGTTCGTGAGCAGTTCGGCACGGTCGACCGCATCACGCCCTGCGGCAGTGGCCCGGCCGTCGGCGTCAATCAGCCCGCGAGACCGCAGCGCGTTGCGTTCCGCCTGCCACTGCTCCTCGGTCCAGCCGCGCGCTTTCAGAAGCATCGTCGCGTCAAGGTCGACCCCGCTGCGAAGCACGATCGCACTCAGTCCGGCGATCCCCTCGTTCACCAGCGCGATCACGTGACCGTCGCCGCGGTGCTCGCGCAGCGTGCCGGCCGCCTGCCAGATACGGCGGTACGGATCATCGTGCCGGGGCTGGGCCTGGTTGCCCGCGGCGAGCGGGCGCCCGATCGTGTCGGCCGCGTCTGCCGCCGACTGCAGCAGGTCTGCTGCTGCGGCCACGGCATCCTCGTCGTCGAAGAAAGAGCGCAGTGTCGTCTCGGCACCGATCAGCCGCGCCTCGAGCACGGTGTCGACGGATGCCGTGGCCCAGACGGCGGGCACGGCACGTTCGACGAAGGCTGGTGCGAAATTGCAGAACATCGCTGTCACCGGCGCTCCGCTCACGGCGCCGAGGGGAGCACTGCGGCCGGCGAAATAGCCGTCCCAGAATCGGGTGAGCCCGACGGCGGCGAAGGCCTCCCGCGCCTGCGGTGAGAAGTAGCTGACCGCGTGGATCGGCTCGAACACCGTCCACAGCGCCCGCGCGAGGTGGTCGCGATTGCTCTGTTCCATGGGCCTCACGCTACTCGTCGGCTTGGAGTTCCTGAGCACGAGTGGTTCGCTGGTGGAATGACCGAGCTCGCGATGTTCCCGCTCGGGTCCGTTCTGTTCCCGCACATGCCGGTGCTGCTGCGGGTATTCGAGGATCGCTACCTCATCATGCTGTCCCGCATCCTGAAGACGGAGCCGAGCGAGTTCGGCATCGTGCTCATCGAGCGCGGGCAGGAGGTGGGCGGTGGCGAGCACCGTTTCGGTATCGGCACGATCGCCCAGATCGCCCAGCTGGAGACGACGGATGACGCGGTCGGCCTGGTGGCGCAGGGCGGTGGTCGCATCGAGGTGGTCGAGTGGCTCGCCGACGACCCCTATCCCCGTGCGACGATCCGCGAACTGGACGAACTGGTCTGGGATGCCGCCCTCGAGCCCCTGCGGCTTCGGGCCGAACAAACGGTGCGCAGGTCCCTCGCACGCGCGAGCGAGTTCACGGATCAGGCCTGGTCCGCGACAGTGGAGCTCTCGGATGAGCCGGTCGCTTGCGCGTGGCAGCTTGCCGCCATCGCTCCACTGGGCCAGCTCGACCAGGTCGCGCTCCTGAGATCTGGGAGCATGCGACAGCTGCTCGACCGAATCATCGAGTCGACCCTCGCGGCCGAACTCAGTTGGTAGGCTGGTCGCACAATCGAATATCGGGCCGTTCAACGCGACGCGGGAGAGCTATCAGGTGCGGATTCACTCACCGGGTGGCACCGAAGGAGCAAATCTCCCCAGCCAATCTCTCAGGTATACGAACCGCATCGTCTAGGCCACTCTGAAGCGCAGCACCCTCGAGGGCGCGCGCGTAACAGAGGGGGAGTTCCCGCATCCGAAGTGCGATTGCCTGGAG
>JAZJYU010000102.1:12539-22189 GCA_040390225.1 Actinomycetota bacterium | reverse complement strand
AACTCATGACCGATACCAGCAGATTCTCTCCCCTCCACCAAACCCACGTGGATGCGGGGGCCACCTTCACCGATTTCGCGGGCTGGCAGATGCCGGTTCGATACTCCAGCGACCTGGCCGAACATCACGCGGTTCGCACGTCGGTCGCGCTGTTCGATCTCTCGCACATGGCCGAGATCATCGTGAAAGGCCCGGAAGCCGCGGCCGCGCTCGACTACGCGCTGGCTGGCAAGATCTCGGACATCGCGATCGGGCAGGCGAAATACTCACTTCTGCTCACCCATGAGGGCGGCATCATCGATGACCTCGTCGTGTACCGCACGCATGCCGACCGCTACGGCATCGTCGCGAACGCCTCGAACCGCTATCAGGCCGCGGGTGCGCTCGCCGCCCGGGCCGGCGAGTTCGACACCACCGTCGTCGACGAGAGCGACGAGGTCGCGCTCATCGCGGTGCAGGGTCCGAACTCACTCGAGGTCGTGCTCGGGGTTCCCGGGTTGATCAGTGACCGTCCCATCTCGGAGCTGAAGTACTACTGGAGCACCATGGGCGAATACCGCGGCGGCGACGCCCTGGTCGGGCGCACCGGGTACACGGGCGAGGACGGCTACGAGATCTACGTGCAGACCGCGCACGCGGCCGAACTCTGGGCCGCGCTCATGGCGGCGGGAGAGAGATTCGGCATCGTGCCGGCCGGGCTGGCGAGCAGGGACACGCTGCGCCTCGAGGCGGGCATGCCGCTCTACGGGCACGAGCTGAACGAGTCCATCCTTCCCGTGCAGGCGGGGCTCGGCAGGGTCGTGAACCTCGCCAAGGAGGGTGACTTCGTCGGGCGCGAAGCCGTCGAGGCCGGACCACCCGATGGTGCCAGAACCTTGGTTGGGCTGCGTGCAGACGGCAAGCGCGCCGGTCGCGCCGACTACGCGGTGCTCGCCGCCGACGACACCGAGATCGGCAGGATCACGAGCGGAGCGCTCAGCCCGACGCTCGGGTACCCGATCGCGATGGCGTACGTCGATCCCGGGCTCACCGAGGTGGGCACCGACCTGTTCATGGATGTCCGCGGCAGCCGCGTTCCGGCATCCGTCGTTCCCCTTCCGTTCTATAAGAGAGGCCAGACCGCATGACCGAGCCCAGTTCCCTGAAATACACCGAAGAGCACGAGTGGGTCGATATCTCGGAGGGCGTCGCCACCGTCGGCATCACGGCCTACGCGGCCGACAAACTCGGTGACGTGGTGTTCGTCGACCTGCCGGCCGTCGGCTCGTCGGTCGCCGCCGGCACTGTCGTCGGCGAGATCGAGTCGACCAAGTCGGTCGGTGAGCTCTTCGCTCCGGTTCAGGGAACGGTGCACGCCGTGAACGACGCTGTCGTCGCGAGCCCCGAGCTGGTGAACAGCGACCCGTTCGGTGAGGGCTGGCTGATCCGGGTACGGTTCACCGAGCTGCCGCAGCTGCTGAGCTTCGAGCAGTACTCGGCGCTGACAGGGGAGTAGATGATCGACGAGCTCTTTCCACAGGACCACTTCGTCGACCGGCACATCGGCACGGATGCAGAAGCCCAGCAGACCATGCTGGCGGCGGTCGGCTATGACACGGTCGAGCACCTCGTCGAGGCGGCTGTGCCGCAGTCGATCCACCTCGCCGAGCGGGTTGCCGCGCTTCCCGAGCCGTCCAGCGAGCGCGACACGCTTCGCGAGCTCCGTGCGATCGCCCGCCGCAATACCGTGAACCGGTCGATGATCGGACTCGGCTACCATGACACGATCACGCCGGCCGTGATCAAGCGCAACGTGCTCGAGAACCCGAGCTGGTACACCGCGTACACGCCGTACCAGCCGGAGATCTCGCAGGGCCGGCTCGAGGCCCTCATCAACTTCCAGACCATGGTCACCGATCTGACCGGTCTCGATACCGCCAACGCGTCGATGCTCGACGAGGGCACGGCCGTCGTCGAGGGCATGATGCTCGCGCGACGCGCGTCGAAGTCGGAGTCCAAGGTCTTTCTGGTGGACGCGGATGCACTGCCCCAGACCAAGGCGTTGCTCCGCAACCGTGCGGCCGCGGTCGGCATCGTCCTGCACGAGACCGCGTACGGGGACGACCCGCTGCCCGCCGACATCGACGTGTTCGGTGCATTCATCCAGTACCCCGGCTCGTCCGGTCGCATCTGGAACCCGACCAAGGTCATCGCGGCGGTCAAGGCGCAGGGCGGTCTGGCCGTCGTCGCCGCCGACCTGCTCGCGCTCACACTCATCGCCTCGCCGGGGGAGCTGGGCGCCGATGTCGCCGTCGGCACCTCGCAGCGATTCGGAGTGCCGATGGGCTTCGGCGGTCCGCACGCGGGATACATGGCCGTGCGCAAAGGACTCGAACGGCAACTGCCCGGTCGCCTGGTCGGTGTCTCGCAGGACGCGGCCGGGCACCCCGCCTATCGGCTGTCGCTTCAGGTGCGGGAGCAGCACATCCGCCGCGACAAGGCCACGTCGAACATCTGCACCGCGCAGGTGCTGCTCGCCGTCATGGCGTCGATGTACGCCGTGTACCACGGGCCGCAGGGCCTGAAGCGCATCGCGACGAACGTGACACGTCATGCCCGGGTGCTCGCGCGTGCCGCATCAGAGGCCGGCCACACGGTGATGAGCGCGAACTTCTTCGACACCCTGACCCTGCACACCAAGACCGATGCTCGTCGGCTGGTCGATCGCGCGCACGAGGCCGGCTACCTGTTCCATCTGGTCGACGATGACCACATCCAGCTCTCCGTCGACGAGACGACGACGATGGATGACGTGCGGGCCGTCGCGCGCATCCTCGGCGAGGATCTGGCCGAAGACTCGGTACCGCTCGACCTCGACTCGTGGATCCCTCCGTCGCTCACGCGAACGAGCGACTACCTCACGCATCACGTGTTCAACACGCACCGCTCCGAGACGGCGATGATGCGCTACCTCAAGCACCTCGCCGACTACGACTACGCGCTAGACCGGGGCATGATCCCGCTCGGTTCGTGCACGATGAAGCTCAACGCCGCCACCGAGATGGAGGCGGTGACGTGGCCGGAGTTCGCGAACATCCACCCCTTCGCCCCTGAGGCGGATGTCGAGGGCTACCTGTCCCTCATCGAGCAGCTGCAGGGCTGGCTGGCCGAGGTCACCGGCTACGACTCGGTCTCGCTTCAGCCGAACGCCGGCAGCCAGGGCGAACTCGCGGGCCTGCTCGCCATTCGGGGCTACCACCAGTCGCGCGGCGACACCGGGCGGAACGTCTGCCTGATCCCATCGAGCGCGCACGGCACCAACGCGGCGTCCGCGGTACTCGCCGGTATGCACGTCGTCGTGGTCGCCACCAACGAGCTCGGCAACGTCGACCTCGACGACCTCCATGCCAAGATCGCTCTGCACTCGTCCGATCTGGCCGCCCTCATGATCACCTACCCGTCGACCCATGGCGTGTACGAACACGAGGTCGGGGCGATCTGCAAGGCCGTTCACGACGCGGGCGGACAGGTCTATGTCGACGGGGCCAATCTCAACGCCCTGCTCGGCTACGCGCGGTTCGGCGACTTCGGCGGGGATGTGTCCCACCTCAACCTGCACAAGACCTTCTGCATCCCGCACGGAGGTGGCGGGCCGGGTGTCGGCCCGGTCGCCGCCAAGGCGCACCTCGCCCCGTTCCTGCCCGGGCATCCGCTCGCCCAGCGCGAGTTCAGCGGCGCCCCTGAGAACATCGTGAGCGCGGCTCCGTACGGCAGCCCGAGCATCCTGCCGATCTCCTGGGCCTACGTGCGGATGATGGGCGCCGATGGGCTCAAGGCCGCAACGGGCGCAGCCGTGCTGGCCGCCAACTACGTCGCCGTGCGCCTGCGAGAGCATTACCCGGTGCTGTACTCCGGAGACAACGGACTGGTCGCGCACGAGTGCATTCTCGACCTGCGTCCGCTCACCGAGTCGACCGGGGTGACCGTGGATGACGTGGCCAAGCGGCTGATCGACTACGGCTTCCACGCGCCGACAATGTCGTTCCCCGTCGCAGGGACCCTCATGGTCGAGCCGACCGAGAGCGAGGATCTCGGCGAGATCGATCGTTTCGTCGATGCGATGATCGCGATCCGGCGCGAAGCCGACGCCGTGAAGGCGGGGGAGTGGCCGGCAGACGACAACCCGCTGCACAACGCTCCGCACACCGCGCAGGCGGTGATCGAGGGGGAGTGGACCCACCCGTACACGCGCGAGACGGCCGTGTACCCGGTGCGCACCCTCATCCGCAGCAAGTACTGGCCGCCGGTGCGTCGCATCGACAATGCCTACGGCGACCGCAACCTGTTCTGTGCCTGCCCGCCCCCGGAGGCATTCGCCGACTGAGCCTGCTCAACCCAGCAGCGACGGGAACGCGGCTGCCGCCCACGGGTACCCGACGAAGATCGCGGCATCGATGAGAAAGTGTGCGATCACAAGCGGCAGCACCCGGCCGAAGCGCGTGTACAGCCAGCCGAAGACCACACCCATCGCGAAGTTGCCGACGAACGCGCCGAAGCCCTGGTAGAGGTGGTAGCTGCCGCGCAGGGCAGCAGCGACGAGGATGATCGACCAGGTGCGCCACCCGAGATCCCGCAGCCTGGCGAACAGGTAGCCGACCACGATGATCTCCTCCTGCAGCGCCGAGCGAAGCGCCGAGAGGAGCAGCATGGGGATGGTCCACCAGTAGGTGTCGATGGGTGATGGGTCGACGGTGAGTCCGATGCCGAGAGCGCGGCTGCCGAGGTACACGCCGACGCCAGGGACGCCGATGACCAGCGCCAGACCGACGCCCGCGATGATGGTCAGCCACGGACGATCGAACCTCACCCCGAGGCGGGCGAGATGGGGTTTCGTGACGTTCCAGAGCAGGAACGCGACGAGAGCCACCGGCACCAGGTCGAAGAAGATCGCGAGGAACTGGTAGATGAAGTCGAATACTTCGCGCGACGAGAGGGACCCATTGAGGGTCGCGGTCTGCGAGGAGAGCGGTTTGGGCCGGGTCAGGCTGTCCGCGAGGGAAACGATCGAGTAGACGGCGGATGCCCCGAGCGACAACCCGAGCACGAGCAGGATCTCGGCGCGGATGCGGCCCTTCGAGGGGGACCTTTCGACCGGCACAGGGACCGTCATCGCACCGCACACGCCGGGGTGCCCCCGGGAAGAAGATAACGGTACCGCGCGACCAGTCGGTACCCGATGCTCGCAGCGAGCGAGTAGGGCGGCGTGCAGAGAAGCCATCCCGCGAAGCGCCACAGCATCGAGGGCTGGTGTCGCAGCAGCGCCGAAACGGCGAGGTGACCGCCGTAGTCATGGCCATCGACCACGAGCCACACCCGATCGGCCGCTTCGGCTGTCGTGAGCCCGTACTCGGGCAGGTCGGTCCACTGGTACGGCGAAGACGGCGGCATGGCCGGAAGAGTGCGCTTCAGCCAGTTCACCGCCGTGGTGCAGAACCCGCAGTCACCGTCGAAGATCAGCAGCGCTGGCATGCTCGCTATGGTACGCCGCAGGCACTGTCCTAGAGTTTCGGGATGCCTGAATTGCGAGTACGACCGATGACGCCGGAGGAGTTCGCCGACTGGCAGGACACCGCCCTCGAAGAGTACGCGAGTGACGTCGCGGCCGCCCGCGGGATCTCCCTCGCGGACGCCCGCGGGATCGCGGCGGAATCGCATCAGCGGTTCCTGCCGGACGGGGTCGCCACGGCCGGAGTGCACATCGTGGTGGGCGAGGATCCGCGGGGCGTGCGAGTCGGCGTCCTGTGGGTCGGACCCAATCCCGACGGCGTCGGACCGGCCTGGGTGTATGAGATCGAGGTGGTGGAGGAGCGTCGCGGTGAAGGCTGGGGCCGCTCCCTGATGGCTGCGGCGGAAGAGCTTGCCCGCGAGGATGGCCACTCTGAAATAGGACTCAATGTGTTCGGCTCGAACGCCGTCGCTCGCGGTCTCTACGAGTCGCTCGGCTACGCGGCGACAAGCATTCAGATGCGCAAGCCGTTGTAGTCCGCGATCGGGCGCCCATCAAATCCCCCTACCATACGGATGCGGAACGCAGATTTTCGCCGAAAGGCGGGGGATTCACGCAGAATTCGTGCGTTCACACAATAATCTGTACGCAAAGTTTCAGCCATGTTAACTATTGCCCCTGTGGTTTTGGCAAGAAGCGCCTCCGTACCTAATATGTGTGTACTGCTCGGGAGGCGGCGTTCGTTGTGGTTGTCGTTGTGTGTGCCGTCCTCCCGGTCGTCTCAGGGAGGAAACATCCACATGTCGGCTTCGAACATTCCGCTCAGCGCGATCGCGCGCTAGGAACCCGATGTCGACGCTCCCTCCCGGTAGTTACGTTGCCGAGGTCACGGCAAACGAGACCAGCTTCGAAACACCAGAGAACGGCGTCACCCCGCCACACTTCTCGGCCATCGTCAGCCGGTCCCCGGGGAGTCTGGCCTGGGAGCGGTTCAGGTCCGACCGCAAGACGGTCATCGCGGCCATCGTGGTCGCCGTCTACATCGTGCTGGCGATCCTTGCCCCGATACTTGTCGGGCTGCACGTTCTCGACCCGTATACGGCGCACCCGAACCTCATCAATGACCAGAGCCTCCCGACGGGCGGGACCGGCGTCAGCCTGGCCCACCCTCTGGGAGTCGAGCCGGGAATCGGTCGCGACACCTTGAGCCGCGTCGGGTACGGACTGTCCCTGTCGCTGTTCATCTCATCCTTCGCCGCGGTGATCTCGGTCACGATCGGCGTTGTTCTCGGCATCGTCGCGGGAATGTCCCGCAGCTGGGCGGACACCCTCATCGGTCGCCTCGTCGACCTGGTCCTGAGCTTCCCCCAGACGCTGATGCTTCTGGCCCTTTCCGGTGTCATCATCGGGTTCCTCACCGGCACGCTGAAGGTGCCCGCGGGTGACCCTGCGCAGGCGACCTACGTGATCGCGGTTCTCGCACTGTTCGGCTGGCCACCCGTCACACGTGTCGTGCGCGGCCAGGTGCTCAGCCTGCGTGAGCGTGAATTCATCGACGCGGCGCGGTTGATCGGCGCGAGCAGAGCGCGCCTGTATTTCAAAGAGGTGCTTCCGAACCTCTGGGCGCCCATCCTCGTGCAGTTCACGCTCATCCTGCCCGCCTATGTCTCGACTGAGGCGGCGCTGTCGTTCCTCGGGGTGTCGATCCTCCCGCCGACGCCCACGCTCGGGAACATGCTGACCTCGTCGCTCCAATACGCCACGGGCGATTTCCTCTACTTCATCATTCCCGCTCTGCTGCTCGTCATCATCGTGGTCTCGTTCAACCTTCTGGGTGACGGACTGCGCGATGCTCTCGACCCGAAGACGAACCGATGACAGGGTCCATCGGGCACACTCAAGACCTCCGCGGCGCCCCGTCGTGGATCGGGGGCGCCTGCCGGCGCCTCATCTCAACACCAAGGAGAATCTGACAATGACAAGAAAGTGGTTGTCGCGAACCGCGGTGGTCGCCGTTATCGGCGTCCTTGCCGTAGGAATCACGGCCTGCTCGAGCAGCGGTGGCGGCACTTCGCCCAGCACCGGCTCGGGTACAGCAGCCAAGGGTGGCACCGTCACCTGGCTCGACGTCTCGGGCGAATTCGAAGCTACCGACCCGGTGGGTGTGTACCTCGGTGAGGAGATCGCCGGCTTCCGGCGCGTCGTCTACCGCGGTCTGACCGCCTTCCCGATCACGGCGGACAAGAACCCCGCACCGGTCGCGGACCTCGCCACCGACACGGGTACGACGAAGGACAAGGGCAAGACCTGGAGCTACACGCTGAAGAGCGGACTCAAGTGGCAGGACGGCACGCCCATCACCTGCGCCGACCTCCAGTACGGCCTCTCGCGCGGCTATGACGCATCCCTCGTCGCGGGCGGCGGCGGCGTCGGCCTCACCTACTTCGGTGACGGCAGCTACAACCTCATCGACCCGAGCGACCCGACGTACGACCTGTCGACCGAATACACCGGTCCGCTGACCGGCTCGCCCGAGGCGCAGGCCCACTTCGACAAGGCCGCTTCGTGCTCGGGCAACACCATCACGTACCACTTCCAGAACGCGTGGCCGGACTTCCCGAGTGCAGCAGCAGCGCTGTTCTCGACCGACCCGTACGAGAAGTCGTTCGACAAGGGCACGGCCAACCTGTTCACGATCAACTCGGACGGCCCGTACAAGCTCTCCGGCACGTTCGACCCGCAGACCGGTGGCACCTTCGTGCGTAACCCCGAGTACAAGGCGTCGACCGACACTCCGGCTCAGACGCGTGGTGCGTACCCCGACACCGTCAAGTTCGAGTTCGTCGACAGCCCGGAGACCATCACCGAGCGCCTGATCGCCGATTCCAGCGCGGACCAGACGGCGTTCACGCCGCTCAACATCCCGTCGGACAAGTACTCCGAGATCTCGTCGGCTCAGTCGAGCCGTGTCGAGACCAGTACCTCGCCGTACACCCGCTTCCTGGAGATCAACTCGAACACGCTCACGGACCCCACGGTTCGTACCGCGCTCATCGAGGCGACCAGCAAGACCGACGTGATCAAGGCAGAGGGCGGCAGCAAGTGGGGCAGCCCGACGTCGACCATCGTCTCTGGGGCCATCCCCGGCTTCCAGCAGAACTCGCTGTCGAAGATCCCTGCGGCTGGTGATGTGGCCGCGGCCAAGAAGCTGCTGGCCGGCAAGACGCCGACCATCCGCTTCGCGTTCTCGGACAGCTCGACGGTGATCGAGCAGGTCGCTGCCACGCTGCAGCAGAGCTGGGAGGCCGCCGGATTCAAGGTGACCCTCGACCCGATCTCGAAGAGCGCCAAGCCGGGCTACTACGCCCAGGTCGGCTCCGACCCGAAGCCGATCGACGTGTTCTTCGCCGGCTGGGCCGCTGACTGGCCGTCGCTGTTCGCCGTCGTGCCCCCGATCCTGCAGTCGAACCCGAAGGGCTCCACCTTCGGCGTCGGCTTCAACTACGGGTTCTACAGCAACAAGACGGTGGACGGTCTGATCAAGCAGGCCAGCTCATCGACCGACCCGGCGACGCAGCAGAAGCTGCTGAACCAGGCCGATGACGCTGCTGCGAAGGATGGCGCCTATGTACCGCTCGCCAACCAGAACAACTACTTCATCTACGGGTCCAAGCTGGGCGGCTTCCTGCCGGACGTCGCTTCCAGCTACTACCCCGACCTTGGTGGCATGTACGCCAAGAAGTAAGTAGCAAGCACCACCCATGGGGGTGGGCCGCGATCGCGTGCCCACCCCCTCACCCCGAAAAAGAGAAGAAAACCTCCGTGATAGCGTTCGCCATCCGCCGCGTCCTCGTCGGCATCGTCATGCTGCTGGCGATGGTCCTCGTGGTGTTCGTACTCTTCTTCGCCGCAGGCAACCCGGCCAAGGACGTGTGCGGCAAGTTCTGCACCCCCGAGAAGCTCAAGCAGGTGACGCAGGTCTACGGATACGACCAGCCGATCGCGCAGCAGTTCGGCAACTTCGTGAAAGGCCTCGCGGTCGGTCGGGATTACCCGGTCGACGACAAGTATCGCGAGGCGCTGGCGAAGAGCAACCCGGAGATGAGCGACGGCGAGCGCGCAGCGGGCATGGATTCTTTACCAAAGCGGCGTGGCGGTGGCCATG
>JAZJYU010000102.1:0-12529 GCA_040390225.1 Actinomycetota bacterium | reverse complement strand
AACCCCGACCTCGTCATCCACTGCCCGGCGCCCTGCCTCGGGTATTCGCAACATGACGCTCTGACCGTCAACCAGGACATCGTCAAATATGCGCCGGTCACCCTGTCCCTGTCGCTTTACTCGTTCATCCTCTGGATCGTCTTCGGCATCCTGTTCGGCGTGCTTGCGGCGGTTTTCAAGGGCAAATTGCTTGACCGGATAACGGTCGGCGTCACGCTGGTCGTCTACGCACTCCCCACATTCTTCGTCGGGACCTTCCTGCTTCAGTTCGTCGCGATCAAATGGCGACTGGTGCCGTACCCGACCTACGTCTCGATAGCGGACGGCGGCTTCGTGGCATGGTTCGCCAGCCTGTTCCTGCCGGCTCTGACCCTGGCCCTGTTCTACATGGCCGCCTACGTTCGCATCACACGCGCTTTCGTGCTCGAATCGCTGACCGAGGACTACATCCGCACTGCCAGGGCGAAGGGCCTGCGAACGCGGGTCGTGCTCTTCAAACACGGCCTCAGAGCCGCCCTCACCCCGCTGCTCTCGATGGCGGGTCTCGATTTCGCGGCCCTGCTCGCCGGCGCGGTGATCACCGAGTCGGTCTTCAACTATCAGGGCCTCGGTCTTCTCGCGGTCAGCGCGAACAAGAACAACGACTTGCCTGTGCTGATCGGTCTTGTGATCGTGGCAGGCGCGGCAGTCATTCTCATGAACATCATCGTCGACATCCTGTACGCCTATGTCGACCCACGCGTGCGTCTGCGATAGGAACCCAGTGGCCAACAATTCCCGACCCTTCCTCTCGGTAGAGAACCTCTCTGTCAACTTCCCGACCCCTGATGGCATCGTGCACGCCACTGAGAATTTGTCTTACACGCTGGAGAAAGGCAAGACCCTCGGGATCGTGGGTGAGTCCGGCTCAGGCAAGTCGGTGTCCTCCTCGGCGATCCTCGGACTGCACCGCTACTCCAACGCCCTGGTCAGCGGGCAGATCTGGCTCGACGGCACCGACCTGCTGCAGCTCAGCGACAACGACATGCGCCTCAAGCGCGGCAAAGACGTCGCCATGATCTTCCAAGACCCGTTGTCGGCGCTGCACCCGTACTACCGCGTCGGGGATCAGATCGCCGAGGCGTACCGGGCGCACAATCCGGTGTCGAAAAGAGCGGCTCGCGTTCGCACGATCGAGATGCTCGCCAGGGTGGGCATCCCCCAGCCGGATCGACGGGTGGATGACTACCCGCACCAGTTCTCCGGCGGCATGCGGCAGCGGGTGATGATCGCCATGGCGCTGATCAACGACCCGACCCTGCTGATCGCGGACGAACCGACGACAGCGCTCGACGTCACAGTGCAGGCTCAGATCCTCGACCTGCTGCAAGATCTGCAGCGCGAATTCAACACTGCGCTCATCATGATCACCCACGACCTCGGCGTGATCGCGGAGGTGGCTGACGACGTTCTCGTCATGTACGCCGGCCGCGCGGTCGAATACGGCACGGCCCGGGCACTTCTCACCAAACCCTCGATGCCATACACCTGGGGTCTCATCCAGTCGGTGCCCGATGTCACCGGCCCGGTCGATCGACCGCTCCGTCCGATCCCGGGCAGCCCGCCGAGCCTGGTGCACCCGCCGGCCGGCTGCGCCTTCTTCGGCCGCTGTGCCTTCTCGAGTCTCGTACCCGGCGACCGGTGCGCTCACGAACTCCCGGAGCTGCTTCCGGTCGAACCCGGTCATCTCAAACGATGCCATCTGGAGGATGTGTCCGTCATGTACGCCGAGAGTGTCGAAGCCGACAACGTCGAAGCGGCGGCCCGCTGATGGCCGCCCCGCTGCTCGAGGTGCGCGACCTGGTGATGCACTTCCCCGTCAAGTCACGCGGAGTGATCTCTCAGACCCTGGGCCAGGTCAAGGCGGTCGATGGCATCTCCTTCACCCTTGAGGCCGGTCAGTCGCTCGGGCTGGTCGGTGAGTCCGGTTGCGGAAAGACCACGACAGGTCGTCTCATCACCCGGCTGCACAAGCCGACGAGCGGCCAGATCCTGTTCGAAGGCCAGGACATCGCGAACGCGACCCCGCGCCAGCTCAAGCCGATCCGTCGCGACATTCAGATGATCTTCCAGGACCCCTATACGTCGCTGAACCCGCGACAGACGGTCGGCGAGATCATCGGCGCACCACTCGCGATCCATAACCTCGTGCCGAAGAACAAGCGGCTCGCGCGCGTGCAGGAGCTGCTCGAGATCGTCGGGCTCAGCCCGGAGCATTACAACCGTTACCCGCACGAGTTCTCGGGTGGCCAGCGCCAGCGGATCGGTATCGCCCGCGCCCTCACCCTGCAGCCCAAGGTGCTCGTCGCGGACGAGCCGGTGTCGGCCCTGGATGTGTCGATCCAGGCACAGGTCATCAACCTCATGCAGGACCTGCAGAAGGAATTCAACATCGCGTTCCTGTTCATCGCGCACGACCTGGCGATCGTGCGCCACTTCTGCCCGGAGATCGCGGTCATGTACCTCGGCAAGATCGTCGAGCAGGCGCCGCGCGAACAGCTTTACTCGGCCCCGAAGCATCCGTACACCAAGGCGCTGCTGTCGGCCGCGCCGGACATCGGACAGGTGATCGCCGGTGGCCGTCGCGAGCGGATCCGGCTGACCGGCGACGTTCCCTCGCCGATCAATCCGCCGTCCGGCTGCCCGTTCCGCACCCGTTGCTGGAAGGCCCAGGACATCTGCGCGACGATTCCACCGAAGCTCGAAGCGAAGGGCGGCGACGGTGTCGTCGCATGCCACTTCCCGGAGAACACCAGTCCGGAAGACGCCAACACGCCGGCAAGCCCCGCCAGGAATGCCGCGTAAACAGCGCTCGGACGAGTACACCCTCCGTTCGGGTTCGTCCGCTGTGGTGTTCTGGATCGGCGCGGTCGTGTTGACGATCGTGGTGATCGTGCCTCTGGTGAGCGGTCAGTTGCGGCTGTTCGCCTTCGCGATCCTGCCGGCGCTCTTCCTCATCTGGGCCCTCTGGATAGCGCTGTATCGCCCGGCGGTGCGGTACGACAGCCACCGGGCCGTGGTCGTCAACCTCGGCCGTACCCACGTGCTGCCCTGGCCGCAGGTGACCCGCGTCAGGCAGGGAATCGGACTCCAGTTCGAGCTTGTGCGCGGAGGTCACATCACGGCCGTCGCGGTGCCGCCTCCGCGCCGCACGGGGAACGTGGCCAGTTTCTTCGATCGCCGTACCCGTCCGGTTCAGGATGTCACCCGGGACGCGGAACTGCTCGAGAGCGTGCGCCTCGCGGCGGCCCCGGGCGACGACCCCGTGGTGAGCCGCTGGGACCTCATTCCGCTGGCGATCGGAGTGCTGTTGATCGTGGCGGCCGTCATCGAAGTGCTCGTCGGCGTTTAGTGCTTGTCCAGACCAAGCGGCGTAACGTGGCTGCCGTCATGCGTACACGTGCCGTCGGATTGGGGATGCTGGCGGCAGTGGCGCTAGTGCTCGCCGGGTGCTCGGCACCGGTTCTCGTGAAGGGCACGTCCGTCGCCGTCGCGGTGACAGACGCGTTCAGCTCCGCGAATCCGTCCACGACATTCGGCAACCAGCCGACGAACGCCGCGGTCGCGGCGGCGACCAGTTCGCACTTCGCCTCATATGACTCGGCGCCTGCCCTGGTCGAAGACACCTCGTTCGGAACGGCCGAGGTCGTCTCCACGTCACCGTTCCAGGTGAAGTACACGATCGCGCCCGGCGTGGATTGGTCGGACGGCACCCCGGTCGACGCGGCCGACCTCATGCTGGCCTGGGTCGCCGACTCCGGCGCGCGCAACACGAAGGGCGTCGATGTCGGCAAGTACACGGACGACTCCGGCCGGTTCACCACAGCGTTACCGGCTGGGGTCGTGCACTTCGACGGGTCGAGCGGCGGGGGTCTTCAACTGGTCACCACGACACCGGTCGTTGGCGATGGCGGCCGCTCTCTGACCCTCAGCTACGACTCGTTCTTCGCCGACTGGCAGCTCGTGTTCGGCGTCGGCCTCCCCGCACACATCGTTGCGAAGCACGCGCTCGGGTCGAAGAGCGCGCAGTCCGGTAAGAGTGCGGTGCTGAAGGCCGTGCAGTCGAACGACAAGACGGCCCTGGCCAAGCTCGCTCAGGTGTGGAACACCGCGTACGACTTCAGCTCAACGCCGAAAAGCACGGACCTGCTCGTGAGCGACGGCCCATACACGATCGCGTCCATCACGCCGGACGCGATAACACTCACGGTCAACCCGCACTACTCCGGCGCTCATGACCCGCGCTTCGAGCGCGTGATACTGCGGGTGATCAGCGACCCCCTTGCTCAGGTTCAGGCGCTGAAGGCTGGAACGGTCGATGTGATCTCGCCGACTCCGGCCATCGATGTCGACTCGGCGATCGCCGCGATTCACGGGGTGAAGGCGATCAGCGGGTTCGACGGCACCTGGGAGCACCTCGACCTCCAGTTCTCGCACAGCCGCAGTGGCACCTTCGACGATCCGCGGGTGCGAGCGGCCTTCCTCGATGTGGTTCCCCGCCAGCAGATCCTCGACCAGGTCGTGCGGCCGCTCGAGAAGAAGGCCGTGCTGCGCAACTCGCAGGTCTTCCTTCCGGGGTCCGCCGGCTACACCGCAGCGGTGGCGAAGAACGGCTCGAGCGCGCTGAAGAATACGGATGTCGCGGCGGCGAAGGCGCTGCTCGCCCAGGCGGGTGTCAGCGCGCCCCAGGTCTGCATCCTCTTCGATCCATCCAATCCACGCCGAGTGACCGAATTCGCCCTGATCCAGACCTCGGCGGCACGCGCCGGGTTCGTGGTTACCGACTGTTCGAGCCCCGGCTGGAGCCAGTTGCTCGGCACCCCGGGCGCGTACGACGCAGCGCTGTTCGCCTTCCGGCCGACCGCGCTCGCCGTCAGCGCGGTCGGTGCCACCTTCCGCTCGAACTCGCTGATCGACAACGAAAACTTCTACGCGAGCCCGCAGGTCGACGCGCTGATCGATCGACTGGCCGAGTCGGGCGACACGGCCACCCAGCAGCAGCTGATGACCGAGATCGATACGCGGCTTTTCGCGGACTCCTACGGTGCCCCGCTGTACCAGTTCCCGGCGATCACGGCCGTCGATTCCCGCGTGGCCGGCGTCTCGCGCTCCCCGCTGTCGCCATACCTGCTGTGGAATATCTGGGCCTGGACCCCCGTTGTACAGGGCAAATAGCCCGATCACGGTAGACTTGATGTGCGGCGCGCTGGATTCGCGCGCCTGCCTCTGCCAGATGACTGGCCAACTTCTCCCTTACAAACCCAAGGATGTACAGCCATGGCTACTGCCACTCGTAAAGATCTGCGCAATGTCGCGATCGTCGCGCACGTCGACCATGGCAAGACCACGCTCGTCGACGCGATGCTCCGCCAGACCAACTCGTTCGACGCCCACGCGCACCTCGAGGAGCGTGCGATGGACTCCAATGACCTCGAGCGCGAGAAGGGCATCACGATTCTCGCGAAGAACACCGCGGTGTCGTATTCGGGCATCCACGCGACCGAAGGCCCGATCATCATCAACGTGATCGACACCCCCGGCCACGCCGACTTCGGCGGCGAGGTGGAGCGCGGCCTCAGCATGGTCGACGGTGTCGTGCTGCTCGTGGACGCGAGCGAGGGCCCGCTGCCGCAGACCCGCTTCGTTCTGCGAAAGGCGCTCGAATCCAACCTGCCGGTCGTGCTGCTGGTCAACAAGACCGATCGACCGGATGCCCGCATCGACGAGGTCATCGCCGAGAGCCAGGACCTGCTGCTGGGCCTCGCCTCCGACATGGCGGATGAGCACCCGGACCTCGATCTGGACGCCATCCTCGACGTTCCGATCGTCTACGCCTCCGGCCGCAATGGGGCCGCGAGCTGGAACAAGCCGGAAAACGGCACGCTGCCCGACAACGACGACCTCGAGCCGCTGTTCGACGCGATCATCAAGCACATCCCCGCGCCGACCTACGATGACGAGGCACCGCTGCAGGCGCACGTCACGAACCTCGACGCGTCGCCGTTCCTCGGCCGCCTCGCGCTGCTGCGAATCTTCAACGGCACGCTGAAGAAGGGGCAGACGGTGGCCTGGGTCAAGTGGGACGGCAGCGTGCACAATGTGCGCGTCACCGAGCTGCTGATCACGAAGGCGCTGGACCGGTTCCCGACAGAATCCGCGGGCCCGGGCGACATCGTCGCCGTTGCCGGGTTCGAGGACATCACCATCGGCGAGACCCTCGCCGACCCCAACGATGTGCGCCCGCTGCCGACCATCACGGTCGACGACCCGGCCATCTCGATGACCATCGGCACCAACACCAGCCCGCTGATCGGCAAGATCAAGGGCCACAAGCTCACCGCGCGCATGGTGAAAGACCGCCTCGACCGCGAACTGGTCGGCAACATCTCGATCAAGCTGGTCGACATCGGACGACCGGATGCCTGGGAGGTTCAGGGTCGCGGTGAGCTCGCCCTCGCCATCCTGGTCGAGCAGATGCGCCGCGAGGGCTTCGAGCTCACGGTGGGCAAGCCGCAGGTCGTCGTCAGGCAGGTCAACGGCAAGGTGCACGAGCCGTTCGAGCACCTCACGATCGACTCGCCCGAGGAGTATCTCGGCGCGATCACCCAGTTGCTCGCGGCACGCAAGGGCCGCATGGAGAGCATGAGCAACCACGGCACCGGCTGGGTGCGCATGGAGTTCATCGTGCCGTCGCGCGGTCTCATCGGCTTCCGTACGGAGTTCCTCACCATCACCCGCGGTGCGGGCATCGCGAACGCGGTCTCGCACGGCTACGAGCAGTGGGCGGGTGAGATCACCACCCGCACGAACGGCTCGATCGTGGCCGACCGCGCCGGTGTCGCCACCCCCTTCGCGATGACCGCACTCCAGGAGCGCATGTCGTTCTTCGTCGAGCCGACGCAGGAGGTCTACGAGGGCATGGTCGTCGGCGAGAACTCGCGTGCCGACGACATGGATGTCAACATCACCAAAGAGAAGCAGCTGACCAACATGCGCCAGTCGACATCCGATGTCTTCGAGCGGATGACGCCGTCTCGCAAGCTGACGCTGGAGGAGTGCCTCGAGTTCGCCCGGGAGGACGAGTGCGTCGAGGTGACTCCGGAATTCGTGCGAATTCGCAAGGTGGAGCTCGACGCCAATGCCCGCGCGCGGGCCACATCTCGTCTCAAGAAGCAGAACGCGTAGTAGCGAGTCGTCCGAACCCCCCATTGTGGGGTGTTCATGCTGGCCTCTATGCTGTGGCCGAGGTTCATAGCCGCCCTACCGGCGCGCCTTCTGCCAAGGAGACACAGCAATGCTCAAGACCAGTTCTCGCATCACCGTTCCCATCGCCATCGCGCTGGCCGTCATCGCCGGCCCGGCGCTCGCGGGTTGTTCAGTGCAGGGCATCATCAACAGTGCGACCGGAGGCAAGGTCAGCCTGCCCGGCAAGAGCATTCCGAGCGACTTCCCGAAGAGCGTTCCGCTCGCCAAGGGCACCGTCGTGTTCGGGGCCGCGATCGGCGACGGCAAGGGCGGAAAGGTCTGGAACGTCACCATTCAGGTGGATGGTGGTGCCACCTTCACCTCGATCTCGAGCGACCTCACCGGGGCGGGCTTCACGTCCCAGGGCGACCTCACGACGGGTGACTCCGACGGAAACGGCACTGCGACGTTCGACAACGGCACGTACAGCGTGATCCTGGTCGTGGCGAAGGCCGACAACAAGACGACGGCGAACTACACCGTCGGCACCGACGACAAGAGCAAGTAGTCGCTCAGCGGGTCGAGCGGCGGGATCACCTTCGCAGTGAGGTCCCGACACGCTCGACCCGCCTAGGAGAACAGCTTCTCGCCGATGTAGCCGCCCGGCTTCGGTGCCGGCGGCACCGCATAGAGCGCCGATCCGACGTGCGAGATGTATTCGTTGAGCCGATCGGACGACCCCAGCTTGGTCTGCAGCGTGACGAAGTTCTTCGGGTCGTTCATATAGGCGACGAACAGCAGTCCGGCGTCGAGCTGCGCGTACTGGTCGAGCCCGTCCGTGTAGTTGTAGCCGCGGCGCAGGATCTTGATGCCGCCGTTGTTCTCGTGCGCGGCGAGCGCGATGTGGGCGGTCGGCGAGATCTTCGGCACGCCGTTCGTCGTCGCCGTGAAATCCGGGGTGGTGAACTCCGTTCCGCCGGACTGCGGTGCGCCATCGGTCTTCGTGCGCCCGAAGACGTTCTGCTGGTCGTGCACGGCGTCCGCGTCCCAGATCTCGATGTTCATCTGGATCTTGCGCACCACCTGGTACGTGCCGCCGCGCATCCATGCCTGGTCCTCATCCACCCACACGTATTTCGCGTAGTCCTCTGGCGTCGAGATGTTGCGCGTGCCGTCCTTGAACCCGAGCAGGTTGCGCGGGGTCTTCTGCGCGGGCCCCGCTGACGCCCGACCGAAGCCCATGACGGTCCAGTGGGTCGTCGCGGTGCCGCGCGCCATCCTGGCGAGGTCGCGAATGGCGTGGTAGGCAACCTGCGGATCATCGGCGCACGCCTGCAGACCGAGGTCGCCGCCGGTCACGGGCGCGGTGAGATTGTCGCTCGGCAGCGTCGGCAGGTGCTTCAGCAGCCTGGGACGCTTCGCCGCCAGCCCGAACCGTGAATCGAACAGGTCGGGTCCGAGTCCCAGGGTGACGGTGAGTCCGCTCGGGCCGAGGTCCAGCGCCTCGCCGGTGTCGCCCGCCACGGCATCCGTCCGGCCAGGCTGCACCTGCCCGACAGGCAAGCCCTTCATGAGCTGGGCGATGGATGCCGACCAGCGTGCGAGCAGCACCTGCAGGTCCGTGCGTGTCGTGCCGGCCGCCATGTCGAAGGACATGAACATCGAATACCTCTGGGGCGGGGTGTCGATGCCGGACTGGTGCAGTCCGGTGTAGAAGGGGTACTCGAGCGCCGAGTCGGAGTCGTCCTGGGCGACAGCGTGCCCGAGGGCATAGCCGCCGCCTCCGCCGAGCAGGGCTCCGGCGACCGCGCCGCCCGCCGTGCCGAGGAAGAGCCCGCGCCGGCTTATGCCGGCATCGGACTTCGCGTCGTCAGGGGTGCTCATGCGCGGTGGAGGATCATCGCGCGGTCGCGACCTTCTCCGCGACCGTGGAGAGCGGGTCCTGCAGCGCCTGCACCGCCTGGCTCAGGGTGGCGGCATCCGATGTCCTGATCGCCGCCGTGTAGGTGACATAGCCGCCGGGCGCCGATGGATCCTTGTATTTGTCGAGCAGTGTGGTGACGGTCGCGAACTGCGTGTTCACCCGCTTCGTGAGGTCGGGGTCGATCTTCTTCACGCCGGGTTCGAGAAACGCGAAGGCCTGCTGAGCGCCCTCCACGTTGGCGGCGAAGTCGATCAGGTCGAGGTGGCTGAAGTCCTCCTCCTCGCCCTTGATCTTCTCGGACTGCACCTCTTCCAACAGGCTGGCCGCCCCGTTTGCGAGGTCCTCCGGCTTGTAGGTGAGCTTCGCGGCCAGCGTGTTCAGCTTGGCGACGTTGGCGACCAGCTCGGTGGAGAGCTGCTTCGTGGTGTCGGTGATCGCTCCGCCCTGCCAGAGATCGCGCTCGATCGCGTGGAATCCGTGCCAGCCGACCGCGTCGTCCAGGTTGGATGCCCGCATATCGATCAGATAGTCGAGGTTGCCGGCGTTGTCTGTGGCCTTGAACCCGGGAAGCACGAAGCCGTCGACATCCGATTCGATGCGCTCGTAGTAAGGGCGGGCGAGCGCGTACTCGGCCTTCGCCTTCTCGACATCACCCGACTGCACGGCCGTGTTGAGGTTCGCAACGGCCGTGGTCATGTTGTCGAGCACTCCGGCGACGTACTTCGCGTAGCCATCGGTGCCCTGCTGCAGCAGTCCCTGCACGCCACCCGTGGGTGCGGCAGCCTCCTGGCCGCTGACCACGAGCGTCTGCTGTTCCTTGGCGGCACCCGGGCAGTAGACCTGGTAGTCGCCGCCGCCGAGGGTGACCGTGAAGCTGACCGGACTGAGGCCCGGGGCGAGGTTCTCTTTCTCGCCGAGGATACGGCCGCCGCTGAGCAGTTCGACCTCGGTGATGGCGGTCGACGTCTTGTTGGTGACGGTGAAGGTCACGGGGCCGGCCTTGGCCGTGGTCGTGCTCAGCTCGCAGGTGTCCTGTGAGCCTCCGGTCAGAGTGATCGCGACCTGGGATGCTGTGGATCCGGTTCCGCCAGTGGTGCCGGACGCGCAGCCCGCGAGAGCGAAGGTCGCCGCCGCGATGGCCGCGACCGAAAGGAGTGTCTTACTGGGGGACATGTGCAGTGTTCCTTGTTTTCTGTGACGATGCGGCGGCTCCGAGACCCGAGGGCTCCAGCCGGCGTGCCGCGCGGGCGGCGGAAAGGGCGAGCGCGAGGGCCGCGATGACGAGCGCGACAGGCAGCCAGAGCTTCCATAGCAGGAGCTCCTGCACCGCCGACTGGGCGGCTGTCACCCTCGCCGAGATCGTGGCCACAGCGCCGGAGTCGCCCGACAGAGTGGTACCGGCGGTCGAGACGGTGCGGTTGCCGTTCAGGCCGCCGCCCGAGATCTGGAGGATGCGGGAGGTGTTGCTCTGCGCGTCGAGGATGCCCGCGCCGACAGTCCACACGCGCACCGTCGAACTGGTGACGGTGGTCACGGTGAACGGTCCGGGACTCTGTTGTAGGCTCATGCCGATCGGGAGCCTGCCGCCGTTGAGGGTCGCGAGCTGGTCGAGTGTGACGGACGAGGTCGTCGTCGCGCGCATCGACGGCAGTAGCCGCTCGATTGCGGTCACCCCATCTTTCACCGCGCTGGTCGAGTGTGATGCCGTCACCGTGCTGGTCGTTCCGTCTGAGGTGATGATGAACCGGTCGGGAGCCGCGGTGGTTTCGACGCTGCCAGCGACGGCCCCCGAGCCGCTCGAGAGCGGGAGCGCGCTGTCGCCATCGACGCCCGGGCCGAGCGGTACGGCGAGGCCGAGCACCGCGGCGATCAGCGCCAGCCCGCCCGCGATCCCGAGTCGGGTCTTGATCGCCGCGACGCCCGACGGACGTACCCGCGCCGGCCAGAACACATAGAGCAGCACGCTGACGAGATAGATTCCCCAGCCGAGCACTTCGACGAGGCGCGGATCGGCGGGCATGCCGAGCACGCCGGTGATGAGCGCGGACTGGATGGAGCCATTGGGCGCGAGCCAGGACAGGTCGACGGTGCGCTGCTGGCCGATGTTCAGCCATCCCGCCTCGTGCGCGGTGCGCAGCGCACTGAGCACCAGTCCCGCTGCGACGAAGATGAGAAACACACCCGTGATGCGGAAGAACCGGCCCAGGTTGATGCGCACGCCGCCGTGGTAGATGCCCACGCCGATGCCGACGGCCACGAGGATCCCGATCACAGCGCCGGCGATGGCCGCGATGACGCTCGTCGACGACTGGAACGTCGCGAGCAGGAACACCGAGGTCTCGAAGCCCTCCTTCAGCACCGCGAGGAACGCCATGACCGCAAGGGCGATCGCTGTTCCCTCGCCGAGCGCCGCAGTGGCCTCCGCCTCGAGATCGCGCTTGAGGCGCGAGGCGTGGGTGTTCATCCAGACGATCATCCCGGTGACGAAGACGACGGCGACAGCGCCGATGACGGTCTCCAGCCCCTCCTGCTGGGCCTGCGGGAGAGACAGCGATACGAGTTCGAGGATGCTGCCAACGGCGACGCTGAGAACGATGGCGAGGATGACCCCGATCCACATCGCCCGCAGGGACCGGCCGTTGCGGCGCAGGAACGCCGCGAGGATTCCGACGATGAGCGCAGCCTCGAGGCCTTCGCGGAGGCCGATCACCAGGGTTGCGAGCACGGATTCGTTTCAGGATGTCGGGACGGGGAGTATTGGTAAGGCTTACCTTACTCACTCGACTGTATCGGGCGCGGCATATCCTGTCCACTGTGGAATCCCCGCAGATCGCACCTGAGCGCATCCTGTTCGTGCATGCTCACCCCGATGACGAGACCATAGCGACCGGCGGCACCATCGCGACGCTCGTCGATCGCGGCAGTATCGTGACGGTGCTCACCTGCACTCGCGGCGAGCTCGGCGAGGTTATCCCGGAGGACATCCGCCAGCTCGAGGGGTCGAAGCGGCTCGCCGCCCACCGCGAGCGCGAACTCGCGGCGGCAATGGGCATCCTGGGCGTGCGCGACCACCGATTTCTCGGTGACGCCGGCGCGCGCTGGGGCACGCTATCGCCGCGCCGGTACACCGATTCCGGCATGCAGTGGGGGAGCGGCGGTGCTGAAGCCACCGAAACCTTTCCAGAAGGCTCCCTCTGCGCGGCCCCGTTCGGCGACGTGGCCGCCGACATCGCCGCGGTCATCGAGGCGACCTCGCCGACCGCGGTAGTGAGTTACGACGCGCGCGGCGGGTACGGGCATCCCGACCACATCCGTGCCCGGGAGGCCGCACTGCGCGCGGCCGAGGTCATGGATGTGCCGTTTTTCGCGATCGACGCGAAC
>JAZJYU010000101.1:967-1647 GCA_040390225.1 Actinomycetota bacterium | reverse complement strand
AACTTCGCGAGACGCGCCCGGGCGAAGCAATACAGCCCGTACGCGATCACTCCGATGCCGACCGCCACGAGGATCACCGCCCCGAACGGCAACCCGAGCAACGCCTTCAACGCGCCATCCAGTCCGGTCGCCTGTGAGGGATTCGCGGTCGCGGCCGCCACGATGAAGAGGATGCCTACCACAGCGACCGCGACACCCTTGGCCACATAGCCAACGACTCCGAGCGCGACCACGGCCTTACCGGCGGCGCCGGCCGGCACCCGGATGTGCTTCGTGAACGACTGCCGCACGCCCCGCACCACGAACACCACTCCGATCGCGAGAATCCCGAGACCGATCACGACAAGCAGCACCACTCCGCCGGGGCTGGCCAGGAGGCCGGCGCTGAAATTCTGCGTGCTGCTGGCCGAATTGCTGCTCCCGCCCTTCGCGAAGGTGAATGCGGTGGCGGCGATCGCCAGGTATGCCACGCCCTTTCCCAGTTCGCCAGCGATGTGGGCGGCTCGCTTGGTCGCATCCGCATCTCGCAGCAGAACAGCGGAGAGCACTTGCCACAGGCCGAGCGCGGCGAGCCCGACGACGACGACCCAGAGCACGAAGACACCTCCCGGCGCCGAGGCGAGAGCGCCGAGAGCGCCGGACTGGTCCGCTTCGCCCCCGGATCCGGCTCCGGCACCGGA
>JAZJYU010000101.1:0-957 GCA_040390225.1 Actinomycetota bacterium | reverse complement strand
CTTTTGCCAGGAATAAGCGTCAGGTTCGGATTTCATCAGCCAATAAGCCATCGCCTCAGCCTTCCGTCTTGAATGGTCGCTCGAGCAGTGCCGCGATTGTCTGCGTGATGTCGGCGCCGCGATGCAGGATGCCGTTGACGGCATACCCGGTGCGCGCCAGCATCGAGAGCGCGCGGCTGTTCTTCGCCTGGCGGGCGACGCCGGCTGCGGATGGGCCAGTAGGAGGGGGGGTCATGCCGCTGAGTGTACGCCGATGGGAATGCGGCCGCGGATTGTTCGCTTACACGGTTAATGACCTCCCCGGCAGACACCCTCGATGTGGGATTCCGCTCCGAACGCGGCCCCATTCTGGTCGCCCTCATGGTGACGACCGGCCTCGTCGCGATCGACTCGACCATCCTCGCGACGGCGGTGCCGTCGATCGTGGGGGATATCGGCGGCTTCACCGCCTTTCCCTGGTTGTTTTCGATCTACCTCCTCGCCCAGGCGGTATCGGTGCCGGTTTACGCGAAACTGTCGGACACTCTCGGTCGCAAGCCGATCGTCCTCATCGGAATCGTGCTCTTCCTGCTCGGTTCGATCCTCTCCGGATTCGCCTGGAGCATGCCGGCGCTCATCGTGTTCCGCGCCGTCCAGGGGCTGGGTGCGGGAGCGGTGCAGCCGATGGCCATCACGATCGCGGGTGACATCTACACGGTCGCCGAGCGCGCCAAGACACAGGGGTATCTCGCGAGTGTCTGGGCCGTGTCATCCGTCGTCGGGCCGACGCTCGGCGGTGTGTTCTCGCAGTTCCTCTCCTGGCGGTGGATCTTCTTCGTGAATGTGCCGCTCAGCATCCTCGCCCTGGTGCTGATCGTGCGGGTGTTCCACGAGAAGGTCGAGCGGACCACGCACAAAGTCGACTACCTCGGAGCGAGCCTGCTCACGGCATCCCTCAGCCTGATCATCCTCGCGGTG
>JAZJYU010000100.1:0-13246 GCA_040390225.1 Actinomycetota bacterium | reverse complement strand
TGGGCCTGCAAGAACTACGACGGCGACGTGCAGTCCGACACCGTGGCGCAGGGCTTCGGCTCACTCGGCCTGATGACCTCCGTGCTCTCCACGCCCGACGGAAAGGTCGTCGAGGCAGAGGCCGCACATGGCACGGTCACCCGTCACTACCGTCAGTATCAGCAGGGCAAGCCCACCTCGACGAACCCGATCGCCTCGATCTACGCCTGGACGCGCGGGCTTGCCCATCGCGGCCTGCTCGACGGCAACCAGGCACTCATCGACTTCAGCCTGACCCTCGAGGATGTCGTGATCAAGTCGGTCGAGGCCGGCCACATGACGAAGGACCTGGCCCAGCTCGTCGGGCCGGACCAGAAGTGGGAGACCACCGAGGAGTTCCTCGACACCCTCGACAAGAACCTGGCGACGCGCCTGGCTTAGAGGCGCTCGCCGTCGGCCCACACCCCGGTGACGTACCAGTCGTGGTCGAGCAGCACGGCATCCGCAACGGAACCAGCGGTCAGGTAGCCGTAGTGGTGTTCCAGCCCGAGCGCCCGCGCCGGCGTCGCCGTGAGCGCCGCGACGGCGTCGCGCGGCGGGACCCGTGACTGCGTGATCGCGCAGCGGAGTGCGACGTCCTGGGTGAGGGTCGACCCGGCGATCGTGTCGGTTCCGGAGAGCACGGCACGACCGTTGCGAACGCTCACGTTGAGGCTGCCGAGGCGATAGTCGCCATCGCTTGCCCCGGCCGCGGCCATCGCGTCTGTGATCAGCGCGACCCGCCCCGGCGCGGCCGCGAAGGTCATCGCGGCGACCTCGGGGTGCACGTGCCGTCCGTCGAGGATCAGCTCCAGCGTGATCCGCGCGTCTTCGAAGGCGGCGACCACCGGACCGGGGGCGCGATGATGGATGCCGGGCATCGCGTTGAAGGCGTGCGTGAGGATGCGCGCCCCGGCGTCGAACGCCCGTTTCGTCAGATCGAAGCCGGCATCCGTGTGCCCGATGGCCACCGCGACACCGGCCTCGACGAGCACCGGGATCGAGTCGAGCGCGTTGGGCAGTTCGGGCGCGATCGTGATCTGGCGCAGGGTGCCCCGGGCGGCGCCGATCAGCTGCTCGAGTTCGGCGGGGGATGGGTCGAGCAGAAAATCCGGGCTCTGTGCGCCGCGACGGTCGGCTGCGAGGAACGGTCCCTCGAGGTGTGACCCGAGGATGAGCGGATCGTTCTCCGCCAGGTCGGCGATGTCGCCGAGGCTCGACAGCAGCCTGGAGAGCGGGTTGGTGACGAGGCTCAGCACCGAGCGGGTGGTGCCGTGCGAGCGGTGCGTGGCCAGCGCGGCCAGGATGGCCGGGGCGCCCTCATCGTAAGCGTGCCCGCCGCCGCCGTGCCCATGCAGGTCGATGAACCCGGGGACCAGCCAGCGACCCGCGACGTCCACCACCTCGTCGGCATCGGGGTGCCGCTCGCCGGAGCCGGTGGCGACGATCGCGCCGGCTGACACGAGCATCCAGAAGTCGTCGACCTGTCCGTGGCCGTCGAGTTTCTGCGCGCCGTGGAACAGGATGCTCATTCGGTCGCCTCCGGCTTCTGGGTTGGTGGTTTCTGGGCTGGTGGCTTCGGGGCGAACTCGCGCCGGCCGTTGATCACGCCGGAGATGGTGACGACGACGCCGAAGACCAGCCCGACGATCGGGTAGCCGAGCATGAACCAGGCGCCGACGGCAGATCCCATCACGAAGATCTCGACGAGAACCTTGCCCACCGGGTCCACCGGAAGCACCGCCTTCGGCGAGCGGAACAGCCCCCAGACGATCGCGGCGAACAGCGGTGTGCCGATCATGAAGAAGACGCCGGGGATCGGGAACGGCCAGGCGAGGTATCCCCAGAATCCGAGCGAGAACAGGGCGAACAGCTCCAGCAGAAAGCGGAGCACGTCGTTGAACCGTAGCGCGCTCATCTGAAGATGATGGTGCGTTTGCCGTCGTGCAGCACACGGTTCTCGGCGAACCACTTGACCGCCTGGGTGAGCGTTCGGGATTCCTCGTCCTGTCCGATGGCCATCAACTCTTCCGGGGTGCGTGAGTGGTCGACCCTGACCACGTTCTGCTCGATGATCGGCCCCTCGTCCAGATCGCTGGTGACGAAGTGCGCGGTCGCGCCGATGAGCTTCACCCCGCGGGCGTGCGCCTGGCGGTAGGGGTTGGCGCCCTTGAAGCCGGGAAGGAAGGAGTGGTGGATATTGATGATGCGCCCGGCGAGCCGCTCGCAGAGTTCGGGGGAGACGATCTGCATGTAACGGGCCAGCACGACGAGCTCGATGTCGTTGGCCTCGACGACCTCGAGCACGCGCTGCTCGAATGCCGCCTTTCCCTCGGCCGAGGTGACGGCGTGCTGTTCGAACGGCACACCGTAGAACTGGGCGAGGGGTGCCAGTTCGGAATGATTGCTCAGCACCACCGGCAGCTCGACGGGCAGTTGGCCGGCACGCTGCCGGAACAGCAGATCGTTGAGGCAGTGCGCGGCCTTCGACACGAGCACGAGCGTGCGCAGGGGGCGGCCGACGACATCCAGTTTCAGCGTCATGCCGTAGCGCGCGGCTATCGGCGCGAGCGCGGCCTCGAAGACGTCGCGCGCGACATCCGACTCCACCTGCAGGCGCATGAAGAAGGTTCCGGTGTCGTCGCTCGAGAACTGCTGTGATTCGGTGATGTTGCCGGCCGCTTCGACGATGGCCCCACTGATCGCGTGAACGATGCCGGGTCGGTCGGGGCAGCTGATGGTCAATACCCAGTGGGTCACGGCATCAAGAGTATTCTGCTTGCTGTCGCGGCGTGTGCCGTGGCCCGCGGGCGGCGCAGCGCACCACACACGATCGAATGGATGTCGCAGTGCCCGCGCGTACCACACCAGCCTTTCCCTGGGTCGGCCTCGTCGTTCTCGCCGGAGCCATCTTCGTCTCGGTGACGAGCGAGTTCCTGCCAACCGGACTCCTTCCCGACATGGCTCGCGACCTTCACGTGTCGATCTCGCAGGTCGGCCTGCTGGTCACGATCTTCGCGGGCACCGTCGTGCTGTCGACCACCCCGCTCGCGGCCCTGACCCGCAACTTCTCGCGCAAGTCGCTCATGGTGGTGGTGCTGCTGGTGAACGCGGCCGCCGGAGTTCTCGCTGCGGTCGCCCCCACCTACGAGGTGCTCGTCGGAGCCCGCGTGCTCGGCGGACTCGCGCACGGACTGTTCTGGGCCGTCGTCGGAGCGTATGCCGCACATCTGGTACCCAAGCACCAGCTCGGCCGGGCGGTGGCGATCACGAGCGGTGGTGGCACCGCGGCCTTCGTGCTCGGCGTGCCGGTCGGCACGGCGCTCGGGCACGCACTCGGCTGGCGCCTCGCCTTCGCGTCGATCGCCGGGATCATCGTGGTGCTCACGGTGCTGGTCATCCGGTTCCTGCCGGCGGTCGAGCACCGTGTGACGCTCGCGACGGGCGAGATCCCGCTACCCGTGCGACGCGATCGATCGCTGCCAGCGGTAATCGTCGTGTGCCTGATCATCATCGTCATGGCGACCGGTCACAACCTCTTCTACACGTACATCGCGCCATGGCTCATCACGGTCACGCATTTCGCCGAGTCGGCGGTCGCTCCGCTGCTCTTCCTGTACGGCGGCGCGGGTGCGATCGGTCTCGCGCTCGCCGGCGTCGTCGCAGATCGGCTGCCGCGGCGCGGGGTGCTCGTGATGTCGGCCGCCATCCTCGTCGCGGTGACGGCCCTGAGTCTGCTCTCGCAGATCCAGTGGGCGGCGATCGTCGCGTTCGCGGTGTGGGGCGCGGTCTTCGGCGGACTGCCCGCCATGTTCCAGACGCGCACGATGCATGTCGCGTCCGCACGCATCCGGGATCTGGCCGCAGCGCTCTTCACCACGTCGTTCAACGTCGCCATCGGCGGCGGCGCGCTGCTCGGCGGCGCGCTGCTCGACCGCTTCGGACTCGGGGTGCTGCCCTTCGTGGATATCGCGTTCATCGTGGTGGGTCTGCTCGTCAGCGTCGTCACTAGTGCGTGGCTGGATGCCCGCGATCGGCCGTCCACCGCGCCGTAGCCGCTCGACCGCCGCGCTCCCTCCCGATCCGTCCGCTCCATCCCCCCACCCTTCCGAAATGACGGAGATCCTGTGCCAACGCGCCGGGTTACCGGGTTCATGGGCACATTTCCCCGCAATCTCCGTCATTTCGGAAGGGGGACGGGGTCGCGCGAGGGAGGTCGGGCTCGGATGTCGGCGGAAGCGGTTGTTGACGCCGCCGATCGCAGGGGAGTAGTTTTGCCCTCATGGACTGAACAGGTCTGAACAGGTGCAGCAGGTTCTAGGGAGAACAGCGTGACCACTATCGACAAACCGGCCGCGCAGCGCGGTATCGAGACCAACGGAATCAACACCATCGCGGAATCGGAGCGGAAGGGCGTCGCGAGAAGCCTGTTCTGGCCCTGGTTCGCCGCAAACGTCTCTGTGCTCGGCATCAGCTACGGCTCGTTCGTGCTCGGCTTCGGCATTTCGTTCGCGCAGGCGACCATCGTCGGCATCATCGGCATCGTGGTGTCGTTCCTGTTCTGCGGCTTCATCGCTCTGCTCGGCAAGCGTGGATCGGCCCCGACGATGGTGCTCGGCCGCGCGAGGTTCGGCGTGCGCGGCAATGGGGTTCCCGCCGTGCTCTCCTGGGTGCTCACCGTCGGCTGGGAGACGGCACTCACCTCGCTCGCGGTGCTCGCCACCTCGACCGTCTTCACACGACTCGGCTGGGATGGCGGGGTGCTCACCAAGGTCGTGGCGCTCATCATCGTGGCGGCCCTCATCGTGCTCGCCGGAGTCGCCGGGTTCGAAGTGATCATGCGGCTGCAGCTGTGGATCACGATCATCACCGGCGTGCTGACCGTCGTGTACATCATTCTGGCGCTGCCGAGCATCCACCTCGACAAGGTCGCCGCGCTGCCCGCGGGCAACGCCGAGGCATTCATCGGCGCCCTGGTGTTCGTGATGACCGGGTTCGGTCTTGGCTGGGTGAACGCGGCCGCGGACTATTCGCGCTACCTGCCGCGCACGACGAAGAGCAGCCGCGTCGTCGGCTGGACCACCTTCGGTTCGTCGCTCGCCCCCGTCGTGCTGGTGATCTTCGGCCTGTTGCTGGCCGGCTCATCGACCTCGCTGAGCAAGGCGATCGGCGCCGACCCGATCGGTGCGCTCACGTCGATCCTGCCGGTGTGGTTCCTCATCCCGTTCGCCCTCGTCGCCGTGCTGGGGCTCGTCGGCGGTGCCGTGCTGGACATCTACTCCTCCGGGCTCGCTCTGCTGACCGCCGGCATCCGCATCCCACGTCCCGCGGCCGCCGGCATCGATGGTGCCGTGATGATCATCGGGTCGATCTTCGTGGTGTTCTTCGCCACCAGCTTCATCGCGCCGTTCGAGGCGTTCCTGGTCACCCTCGGAACCCCGATCGCCGCCTGGTGCGGCATCATGCTGGCCGATGTGATCCTGCGCAAGAAGCCGTACGCCGAGAAGGATCTCTACAACTCGAAGGGTCGCTACGGCAGTGTGCAGTGGTTGCCGATCGCGCTCATCGTCATCGGCACCGGTATCGGCTGGGGCCTCATCACCAACACCTACGGCGTACCGAGCTGGCTGAACTGGCAGGGCTACCTGCTCGGACCGTTCGGGCTCGGTGGACAGACGGGGGCATGGGCGTACGCGAACCTCGGTGTGCTCATCTCGCTGGTGATCGGCTTCGCCGGCACGCTGATCTTCGGCCGCGCGTCGGTCAAGAAGCAGGAGAGCCTCCCCGTTGAGCAGTGACCCCTGGCTCGTCGTCATCGACATGCAGGAGGTGTTCGGGCGGCCGGGCGGTGACTGGTTCACCCCCGGCTACCCGGCCATCGAACCGACCGTCGTCAGACTGGCCGAGCGATTCGGTGAGCGCACCGTGTTCACCCGTTTCGTCGCGCCGGAGATGCCGACCGGATCCTGGGTCGAGTACTACGAGCAGTGGCCGTTCGCCCTGGTGCCGCACGACGACCCGATCTATGAGCAGATGCCGGCCTTCCGCGGCCTGCCCGGGCACGTGATCTCGCGCACGACTTTCGGCAAGTGGGATGCCGGCCTCGCCGCGATGCTGGGACCGGAGCCTGAGATGGTGCTCGCCGGGGTCTCCACCGACTGCTGTGTGATCTCGACGGCGCTCGCCGCCGCCGACGCCGGTGTGCATGTGCGGGTCGTCTCGGACGCCTGTGCCGGCCTCACCGATCTCGATCATCAGCGCGCGCTCGACGCCATGGCGCTTTACGCACCCCTGATCGAGATCACGACTGCCGCGGAAGTGCTCGGCTAGTGGCCGTCTCGGGCCTGAAACACGAGGAGATCGCGCGCACCCTTGCGAGCGAAATCCGTGAGGGCCAGGTTCCGTTCGGCCGGCAGTTGCCCGGTGAGACGACGTTGGCCGAGCGCTTCGCGGTGAGCCGTAACACGATCCGCGCGGCGCTCACCGAGCTGGGGCGCGCCGGGCTCATCCGCACCCGCTCAGGAAAGGGATCCTTCGTCACCTACGACGGCCGCCCGCTCAATGTGCGGCTCGGCTGGGCGCGAGCACTCGAGGCGCAGGGCGTCTCCACCAGCGTCGAGGTGATCCGCGCCGAACTGGTTGAGGATCCCGATCTCGCCGCCGAACTCGGCCAGCCGTCGATCGGCTTCATGGCGATCGACCGGCTGCGCTCCATCGTCGATGGGCCGCTCATCTCGTTCGAGCGCTCCCGTGTGCCCGCGACGGATGCCGTGTTGCGAGCGGTGGCGAACGGCAAGGCCGGCGGATCGCTCACCCGCATGCTCGTCGATGCGGGACTCGTGGCCGCGACCGGCCAGCAGTGGGTGGAGGTGCGGATGCTGGACGCGCCGGACGCAGCACTGCTCGCACGTTCTGTGGGCGATGCGTTCCTCTGGTCGCGCTGCATCACCCGCAACGCCGTCGGAGAACTCGTCGAGCACGTGGAGAGCCTGCTCGACCCCGCGCACTTCCGTCTGTACTTCCAATTCTCCTCGCAGGAGTGACCGGGGCATGACCCCGCGCGATCGAGCCCTGGGAGCCCTGTACGGACTCGCGATCGGCGACGCCCTCGGCATGCCGACCCAGATGATGTCCCGCGAGGGAATCGCGGCGCGCTACGGCTCCATCACCGGCTTCGAGCCCGCTGCACCCGATCACCCGATCGCCGCGGGTATGGCGGCGGGCCGAGTCACCGACGACACCGAGCAGGCGCTGCTTCTCGCCCGCGCACTGATCGACGGCCGCGGGCATGTCGATCCGGTGAGATTCGCCCGCGACCTGGTCGAGTGGGAGGACGAGATGCGGCTTCGCGGCTCCCTCGACCTGCTCGGCCCCTCGACGAAACGCGCGGTTCAGTCGGTGCTCGACGGGGAACTGCTGGACCGGGCCGGCCGCTTCGGTACGACGAACGGCGCCGCCATGAGGGTCACTCCCGTGGGAATCGTCACCCGGCCGGGTCCGGCACTGGTCGACCTGGTGGTCGAGGCGAGCTTCGTGACCCACAACACCGGCATCGCGCTGGCCGGAGCCGCCGCGGTAGCCGCCGCGGTGAGTGCGGGAATCGAGGGCGGTGCCCCGCTGCCGGCCGCGCTCGACGCGGCACGGTCGGGCGCGCAGCGCGGTCACTGGGTCGCCGGGGCGGATATCGCGAAGCGGATCGTCTGGGCGCGAAGCCTCGGATCGCTCGACGACATCTACGAGCTGGTGGGCACCAGCCTCGCGACGCAGGAGTCGGTGCCGGCCGCGTTCGGCATCCTCAACCTGTTCGCGGGGGACCCGTGGGGCGCTGTCTGCGCGGCTGCGACGCTGGGCGGCGACAGCGACACGATCGCGGCGATGGTCGGTGCGATGGCCGGTGCGACGCTCGGCTTCGAGGTGTTCCCGGCGAGGGCGAGGGCGAAGATCGAACGGGTCAATCGCCTCGGACTCGCCCAGATCGCCGATCGGTTGCTGGCCCTGCGGTGAAACGGACACGAATGAGACTCGTGAGCGTCGGCAACATCGTGGTGGATGTGCAGCTGTCGGTCCCCGCGCTTCCCGAGCGTGGCGGAGACATTCTGGCCAGCGGCGGCGGGATGTCGCCAGGTGGCAGTTTCAACACGCTCGTCGCCGCCACCCGGCAGGGCCTGCCCTCGGCGTACGCCGGCGGCCACGGAACCGGGCCGCTGGGCGACCTGGTGCGGTCGGCGCTCGCCCGGGAGGGCATCGCGCTGCTCTCAGAGCCATCGGATGCCGACACCGGCTTCGACGTGGCCATGGTCGACGCGCAGGGCGAGCGCACCTTCATCACCGCCTTCGGCGCGGAGGCGAGGATCGCCTCGCTGCCGGCGCTGGAACCCGGTGATCTCGTGCACGTCTCCGGCTACGGGCTGCTCGAGGCGACGAACGTCATGGTGATCACCCCATGGCTCGAGACCGTCGACAACACCGTGCTATTCGACCCGGGCCCCCTGGTCGACGAGATCCGCGTGCTCGACTCGGTGAAACGGCACACGACCTGGCTCAGTTGCAACGAGCGCGAGGCGGGGCCGGCGGGCGACGGCTGGGCCCACACGGTCGTAAGACTGGGCGCGAACGGCTGCCTGGTCGACGGCGTGCACGTGCCCGGATTTCCGACGGAGGCCGTCGACACCAACGGTGCAGGCGACGCGCACATCGGCGCGTTTCTTGCCGGCCTGGCCGCCGGACTCGATCCGGTCGACGCGGGGCGGCGGGCGAACGCCTGCGCGGCCATCGCCGTCACCCGGCGCGGACCGGCCGCATCCCCCACTGCCGCCGAGGTCGACGCGTTGCTACACTGACTGTGTCGCGACTGGCGTTCGGATGGGTGACCATCGGGGAGCGACTTGGATCGCATCGGCCGTTCGCCTGGGCCGAGCGGATAACTTGTACGTATCCGTAGCGTCTAAGGAGTCGCCCGTGTCCTCTCTCCCCTCCACCTTCACCGATCCGCTGTCGAGCGTCGATCCGGAGATCGCCCGTGTGCTCGAGCAGGAGCTCGACCGCCAGCGCAGCACCCTCGAGATGATCGCCAGTGAGAATTTCGTGCCGCGTGCCGTGCTCGAGGCGCAGGGTTCCGTGCTCACCAACAAATATGCGGAAGGCTACCCGGGGCGCCGCTACTACGGTGGCTGCGAGTTCGTCGACATCGCCGAGCAGCTCGCCATCGATCGCGCGAAGAGCCTGTTCGGCTCCGCGTACGCCAACGTTCAGCCGCACTCCGGCGCCTCGGCCAACGCGGCGGTGCTGAGCGCGATCGCCGAGCCGGGCGACGCCATTCTCGGTCTCGAGCTGGCACACGGCGGCCACCTCACGCACGGCATGAAGCTCAACTTCTCCGGCAAGCTGTACGACGCGCACGCGTACGGCGTCGACCCGAAGACCTTCCTCGTCGACATGGATGTCGTGCGAGAGAAGGCGCTCGAGGTGCGCCCGCGGGTGCTCATCGCCGGCTGGTCGGCCTACCCACGGCAGCTGGATTTCGCCGCATTCCGCGCCATCGCCGACGAGGTGGGTGCGTCGCTCTGGGTGGACATGGCGCATTTCGCCGGCCTCGTCGCGGCGGGACTGCACCCCTCCCCGGTGCCGCACGCCCACGTCACCTCGTCGACCGTGCACAAGACGATCGGCGGGCCGCGCTCCGGCTTCATTCTCACCAACGACCTCGAGACCCAGAAGAAGCTCAACTCGAATGTGTTCCCCGGCCAGCAGGGCGGCCCGCTGATGCACGTGATCGCGGCGAAGGCGACCGCGTTCAAGCTGGCGGCCGAGCCCGAATTCAAGGACCGTCAGGAGCGCACCCTGCGCGGCGCCCGCATCCTGGCCGAACGGCTCACGGCGAAGGACGCGACGGATGCCGGCATCGACGTGCTCACCGGCGGCACCGACGTGCACCTGGTGCTGGTGGACCTGCGGAACGCTGCCATCCACGGTCAGGATGCGGAGGACATCCTGCACTCGGTCGGCATCACGGTGAACCGCAACGCCGTCCCCTTCGACCCGCGCCCGCCGATGACCCCGTCTGGCGTGCGGATCGGAACGCCGGCGCTCGCGACACGGGGCTTCGGTGACGAGGAGTTCACCGAGGTCGCCGACATCATCGCGAACGCGCTGAAGCCGGACCCGGATGTCGACGCCCTGCGCGCGCGCGTGGTGAAGCTCACCGACGGCTACCCGCTGTACCCCGGACTCACCTCTCCGGGAACCTGGGCGTGACCGCAACCATCATCGACGGTGTCGCCACCGCGGCGGCGGTGCGCGGCGAACTGGTCGAACGCATCAGTGCGCTGAAGGCGAGGGGCATCCACCCCGGTCTCGGCACGCTGCTGGTCGGCTCCGATCCCGGCTCGCTCTCGTACGTCGGCGGCAAGCACCGCGACTCGCTCGAGCTCGGCATCGAGTCGGTGCGCGTCGATCTGCCCGAGACGGCGACCGCCGACGAGGTGCGAACTGCGATCAGAGGGCTTAACGAGAACCCGGCGGTGACCGGGTACATCATCCAGCTGCCGCTGCCGGCGGGACTCGATGAGAACGCGATGCTGGAACTCATGGACCCGGCGAAGGATGCGGATGGCCTGCACCCGATGAACCTCGGCCGGCTCGTGCTGGGGGTCGCCGGTGAGCTGCACTCGCCGCTGCCGTGCACGCCGGCGGGAATCGTCGAGATGCTGCGCCGCTACGGGGTCGAGATCGCCGGCAGGCGCGTCGTCGTCGTGGGGCGCGGATTGACCGTCGGACGCCCGCTCGGCCTGCTGCTGACCCGCAAGGGCATCGACGCGACAGTGGTACTCGCCCACTCCCGCACGATCGGCCTGGCCGACGAGGTGCGGCGAGCCGACATCGTGGTGGCCGCGGTGGGAGTGCCGGGGCTGATCAAGGCCGACTGGGTGAAGCCTGGTGCCGCCGTGCTTGATGTCGGGATCACCCGTGTGCTGAATGCCGAGACCGGCAAGGCGAAGCTGATCGGCGACGTCGATCCGGGTGTCGCTGACGTGGCCGGGTTCCTTTCGCCCGTACCCGGCGGCGTCGGCCCGATGACCCGGGCGATGCTCATGAGCAACGTGGTCGAGGCCGCGGAGCGCCTCCTGTGAACCGACGAAGGTAGCTCCAGCGCGCTACTCCCCGGAGTAGCCGATCACGCAGGTGAGGCCGCTCTGTGGTGCGGTGACGTCCCAGCCCGTGACGGAGGCCACATCATCCGCCTTGCCGAGGTCGGTGACGGTGATCTTGCACGCCTCGATGGTGGCGTTCGAACCGTCGGCCAGTCCGAAGCCGTACAGGCCGTAGCGCCAGAGCTTGAGGTCTGGCCCCGGCATTCCACTCTCGAAGTCGGCGACCGCGTGCAGTGTGCCCGAACTGACCCACTGGTAGCCGTTGTAGCACGGCGCCGTCGTGTCGCTCGGCACCGCGTTCTTTCCGCTGACGGACGCCCCGAAGTACGGGCTTCCGAGCGTGATTCCGACGGGCGCGACATAGGTCTTGCCGGGAATGGACGCCGTGATGTCGATCGGCACCAGGATGCTGCCGTTCGCGGCGAGGTATGCCGCGTCTCGTGCGATGCTGCCACCCTTGCCGTCGCCGCACTGGGCGAGGAACGTGGTCTCGTCGGCCTTCGCGGCGGGGTCGCTGTACGGTATCGGCTTGTGCGCGGTGAGCTGGATGCCGATGGTGCTGCCGTCGGCCCCGCGCACGTTGGCCGAGATGGTGAACAGCACGTCGGTGGAGGTCGGCGTGGGCGTGGGTGTCGCGCTCGGCGCAACGGTCGCCTTGCCGGTGGACGAGCCATCGTTTGTGCCCTGCCCGCTGCACGCTGCCAGGAGCATGACCAGGGCGACACCGCCCGCGACGAGCGAGGTGGTAGCGAGCGACCTTCTCATTGTTCGAGAGTACCAGCGGGTCGGTACTCTGAACCATGCTCACCCCGACCGGCACCCAGTACGAACTCGTCCTCGGCGCGAATCGTGCCGCCATAACTCAGGTCGCGGCGGCGCTGCGCGAACTGCAGGTCGACGGGACCGACCTGGTACAGCCGTACCCCGCCACCTCGATAGCGCCGTTCGGCGCGGGCATCACGCTCGCACCGTGGCCGAATCGGGTGCGCGACGGACGCTGGCAGCTCGATGGCGAGCCTCAGCAGCTCGACCTCACCGAGCCGGAACTCGGCAACGCCCTGCATGGACTGTTGCGCGACCGTCCGTACGACCTGGTCGAGCGCAGCGAGTCGTCTGTCACTCTCGCCGCGACCATTTTCCCGACCCGGGGATACCCGTTCGAGGTGGCGACCACCGTGCGCTTCGACCTCACCGATGACGGGATCACCGTCACCCACGTCCTGCGCACGATCGGGGACACGGCCGCGCCGGTCGCGGTCGGCTCGCACCCCTATCTCCGCATCGGGGACGTGCCTTTCGACGACCTCACGGTGACGGTGGCCGCCGGCACGCGCTTCGAGACGGATGCCCGCCTCAATCCCACCGCGGAGACCCCCGTCGACGGCACGAGGTACGACCTCCGAGACGGCGTCCCGCTGCGGGGACTCGCGCTCGACGACGGCTTCGGGCAGCTCCCCACCGGGGTGACTGCGAGCCGGGTCGGCGCTCCGGACGGCCGCTACGTTGAGCTGTGGCAGGGCGAGGACTTCCGTTACGTGCAGGTGTTCGTCACCAGGATCTTCCCCACCGATGACGGGCTGGTCAGCGCACTGGCGATCGAGCCGATGTCGGCGCCGGCCGACGCGCTCAACTCCGGGCAGGGCCTGCGCTGGCTCGAGCCGGGGCATAGCTGGGAGCTGTCCTGGGGCATCCGATACTCTGGAACCCGTGCCTGAACCGACACGGAGTGACCTGAGGCGCTGGCGGCACTACCTCGCCGACGAGCGCGCAGAAGCCGCCGTCTACCGCGACCTTGCGGTGCGCAGGCAGGGCGAGGAGCGGGAGATCCTGCTCGCGCTGGCTGATGCGGAAGGTCGCCACGCCGATCACTGGCTCGAGCTGCTGGGCGACAGGGCCGGCAAGGAGGGCATGGGCGACATCCGGTCGCGCCTGCTCGGCTTTCTCGCCAGACGATTCGGCTCGGTGTTCGTACTCGCCCTGGCGCAGCGGGCGGAGGCCCGCTCTCCGTACGAGAAGGATTCGGATGCGACCGCCGCGATGGCGGCGGATGAACGGGTTCACGCCGAGGTCGTGCGCGC
>JAZJYU010000099.1:9648-13403 GCA_040390225.1 Actinomycetota bacterium | reverse complement strand
CTCGATAGCGGGCACGTCCGCGATGTCTCGGGCGGCATCCATCTCGTCGAACTCGTGACTGGGGGAGGTATCGCTCACGGGGGTCTTCCTCTGTTATGCTTGCTGCTGGCTTCGAGGCCTCGCTGGCTTCGAAACGAAAGTGGAGATTCTCCCACCCGCGCTTGACCGCTCTGTGTTGATATGACACCTAAGGTTACCGGGTAAGCCCCCGCCGCCGTGCTGGTCAAACAGTGCGGTCGGTAGATCAGGGGCCGCCGTGAATGAACCGATTTTGTTTCGGGGAGTTTTCGCGCGTGAATCTTCTCCTTCGGGCCTTCACCAGCACCGACTAAGGAGTCACACATCAGCGATCCCCGTACCAATGACCGAATCCGCGTACCGGAGGTCAGACTTGTTGGCCCGAACGGCGAACAGGTCGGCGTCGTGCGCATTGAAGACGCTCTTCGTCTTGCCCAGGAGGCAGACCTGGATTTGGTTGAGGTTGCTCCCAATTCCAAGCCTCCGGTTGCCAAGATCATGGATTTCGGCAAGTTCAAGTACGAAACCGCGCAGAAGGCCAAAGAGGCCAAGCGCAACCAGTCCAACACCATCCTCAAAGAGGTGCGCTTCCGCCTGAAGATCGACGTGCACGACTACGAGACCAAGCGCAAGCGCGCCGAGGGCTTTCTTCAGTCGGGCGACAAGGTGAAGGCGATGATCCTGTTCCGTGGCCGTGAGCAGTCGCGCCCCGAGCAGGGCTACCGTCTGCTTCAGCGCTTCGCGGAGGACGTGTCGGAGTTCGGTTCGATCGAGTCGACTCCGACCGTCGACGGCCGCAATATGGTCATGGTCATCGGTCCGCTGAAGACCAAAGCCGAGGTGAAAGCCGAGCACGACGCCAAGAAGCCGGCGCCGCGTGAGCGCGCGGAGACCCCGGTTGCGAAGGCTGCCCCGGTCGCCAACGCTGCCTCGGTCGCCGAGTCCGCCCCGGTGGCAGAGCCTGTCGAAGCACCCGTCGCAAAGGCCGCCCCGGTCGCTGAGCCTGTTGAAGCACCCGTCGCCAAGGCCCCCGTCGCCGCGAAGGCACCGGCTGCTGTGAAGCCCGCCACCGCCCCTGCCGCCAAGCCCGCTTCCGCGCCGAAGCCTGCCGCGGCCGCCAAGCCGGCAACGACCCCCAAGCCCGCTGCCGCACCCAAACCCAAACCGGCCGCAGCCGAGTAGTTCTACAACCAAGGAGAGAAATGCCGAAGCAGAAGACGCACTCGGGTGCCAAGAAGCGATTCAAGGTCACCGGCAGCGGAAAAATCATGAAGCAGCAGGCTGGCATGCGCCACAACCTGGAGGTCAAGTCGGGCCAGCGCAAGCGCCGCCTGAACACGGATGAGCAGATCGCTCCGGTCAACGTGAAGGCCATCAAGAGACTGCTCGGCAAGCACTCCAAGTAACGCAGACCCCACAACAAGGACTAGAAAAATGGCACGAGTAAAGAGGGCGGTCAACGCCCACAAGAAGCGCAGGGTCATCCTGGAGCGCGCATCCGGTTACCGCGGTCAGCGTTCACGCCTGTACCGCAAGGCCAAGGAGCAGGTCACCCACTCCCTCGTCTATGCGTACCGCGACCGTCGCGCGCGCAAGGGCGACTTCCGTCGCCTGTGGATCCAGCGCATCAACGCCGCGTCCCGCGCGAACGGCCTCACGTACAACCGCCTCATCCAGGGACTGAACCTGGCCGGGGTCGGTGTCGACCGTCGCATTCTCGCAGACCTCGCGATCACCGAGCCGGCCACCTTCGCCGCGCTCGTCGCCACCGCGAAGGCCGCCCTTCCCGCCGACACGTCGGCACCGAAGGTCAGCGCGTAGCTTTATCCCGAAGGGCCCGGCCAAGCGTTGGCCGGGCCTTTCGCGCGCCTCCACCGTGTGTTCAGGGCCGGTACGTAGGATGAGGGCCGTGCTCGATAATCCGCGATCCCCTCGGGTTCGCAGCGTTGCCAAGCTCGCCAAGCGAGAGGGGCGCGCCACCACCGGCCTGTTCATGCTCGAAGGACCACAGGCCGTCTCCGAGGCGCTCGCGTTCCGGCCCGATCTGCTGGTCGAACTGTTCGCTACGCCGACCGCGCTCGATAAGTACTCGGCTATCGCGGATGCCGCTGCCGCTGCCGGCATCGAGGTCGAATTCGTGACCGAGCACGTGCTCGACACCATGGCGGACACGGTCACCCCGCAGGGGATCGTGGCGGTCTGCCGCCAGTTCCCCACCTCGGTGAAAGACATCCTGGCCGGCGCGAAGCTGGTCGCCGTGCTCGAGGAGGTGCGCGACCCCGGCAACGCGGGCACCATCATCCGGGCGGCGGATGCCGCGGGCGCCGACGGCGTGATCATGACCGGGCGCAGCGTCGACGTCTACAACCCCAAAGTGGTCCGAGCGTCCACAGGGTCGATCTTCCACCTGCCGGTCGCCGTCGGTGTCGAGCTGGAGTCGGTGCTCGAGCGTGCACGTGAGAGCGGACTCACGGTGCTCGCCGCCGACATCAAGGGGGAAGACCTGCTGAGCGCTCGGCGGGCGGGCGTGCTCGACGGCCCGACGGCCTGGCTGTTCGGCAACGAGGCCCGCGGACTCAGCGACGAGCAGTTCGCGCTCGCCGACCGTGCGATCACCGTTCCCATCTACGGTCATGCCGAGTCGATGAACCTGGCGACCGCCGCCTCCGTCTGCCTCTACGAGAGCGCGTTCGCCCAGCATCCCTGATCGTCTCTGACGTTCGTCCGGCGTTCGATATCCGTTCACCATGCCTGGCTCCATTACAGGACACACTGTTACTCAGTAACGAATGGTTACGCACAGCGGGGGGTCGCAGAGAACTGGAGGCTTCGTGTCCCCCCGAACAATTGCCATCGCCACCATCGTGGTAACCGCCTCACTGATACTGAGTAGCGCTGCGACTGCGGGGGCGGATACCGGGCACCGCGTCGAGCCTGCGAATGTCTTGGCGACAGCGGTATCGGGGGGCTCCGCGGATGACACGTTCCTCGTGCGTCATTGGGAGCGGGCGTATCTGGTCGGCGATTTCCTCAAGGGTACGATCGCGCTTGCCGAGCTCTCGGCGACCGCCGCGATTCCGCTCGACGCCGACTGCAGTCCGCAGGGGACTCTCGGCAATCCGGCGCTGTACAAGACTGTCGCACGCGATTCGAAAACTCCGACACAGTATGCGGTCGGGTGGAGTCTCATCGGTGATGGCGCGTTCCCGTCACCGTTTCCGGAGGACAAGGCGAAGTCGATCACCCTTCTCGCACCGTCGATCATCGTCGCTGTGCTCGACAGCAAACAGAAGAAGGTGGTGAGCGTTGCGGCTGCCACGATGTACGGAAGCGACACCTCGTTCCTCATCAACGGGCATCGCGGCCAGTACCGTTATGCGCTCACGGCAAATGGCACCGACGTCATCGAGTCGGAGGCGGTGGACTACACCCCGAATCAGCTGAAGTTCACGGACGCGCTCCCCGCGACGAGTCTCTGCAATCTGCTGAGGGTGATGGTCTTCATCATCGACACAGCCTCAGGCCTGATCGCCGCCGAGTTCGTCACGATGATCGCCGCGCTGAACGGCAACGACAGAGATCGCAAGAGGGACTCGACGCTGGCGGTCGGGTTGCTGTTCGCCGTAACGAAGGCCTCGGCGACGTCTGTCTGCGCTCCCGCGAATTGATGGCCGCGCTCAAGCGACGTTCACGCAACCAGCGCATTCCGGTGCGCATGATGATCGGAGTTCTCATGT
>JAZJYU010000099.1:2190-9638 GCA_040390225.1 Actinomycetota bacterium | reverse complement strand
CGCCGAGCTGAAGCTGCTGGCGCCGAAGGCTGAAGGGCAGGCCGGCGCGATGGCGATGGTCGCCGTAGCGCCTGCCTCGGCGGTGACACCCGAGGCACCCAGCATGGTCGACGGAGGCCTGGCGCACGGTACGTGGCTCGACGTCACTGCTCGCAATGGTTTCGCGAAGTCACTTGCCAAGGCTCAGAAGGTCACCATCGCCGAAGCCCGATCAATCGTCGGCTCCGGCGCGACCCTCTCCAGCCCGTCGCTGCTGATCAAACAGGACACGAGTACTGGGGTGAAGGCGACGCTGTACGCCCTCGTCTGGTTTGTCAGCGGCACGTCGCACAGCGGGTTGACGTACTGGCCGTTCACGACGGTCACTTTTCTGTTCAACGGGAACTTCACGCGGCAGGTTAGCGTCCAATCCAACGCTCTCTTCTCGCCCCCAACCGGTGAATTCCAGGTCGACGGCGACTCGTTCGCCTACTGGTATGTGCGGATCGTCGATCGGCAGTATATGGACGACATCTATATCCACAACCTCCCGACGGACGATCCCGATTCGCTCGGGCAGAACTGTTCGGCCGGCCGGGCGTTCGCGACTGCGGTGAGCGACGGGGCTATCGCATTCCCGGAGGCTGACGATGGTGGCTCGGGTGGAATCTGGAACGAGATCAATTCCGCGGTCGACTTCGCCGTCTCCGCGCGCGTTCTCAACGACGTCTGCTGAGCCGATGACAGTTCCACTCACGCTATTGCGAGAAAAGGAAGAAGGAAAGCCGATGACCGCTCTACGGCCCGTCGCAGCACTGATTGTCACCACTGTCCTCATCATTGCCAGCCCGATGGTGGCTGTGGCCGGCTCGGATGCGAAGTCTCGCCACCCCGCAGAGGCTGGTAGCTGGAGTCCGTATGACATATTCTCCCAGGGGAATGGGGTTGCGGTGCTGTCCGCGGCGGAAGCCTTCACCGACCAGCCGCTCAAGGACCTTGCAGTTTCCCCGTCTGTGCGAAATTCAGGAGCTGCGCCTGCCGAGGGTTTCGTCATGAGCCTCGACAGCGAGGCGCCGTTGATGGTGATGGACAACGCCCGGGGCGATATCTCGGTCACCTGGTATCTTGCCCTGACATCCGGCGGTGCTCACGGATCCACCATGCTCAATCCCGCGCCATCGAACTACTCGTCGATCACTATCGTCATGGACGCCAACGATAGCGAGATCGGTCACAATCTCGACCTCGTCGTCGACTCCGATCCCCTTGGCGTCTCCGGGTCGGTGACAGTGGACGAGTGGGACTACGGATCGACGGCCCGCTGGACGCATGCCGCATATGATCGCGCGTCGGTGGCCCTCGGTCTGGACAACGGTGACTGCGCGACGCCGCTCGCCATCGAGGCGGCAATCGATGCCGCGTCGGCTCAGCAGGCGTCGAGCGGGGATTCCGTCGGGAATGCCATCGCCTCTGCTGTTGCCGGCTCCTTCGATGATTTCTCGGATGACATCTGCGATTTTGCCGTCGGAAACGGCTGGTGAGCTTCAGCGAGACCCGCTGGCATTAAGCTTGGGACCCGTGTCAGAACCCATTACCGAGGCCGCGGTCGCTGCTGCCGTCGAGGCGGCTCTCGCAGCGATCGCCGCCGCGCCCGACCTTGCGACGCTGAAGACGGTCAAGTCCGCCCATCTCGGTGAGGGTTCGCCACTAGCGGCTTTGAACGCCGCGATGCGCGATGTCTCGCCAGACCGGAAGGCCGCGGCGGGCAAGCTCGTGGGCCAGGCCCGCGCCACGGCGAATCAGGCCTTCGCCGAGCGGGAGGCGGAGCTGTTCGCCGTCGAAGACGCGAAGCGCCTCGCCGAGCAGGCCGTCGACGTGACCGCACTTCCTTCGCGCCGGGTGACCGGGGCACGGCATCCGCTGTCCCTGCTGCAGGAGGCGATCGGCGACATCTTCATCGGGATGGGCTGGGAGATCGGGGAGGGGCCGGAGCTCGAGAACGAGTGGTTCAACTTCGACGCCCTCAACTTCGACGAGGACCACCCGGCCCGCGCCATGCAAGACACCTTCTTCGTCGAGCCGGTCGACTCGCATCTGCTGCTGCGCACCCAGACGAGCCCGGTGCAGATTCGCTCGCTGCTCACCCGCGAGCTGCCGGTCTACGTGATCTCGCCCGGCAAGGTGTTCCGCACCGACGAGCTCGACGCCACCCACACCCCGGTGTTCCATCAGGTCGAGGGCATCGCGATCGACAAAGGCCTGACCATGGCTCACTTGCGCGGCACGCTCGAGCACTTCGCGCGTATCATGTTCGGCGCGGAGGCGAAGATCCGCCTGCGCCCGAACTATTTTCCGTTCACAGAGCCGAGCGCGGAGATGGATGTCTGGCAGCCGAACGCGAAGGGCGGTGCCCGCTGGGTGGAGTGGGGCGGCTGCGGCATGGTGAACCGCAACGTGCTGCGCGCGGCCGGCATCGACCCGGATGTGTACCAGGGCTTCGCCTTCGGCATGGGCATCGAACGCACGCTTCAATTCCGCAACGACCTCAACGACATGCGCGACATGGTCGAGGGCGACATCCGCTTCTCCGAGCAGTTCGGGCTGGTGGTCTGATGCGCGTTCCCGTCTCGTGGTTGCGCGAATTCGTCGACGTGCCAGCCGATGCCACCCCGGATGACGTTCACGCCGCGCTGGTGAAGGTGGGCCTCGAGGAGGAGGACGTCCACACGCTCGGCGTGACCGGGCCGGTCGTCGTCGGTCAGGTGCTGTCCTTCACGCCCGAGCCGCAGTCCAACGGCAAGACCATCAACTGGTGCCAGGTGGATGTCGGTGAGGCCGAACCGCGGGGAATCGTCTGCGGCGCACACAATTTCGCCGTCGGCGACAAGGTCGTGGTTTCGTTGCCGGGCGCAGTGCTGCCAGGTCCGTTCCCCATCGCGGCGCGCACGACCTATGGCCACGTCTCCGACGGCATGATCGCCTCGGCGCGGGAGCTCGGACTCGGTGACGAGCACGCTGGCATCCTGAGACTCGCCGACCTCGGACTCGACCCCGATGTGGGAACCGATGCCGGGAAACTTCTCGGCCTGGACGACTGGGCCGTCGAGGTGAACGTCACCCCCGACCGTGGGTACGCGTTCTCGATCCGGGGTATCGCGCGCGAATACGGGCATGCGACGGGTGCCCCGTTCCGCGACCCCGCGCTCAGTGCTGCTTCGGCAGGCTCAGCGGCAGGGTCGGGGTTCGATGTGATCATCGATGACCACGCGCCCCTCCGCGACCGCATCGGCGCGACGGTCTTCGTGACCCGCGTCGTGCGCGGAGTGGACCCGACGCGCCCGACGCCGGCCTGGATGATCGCGCGGCTGGTGCTGGCCGGCATCCGGTCGATTTCACTCGTCGTCGACATCACGAACTACGTGATGCTCGAACTGGGTCAGCCGATTCACGGCTATGACCTCGACAAGCTCAGCGGCGGGTTCGTCGTGCGCCGCGCCGCGAAGGGCGAGAAGCTCGAGACCCTCGACGGTCAGGTACGCACGCTCGATCCGCAGGACCTGCTGATCACCGACGGCTCCGGGCCGATCGGCCTCGCCGGCGTGATGGGCGGCGCGTCGACGGAGATCTCCGGCACGACGACGAACGTGCTGGTCGAGGCCGCGAACTTCGACCCCGTGTCGATCGCGCGCACTGCGCGCAGGCACAAGCTGCCGAGTGAGGCGTCGCGTCGTTTCGAGCGAGGGGTCGACCCGAACGTCGCGGATGCCGCTGCAGCGAGAGTCGTCGAATTGCTGATCGATCTGGCCGGTGGAACCGCGGACGCCCTCGGCACGCGCCTCTATGCGGTCGAGCCGGCAAAGCCGATCGAACTGCCCGACGGCTACGTCAACGCGATCACCGGCGCCGACTACTCGGATGAGGAGATCTTGGCGACTCTCACCGACATCGGCGGCACGGTCATTCCGGGAAAGGCTGTGCTGAGCGTCACCCCGCCGAGCTGGCGCCCCGACCTCACCGACAAGGCGACTCTTGTCGAGGAGGTCGCCCGTATCGTCGGCTACGACCGCATCCCGGCAGTTCTCCCGGTCGCGCCACCCGGCCGCGGACTCTCCCGCGAACAGCGGCTACGCCGGTCTGCCGCGCAGGTGCTCGCCGCGAACGGACTGGTCGAGGTGCTGTCGTACCCGTTCGTCAACGCGACCGCAAACGAGACGTTCGGCCAGTCATCCGCCATCCGACTGGCCAACCCGCTCGATGCCGAGGCGCCGTTCATGCGCACCTCGCTCATCCCGGGTCTCATCGAGATCGCGCGCCGCAACCTATCGCGTGGACTCGTCGACCTGGGCCTGTTCGAAATCGGCTCGGTCGTGAGGCCGGTCGCCGGCACGACGTATGTCAGTGGACCGCTGCCGGCCGGTGCTGTGCGCCCGACCGAGCGCGAACTCGCCGGGTTGCTTGAAAGCATCCCGCCCCAGCCGCTGTACGTCTCCGCGCTCATGCTCGGCGCCTCGACCGAGAAGCAGCCGGGCTTCGCAGCGACATCGTACGGTGTCGCGGATGCCCTGGACGCCGCCCGCCAGCTGGCCGCCGCAGTGGACGCCCCGCTTGCCATCCGCCAGGGTTCCCATCCAGCCCTGCACCCGGGCCGCACGGCGGAACTGCTGGTCGGCGAGCGTGTCGTCGGTGTGGCGGGGGAGCTGCTGCCGTCGCTCGCCGAGCAGCTGGACCTGCCCAGGGTCGTCGCGGTACTCGAGGTCGATCTGGATCTGCTCATCGAGCTGGCGCGGCGGGAGGTGACGCCGGCGCCGATCGCCGGGTTCCCTGCGGCGACGCAGGACCTGTCGCTGGTCGTCCCCGTCGAGGTGCCGGCCGGAGACGTTCGGGACGCCGTGGTCGAGGGCGCGGGCGAACTGCTCGAACACGCCCGGCTGGTAGACGACTACCGCGGCGAAGGGGTGCCGGACGGCAAGAAGTCGATCACCCTGGCGCTGCGCTTCCGCGCTGCGGACCGCACGCTCACCGCTGCCGAGGCCACGGAGGCCAAGCTGGCAGGTGCGGCGCTCGCCGCGGCCCGCTTTCACGCAGTAGTGCGCGAATAGCGGGTCGAGCTTGTCGAGAACTCTCCGGCGGGTTGCTCGCTGGCGAGGTCTCGACAGAGCTCGACCGTCCTAAAGCTACTTCTTGCCGCCGCCGAGCAGTCCACCGAGCACGCCACCGATGGCCGACTGGGTTTCTGGGTTGCTCAGCAGCCCGCCGAGCAGGCCGCCGATGCCGCCCGCTGTGGAGCTGGAGTTCGACTTCGAGGTGGAGGTCGTTGACGTGGAGGCGCCGCCGAGGAACTGGCTGGCGATCCAGGCGATGACGATCGGTGCGACGATCGGCAGTATCTGAGCGATGATCTGCTGAGTGGCGTTCGGCGACTTGGTGTTGCTCGCCACTGCCTTCTCGACCGCCTCCTTGTTGGAGCCGAACACGTTCTTGACGATCTTCTCGCCGTCTGCCGTGTCGACATCCGACACGCTTGTGATCTTCTTGCCGGTGTGGCTGGTGAGCGCCTTCTCGAGCGAGGCCGCGCCCTCCGGCGTCTTGGCGTTGGCGGACATGCCGCTGACGAGGGTTGGGAGGATCTGGTTGATCGCCTCGCTGGCGACGTCGGGGCTGACCCCGACCTGCTTCGCGATGTCGGCGACGGGGATCTGCTTGAGGAGGTCGGAGTAATCGGCCATGAGTTCTGCTTTCGTAGGGTGGTGCCAAGCGAATGGTGTGCCCAGTTTCCACTATGCTCGACCCGTGGACAACTACCGCGTGATCGGACAGAGCGACCGTCGTCGCCCAGGTTTCCGTCGCGGACTGCGACTGAAGGCGACGCTCTAGAGCCGATCCGCTGCCACTGGCACCAGATTCGCGTGAGCGCCGCCGGACCGATCCCCGTCCACTCACCGAGAAGGTTCAACCCATGTCCTATACCGTCGCCGTGGCAGGTGCCAGCGGCTATGCCGGCGGTGAGCTGCTGAGACTGCTCGCCGCCCATCCCGACTTCGAGGTCACGACCGTGACCGCACACACGAATGCCGGCCAGCCGCTCGTTTCGGTGCAGCCTCATCTGCGCTCGCTCGCCCACCTCACGCTCTCCGACACCACACCGGAGGCCCTCGCGGGGCACGATGTGGTCTTCCTCGCTCTGCCGCACGGCGCCTCGGGTGAACTCACCTCAGAGCTCTCGGCTGACGCACTGGTGGTCGACTGCGGTGCCGACCATCGGCTGACCGACTCGGCGGCCTGGGCGCACTTCTACGGCGGCGAGTATTTCGGCGCCTGGGCCTACGGCGTCCCGGAGCTCATCGTGGGGGAGGGAAAGCAGCGGACCAGCCTTGCGGGCGTGAAGCGCATCGCCGCCCCCGGCTGCAACGCGAGCACGGTCTCTCTGTCGCTCGCACCCGGAATCGCGGCCGGCGTCATCGAGGAGAGGGACCTGGTGTCGGTGCTCGCCGTCGGACCGTCCGGTGCTGGAAAGAGCCTGAAGCTGCCGAATCTGGCGAGCGAGATCCTCGGGTCGGCCAACCCGTACGCCGTCGGCGGCACGCACCGGCACATCCCCGAGATACTGCAGGCCTTGCGCGGCGCCGGGGCTGCCGAGCCGACCATCTCTTTCACCCCGGTGATCGTGCCGATGTCCAGAGGCATCCTCGCGACCTCAACGGCACGGATCGTGCCGGGCACCAGAGCGGCCCAGGTCAGGAAGGCCTGGGAGGACGCGTACTCAGAGGAGCCATTCGTTCAGTTGCTGCCGCAGGGTTCGATGCCCCGGTCCGGGGACACCATCGGCGCGAACACGGCGCTGATGGGCCTCGCGATCGACGAGGCCGCCGGGCGTGTGGTTGTCGTGACCGCGCTGGACAACCTCATGAAGGGCACGGCCGGGGCGGCAATCCAGTCTGCCAACATCGCGCTCGGCATCGGCGAGACCACGGGCCTGCCCACGGACGGGGTGGCACCATGAGCGTCACCCACGCGAAGGGCTTCGAGGCTGCCGGGGTCGCGGCCGGGCTCAAGAACTCGGGCGGACTCGATGTCGCCCTGGTCGTCAACCGCGGCCCGCGCCAGGCGGCGGCGGCCGTCTTCACCAGTAACCGTTCGCTTGCGAATCCGGTGATCTGGTCCAAGCAGGTGGTCGCCGACGGCATCGTCTCCGCCGTGCTGCTCAACTCGGGTGGCGCCAACTGCTACACCGGCGCCCAGGGCTTCCAGGTCACGCACTCCACCGCTGAGCTGACCGCCGACGAGCTCGGCATCTCGGCAAGCGACGTGGTGGTGTGCTCGACCGGGTTGATCGGCGAGCAGCTCGACCTCGTGAAGATGACGGCCGGCATCCACTCGTGCTTCGCGGCGCTGAGCGCGGACGGCGGTACGGATGCTGCGACCGCCATCATGACGACCGACACCCATCCGAAAGAGGTCGTGGTGCAGGG
>JAZJYU010000099.1:0-2180 GCA_040390225.1 Actinomycetota bacterium | reverse complement strand
CGAAAGGTGCCGGCATGCTGGCGCCCGGCCTCGCCACCATGCTCGTCGTCATCACCACAGACGCCGACGTTCCTGCTGCGCAGCTCGACGCATCGCTGCGTGCCGCTACGCGCGTCAGTTTCGACCGGCTCGACTCCGACGGCTGCATGTCCACCAACGACACCGTGACGCTCTTGGCGTCAGGCGCATCGGGAGTGGTTCCTTCCGCTGCCGAGTTCACGGCCGCCCTTACGGAGGCCTGTGCGCAACTCGCCGTGCTGCTGCAGCAAGACGCGGAGGGCGCATCGCACGACATCACCATCGAGGTCGTCAACTCGGCGAGCGAGGATGACGCCGTCGAGGTCGGCCGCGCGGTCGCCCGCAACAACCTGTTCAAGGCGGCGGTGTTCGGCAACGATCCCAACTGGGGCAGGGTACTGGCCGCGGTCGGAACGACGAGCGCCGTGTTCGACCCGTACGACATCGACGTGACCATGAACGGCGTGCGGGTGGCGCACCGGGGTGAGCCCGACCAGCCGCGCGACCTGGTCGATTTGAGCGGCCGGGAGGTGCACGTCATCATCGACCTGAAGTCTGGGGACGAAACGGCGACCATCCGCACCAACGATCTCACCCACGATTACGTGCACGAGAACAGCGCGTACTCAAGCTGATGGCGAAACATGTCAACGATCCCGATCACGTGGATGCCGCAGCCAAGGCCGCGACTCTCATCGAGGCACTGCCATGGCTGCGCCGGTTTCACGGTCGCACCATCGTGGTGAAGTTCGGAGGGAATGCGATGGTCGACGACGAGCTGAAGCGCTCGTTCGCCGAAGACATGGTCTTTCTCAAGCAGGTTGGCGTGCATCCCGTTGTCGTGCACGGCGGCGGGCCTCAGATCTCGGCGGCGCTTGCCGCGCGGGGCATCCTCAGCGAGTTCCGGGGCGGCCTGCGGGTCACCAATACCGAGGCGATCGAGGTGGTGCGCGAGGTGCTCGCCGGCGCGGTCGGCCCTGAACTCGCCGCCCTCATCAACGAGCACGGCGAATTCGCCCAGGCGGTGTCGGGCGAGACGAACGGCCTGTTCACAGGAACCAGGCGGGGCACCCTGATCGATGGCGAGAACGTCGACCTCGGATTCGTGGGCGACGTCACCCAGGTGGAGCCCGCAGTGGTGACGGCCATCATCGACGCCGGGCAGATCCCGGTGGTGTCGTCGATCGCTCCGGATGCCGACGGCCAGGCGCTGAACGTGAACGCCGACTCGGCCGCGGCATCGCTGGCGATCGCGCTCGGAGCGGAGAAGCTGATCATCCTCACGGATGTCGCGGGCCTCTATCGGGACTGGCCGGACCGCGAGTCGCTGATCTCCTCGATCGACGCGAACGAGTTGCGCAGGCTGCTGCCGGCCCTCGAGTCGGGCATGATCCCGAAGATGACGGCTTGCCTTGAGGCGGTCGACGGCGGCGTGCCGAAGGCTGCCATCATCGACGGCCGAACGCAGCACTCCGTGCTGCTCGAAGCGTTCACCACCAGCGGTTCCGGCACGGAGGTCGTGCCCGTTAAGGAGAAGTCATGAGTGCGCCAGACAACTGGAGAGAGCGTTTCTCCTCGGCAATGATGGGTACTCTCGCGCCCCCGCAGGCGATGCTCGAACGCGGTGAGGGCTGCTACGTCTGGGATGTCGACGGCAAGCGCTACCTCGACTTCCTCGCCGGGATCGCTGTGAACGCCCTCGGCCACGCGCATCCGGTACTGGTCAAGGCGGTGAGCGATCAGGTCGCCACCATTGCACACGTCTCGAACTACTTCGCCAGCCCGCCGCAGCTGGAGCTCGCGGAGCGGCTGCTGCGGATCACCGGTGCGGGCGAGACGGGCCGGGTGTTCTTCTGCAACTCCGGTGCCGAGTCGATCGAGGCCGCCATCAAGCTGTCGCGCCTCAACCGCGGCGATGGGCGCCGCCGGCGCATCATCTCGCTGGTGAACTCGTTCCATGGGCGCACCATGGGCTCTCTCTCGCTCACCGGCAAGGCCGCCCTGCGCGAGGACTTCGAGCCGCTTCTTCCGGGCGTCGAGCACATCGGCAGCACCATCGAGGAGCTGGAACGGGCGATGGATGACACTGTCGCCGCGATCTTCATAGAACCGATCAAGGGTGAGGCCGGCGTGCTCGACCTGCCGGAGGGGTTCCTGAAGCG
>JAZJYU010000098.1:0-14100 GCA_040390225.1 Actinomycetota bacterium | reverse complement strand
AGACTCCGAGCGCGCTCGACGTGACGCGGATCGGACCCGTTCGGCTCGTGACCTTCGCCGGCGATCGCGGCTTCATCACCTACCAGAGCCTCGGCGACCTGGACTATCGGCAGCTGGTGCCCCAAGCTCTCGAGCACTTCCGGTCGAACCCGGCCATCGAGCGGGTCGAGTGGAAGACCCGTGGGCACGACATCGCTCCCGGCCTGCACGACGCGCTGCTGGAAAACGGCTTCACCCCCGACGAGACCGAGTCGATCATGATCGGCGAGGCCGTCGGCCTGGCCGTGGATGTACCGCTTCCGCAGGGTGTCACCCTGCGGAAGGTGAGCGAAGAAGACGATGTCCGCGCGATGAGCGTGATGCAGGACGAGGTCTTCGGCGGGCCGTTCCATGACGAGACGGAGTCGCTTCTCGCCCGACTGGCGCTCGACGACGGAATGGAACTCTGGGTGGCCGAGGCCGACGGGCAGGTCGTGTCGGCTGGCCGGATCGACCCTGTTCCCGGCTCCGACTTCGCCGGCATCTGGGGTGGCGCGACGCGCCCCGAGTGGCGCGGCCGCGGGATCTACCGCGCGCTGACCGCCGCACGCGCGCGGTCCGCGATCGCGCTGGGCAAGAAGTACATCCACAGCGACTCGACCGAATACTCGCGCCCGATCCTCGAGCGATCGGGCTTCCTCGCCGTCTCGACCACGACGCCGTACAACTGGGTGCGCTGACCGCTCAGCGATCGACCGCCGCGCTGATCTGCTGGTTTCCGATCACCGACAGCAGTTGCAGCTTCTGGTAGCTCTCCGTGCCCGGCGTGGCGGTGAAGACGAGAAGGGCCTGGCCCTGTTCGGGGTCGTGGAGCAGTTGACACTGCACGGTGAGCTCGCCCACCTCCGCGTTCAGCAACCGCTTCTCGTATGAATAGATGCTGTTGACCTCGTGCGCCGCCCACAGCTCGGCGAACTCGGCGCTCCGCTCGAGCAGGACATCCACGACCGCTCCGGCCCGTGACTCGGCGCCGTGCTTCGTGTAGACCCTGCGCAGGTCGGCGGTGAAACCCCGCGAGCGCACGGGATGGTCTTCCACCGGGTAGACCGCGCGGGTGGCAGGGTCGGTGAACCACCGATAGGTCACCGAGCGCGACATCCCGTCGAAGCGGGTCTCGTCGCCGAACAGAGCGCGGGCCGCCGGGGTCTGCACCAGGGTTTCGCCCAGCTCGCTCATCACCTGGGCGGGCGTGTCCTGCAGCCTGTCGAGCACGCGCATGAGCCCGGGCGAGATGTGGTCGCCGCGGAGGGCCCGAACCGGCACACCGTGCCCGCCGAGCCGGAACAGGTGGTCACGTTCGTCGAGGGTGAGACGCAGCCCGCGGGCGATCGAGGCCAGCATCTGCTCGGATGGCTGCGGCCCCCGCGCCTGCTCGAGCCGGCTGTAGTAATCGACGGACATGTCGCACAGCGCCGCCACCTCTTCGCGACGCAGGCCGTCGGTGCGGCGCCGCGGTCCTCGGTTCAGACCGACATCCTCCGGCTGCAACGCCTCACGACGACGACGCAGAAAGTCGGCCAGCTCGGCTCTATCCATGACTAGATACTCCCACCAGCCGCTCCGAGAGCTCCCAGATCCGTCGGCCGTCCTCCTCGCCGGCGAGTCTGCTGTACAGCGTCTGCTCCGCCGGTGCGCCGCTCAGGTGCTGGAACCCTTTGGGCCCGTAGAGGTGGCCGCCCTGCGCTTCCGGGCTGGTCGCCGCGTACACCGCTGGCAGTGCCGCGGTCTCCGGCGTGCCGAACAGGATGCCCATGCGGGAGAGCGCGCGAATCGTGCGCACCGCCATCGTGTCGCGGGGCCGGCCCATCTGCGGCTGCGCGGCGAGCAGGTTGGTCGGCGAGATGCCGGGGTGGGAGAGGGCGCTCCGGATGCCCCAATCCTCGGCCGCGCTCCGGCGATGGAGCTCCATCGCGAACAGCCCCAGGGCGATCTTCGAATGACTGTACGACTCGAAAGCGTCGTACCTCCGCTCCCAGTTCGGGTCGTCCCAGTTGATGGAGTGCTGGTTCGCCGACAGGGACACCTGGGTGGTGACGTGCGCCCTTCCGGCGCGCAGGAGCGGAAGCAGCTGCGTCGTCAGCGCGAAATGGCCCAGGTGGTTCGTCGCGAACTGCAGCTCGAAACCGTCCTCCGTCACCTGGCGGGTGGGTGGCGTCATGACGCCTGCGTTATTGATCAGGATGTCGACCGAGCGGCCCTCCCGCAGCAACCGGTCCGAGAATTCCGCGACGGACGTCAGCGAGGCGAGGTCGAGCGACCCCACCGACACCGTCGCGCCCGCCGTCCGCTCCCGAATACGCTCGGCCGCCGCATCGCCCTTCGCCTGGTTGCGCACCGGCATCAGCACCTCCGCGCCGGCCCGCGCAAGGCGGTCTGCGATGGCGAGGCCGATCCCGTCGCTCGCGCCGGTCACGAGGGCGAGCTTCCCGCCCAGGTCGGGGACGGTGATATCGATTGCTGGACGTGGCATGACGGGACTCCCTGTTCGACTGGTGACGACATCCATGTTCCGCCGTTGAGAGAGCGGGATTCAGGGCGCGCCTATCCACGGACCGTCGATCCCTGGAAGTTTCGCCTTAGCTAGTCCCCAGGTCGCCGGGAAGCCCGTCGAGCAAGCGCGTGACGGCCGCAGCGAGCTCTGGCACGTCGTGTGCCGCCGTGGCTCGCACGATCGAATGCGCAGTGTCGAAATAGCGACGCGCCAGCTGGTCGCGCATGCGTGAGATTTCGGTCCAGGGGATCGACGGCTCATTGGCAAGCAGCGTCGGATCGATGTCTTTGACCGCCTCCCCGATCTCGATCAAGCGCACGCGGATTGCGTCGAAGACGATGTCATCATCTGTGCCCTCTCGGGCGAGGTAGTCAGCGATCGCAGAACAGGACGCGTGGATGTCACCAAGCCGCTCTCGTACGTGGCGGCTCACAGCGGGATCGCCTCCGCGAGCACCCTCTCCGCCATGTCCGGCTTGAGGCTGTTCGTTGGCACGATATCCACGCTGGTGCCAAGTATTCGTTCCGCCTCGCTGCGCATCCGGCCGAGGGCAAAGAGCCCCACGCCTGGCATCGTGTCGACGAGAAGGTCGATATCGCTTCCGGGGCCATCATCCCCGCGAGCGACGCTGCCGAACAATTTCACGTCGCGGGCACCGAGTTTCCTCAGCGCGCGCAGCAGCCTGCTTCGGTTGTTTTCTATCGCTCGCTTGCTCGGCGATCTTTCTGTCGACGGCACCAACACCACTTCCATCTCGAACCCGGTCGCGGCGACCAATTTCTGAAGCATCTCGTAGCTCGGCTCGCGCTTCGCCGACTCGTAAGCGCTGACCACGCTTTGGGCCACATCCGCATGAGCGGCTAGCTCGGTCTGCGTCATGCCTGCGCGCGTGCGTGCAATCCGAATAGTCGAGGATGCAGTCGAAGCCATGAAAATCATGATAGCGGATTGTATATATAAGCTCACCGTTATCCACGGGCCTGGACGGGAGATCGCCCTACGTAGCCGCTCTCCACTGCTGGTCGAGACAGGTGGTCATACCCGCGGTGTTGCGCAGCTGGTCGACGCTCGGCGGACCTCCGGTGATGTTGCCGATGCCGTCGTCGTAGAGCTCATACCCGAACGAGGCCAAGGCGGCCGCGGTGCCGAGGTTCTTCAGCCCGATCTTGTCGTCCAACACGCCCTTGACAGTGTTGTATCCGCTCTTGACGGTGTTGTAACCGCTCTTAGCCTTGGCGAGAGCCTTCGCCAGCACGGCGCTGATACCGGTCGCCGGTTTGACGTCCGCTATCGCCGTGGTGGCTACGGCCGTCGCCGTGTGCAAATCCTTCAGGTTATTCAAGGTTTTCTTGATGGCCCCGAGATTGTGCCCGCTCGTCGGAGCATTGGACGTGTCGAATGCCCACCGCGCCGCGCACTCGGTGATCTTGGTCGGGTTCACCAGGTCGAAGACCGCGGCCACCTTGTCACCACCGGGGAAGAAGCTGGCGATCCCCGCGCCGGCCGCGAGCGTGGTGAACAGGATGCCCGCGGGAGGGAACAAGAACCCCACCATGATCGGCAGCGCAACGGCGGCAATGCCGGACGCGATCTTCAGGCCTTTCACGATGCCGAGGCCGAAGGCCTGCGCCTTGGTCACGTACTCTGCGCTCACGCTCTTGTCTTTGTCGACGATTACGTAGCCGCTCTGGTCCAGGGTGGTCGAGTCTTCTGTGATCTGACCGCTCGCGACACCCGAGGTGAACGCGACCAACTTGCGGCTGCCGACCTCGTACAACGCGTTCACATGGATGGCGGCGCCCGTGATGTACGAGTTGTCGGCCTCCGAACTTCCCGGGCACCGCGGCGCGTCGCCGATGACGCTGATGCCTTCGCCGAGCGTGATGGTGTGGCAGCTGAGCGAGTACGACGGGTTCACGATCAGTGCAGGCGCGCTGGTGTCGGTAACGGTAATCAGCGGGTTTACGGCCTGGAACCCGTCGCTGCCGGCGAAGCCCTGCTGCGTGAAGATGACGCCCGCACCGAGGCCGTAGACCGCGATGACCTGCCCCGCCGGGAAGGCGTTGCCCGCCTGTGCGCAGGGGCCGGGCGTCTGGGGGTCGTACTCCAGGCTGACCGACGGTGGCTTTGTCGGGTCCGGGTCGGGCACGACGGAGAGGGCGGACGGCACGGCCTGTCCCCAGTTGGTTCCGGCCACCCCGTACGCACCAAACTCGCCCGTGGTCGGGTCTTGCATGTACAGCTCGCTCGGGAGATCCTGCGTGCCGTAGGTGCCCGACCGGCCGTTCACGGTGAACTGCGGAATCGACACGATGGTCTGGCACTGCTGCAGGGTGAGGCTGATGTCGCCGCCGACCCTGCAATCGGTGACCGTTCGCGGCAGGGGACCGTAGTAGTGCAGGCCGGCGTCGCTGCTGCTGTGAGTCTGCCCGAAGCAACTGCCCGTGTAGCCCTTCACGCTGGCGTAGACGCTCAGCTTCGTGGTGGCAGGCGTCGTGACCGTCAGCGAGCTGAGGAACTTGTCTTGCGACAGGGTCGACACCGACACCTTATTGCGGTTGGCCCACTGTTTCTGCTGGTCGTAGTAGAAGCCCGGCCCGCATCCGGTGGAGGCGAACTGCACCGCGCTCGGGTCGCCGAGAATATTGAGGTGCGAGCACGCGTCAGCGCTGTAGAACGACGCGATCAGCGTCAGGTCGCCGAGGATCGTGACCTTCTTCGTGGTGGCCGCCGGGAAGGGCCCGGGCGCGGTGCTGGGAACCGTGGCCGTGCTGCTGTCGTCGTCCCAGCCGCGAAACGAGATGCCCGCCTGTGAGACGGTCGGCGTGAGGGTGACCGCGGTGCCGGCCAGGTAGCGACGGCCGCCGTCGGGGCAGTTCGGCGCCGGACTGTTCGTCACCGTGCCGATCTCCTCGTTGCTCAGGTCGCGAACGCCGTCGAGTGTCACCGTGAGCGTGTAGCAGTTGACGTAGTCGGCCCGCACCGTGACGTCGTCCTCGTAGACCTTGACGGTCGGCGTGGAGTTCGAGCCGAGTGCCGGTGCGGCAGTGCCGTCGACGGTCCATCCGGTGAGAGCCTGCGTCGCGTCAGGGGTCGCGGCCAACGTCACGACCGTGTTGGGAATGTAGCCGGTGGCGAACGGTGAGACGCAGTTCGGCGGGGTGGTCGCTGTGGCTCCTGTGAGCTTGATCACGCGGCAGCGTTGCCCATAGTTGAGGATCGGCGACTTCGGGCCATCCATCGTGAGCGTCAGATACTGCTGGCCGCCGCTGTCGGTATGCACCGTCCCGCCGGACAGGTTCGTGAAGTACCAGAACTGCTCGAGATCGCCAGTGGCCGGGTTCACAGCCGGCTTCGGGTAGATCACGACATTCGTACCGAGCGAGTACCCCGTGGTGCCATCGAGGTTCGTGCAGTCGGGGGAGGGCGAGACGCTGGCACCACTTGCCCCGGTGATCGGAGTGAGCGCGTAGCACGGCAGCGCAAAGCTTGCGACGTGGGTCCAGGTGCTGAAGTCGGTGGTGATCAGGAAGGTGGTGGTGAGGCTGGCGGTGTCAAAGACCAGGCCGGGGGCGAGCTTCTGCCACTGGTACATCACGTAGGGGGCGATCGGGTGGGCGGTGATCGTCACCGTGGTTCCGTTGGCGTAACCGCTGCCGCAGTTCGGTGGAGTGTCGATCGACACGGAGCCGAATGCCGGGATCGCGGAGTACACATCTGCGGCAAGGCATCCGGTCACGGTCGTCGTGAGCGCGTCGCCGATCGAGATCCAGTTGCTGTCGCCGGAGAAGACGACGCTCACCGGCACGGTACCGGTCGACGCGAAGGTTCCGCTGCACTGCCCCACCGAAACGGCGACCGTGCACCACACCGTCCCGTCGGCGGTGACCGTGACGGTTCCGGGCGTCGTGGCGTCGAAGACGCGCCAAGTGGCGGTGACCGTTGTCCCCAACCCGACCGTGTGGGGGATGTTCGAGCTGAGCAGGGGCGTCGCCTTGGTGACCGCGACCGACGTGGTGCCGCTGTCGCTCGGCTCGTAGATCGCGTCGCCCGTGTACTGCGCGGTGACCGTGTGCGCACCCGAGGTACTCCAGGTGATCGTGCAGCCGAGGGGTGCTGATGCCGGCAGGGTGATCAGGCAGGTCGCACCGGTGTCGGCGGTGAGCGTGATGCTGCCGGTGAAAGCGGCACTGGCTCCCGGGTCGTGGCTCAGGTTCACCTGCACGGTGGTCGGCGCGAAGGCGACCACGGTCGGCACCACCACGGTGGCGGTCGTCGGAACGCGATTCACAATCACGGCGATGGCATGGTGGCTCTCCGCGAACCCGGACGCCGGGGTGTACCTGGCGATGACCGACTCGGCGGGCCAGACCAGGTCGGTGAGCCCTGCGCCGGTCTGGGTGGTCACCATCGCGACTCCCGACACCAGCGGCGCGACGGCGATGAACACCTCGGCGCCGCCGGGATCGACCCCGTAGAACGCGACCGAGCCGCGCGGCGTGGCCGAGGTGGTGTCCCCGGTGACTGTCGCGGTGAGGAATACCGCACTTCCCTGGGCGATGTTCGTCGGATTGACGACGAGCGCGGTGGAGGTTGCGGCGTCAACCACGTGGTACGCGACCGTGTTCGAGAGGCCCGCAGCATGGGTGGACGACCCCGCGTAGCTGACCACGATGGTCTGGTCGGCGATGCCGAGCCTCGCGGCGCCGCCGATGCATCCGAGGGAGTCCCCCGCACAGATCGGCAGCCTGACGATGCCGCCGGCATCGATCGCAACATTGCTGGCGAAGATCCCGCCACCCGGCGTGCCGAAGGTCACCGTTCCGGTCGGGGCCGATCCGTCGCCTAGGGTCACCGTCGCGGCGAGGGTCACGAGGGTGCCGTACTCGAGGGTTCCGGGGTCCGCCAGAACGATGGTCGCCGCGGCGCCGCTGGCGGCGATGACGAACGGCGAGGCAGTCGTGGTGGCTGCGAAGTTGCCATCGCCCGCATATGACGCGGTCACCTGGGTCGTGGTCGCGTCGACCGTGAACGGCAGGGTTGCCACCCCGTTGATCACGGATGCCGTGCCGATCACCCCGTCGGCCACGGTGGAGAAGGTGACCAGTCCGCTCGGGCCGGCAGCGGGTGTCGCGAACGTGGCCGTCAGGTCGATCACGCCGCCGATCGCGGCGGTGCCGGTGAAGTCGAGAAGGGGTGTGGTCGAATATTTCGACATCGTGAGCTGGATGGTGTCGGTCGGGTTGTGAGTATCGCTCGCCAGGAAGTCGGTGTCGCCGGTATAGCTCAGCCAGACTTCGCCGCTGGGCGTCGCGCCGACCGGGATGCGGTCGGTGGTGATCGAATAGCGGCCGGTGCCATCGAGGGTGCCGTCGGCCACGTGAAAGCCGGCGGCCCAGAGCTGCACGGTGCCGGTCGGCACGATTCCGCTGGTGGTCGACACTGATCCTGCGTAGGTCTGGGAGGTGCCATAGGTTGCGCCCCGGACCATGTCACCTACCACGTGCGTTGTGGTGGTGAGCTGGGCAACGGTCAATGGAAGCGCTCCGGTGCCGACGGCGAACCGGGCATCGCCTCCATAGGCGGCGCTGAACGACCGCGAGCCCGCCTCTCCGGCCGAGACCGTGAAGCTCGCGGAACCGGTGAAGTTCACCGGGCCGGACGCGATCGCGGAACCATCCCGCGACAGGGTGACGGTTCCGCCGGGCGTGCCGCTTCCGGGGCTCGTCGCCGCGACCTGCACGGTGATGGTGATGCTGTCGCCGTAGCTCGGGGCGAGACTCGACGAGCCGACGGTCACGTCGACATCCGACTTCGTCACGGTGTGGGCGAGTGCGCTCGAGTCGTTGCTCGCGGTCGAGGAGTCGCCCGCATAGCTGGCGACCACGCTATAACCGCCGACGGCCAGGTCGGAACGGGTGAGGGTCGCGACACCGGAGACGACAGTTGCGGTGCCGAGCACCGTTGCCCCAGAGGTGAAGGTGACCGTGCCCGCCGGGGTACCGCCGGCCGTGATCGTGGCGGTGAAGTCGACCGACTGGCCGTACACCGTGGTCGCCGCCGATGAGCTGAGCGCAACGCTCGAGGGGTAGGTCTGCACCGTCTGCGTGCCGACCTGATCGCTGCTGGCGAACCCGACGCCGGGTGAATAGCTGACCGTGACGCCGTTGAGCCCTGGCGGCAGCGAGAAGCTCAGATCGACGGTGCCCGCGACCAATGGCTGCGTGTCGAGTGGGGTGAGGTTGCCGACGCGATAGACGGATGCCGTGCCGACCGGCACAGCCGTGCTGTCGGTCGACACGACGACGACAATCGCAGTGAGTGATGCCCCGGCCGCACTGGGCGAGGTCGGAGACACCACGAACGAGGTGCTGGTCTGCGCGTTGGCGATCACGACGGTCTGCGCGGTCGACGTGGATTCGCCGATGCCTCCCGCGCCGAGGTAGCGCGCGGTGACCGCGTTCGAGTTCGGCAGCAGAGTGGTCGCGTGGAAGGTGGCGACGCCCGAACCGTCGAGGGTCTCCGTATCGAGCAGTGCTGCCGACGACGACTCGTTGGCCGCGTAGAACTCGACGCTGCCGGTGGGCGTTCCGCTCGCCGAGGTCACCGTCGCGGTGAGCGTCACATCGTTGCCGTAGACGGCGGTGGCGGCGGATGTCGCAAGCGCAGTGGAGCTGGACCCTTCGACAGTCAGCGTCAGGCTCGCATCCGCGGCGGCGTACATCGAGTCCCCGGAGTAGTGCGCCTCGATGAGGTGGTCGCCCGAGGTGAACGTCTGCGTGAGCTGGTAGGGGGTGCCGCCGAAGCTGGTCGGACCGAACGGGCCGGTCAGGGGGGTTCCATCGATGGAGATGTCGAGCGTTCCGCTCGGCTGCACGCCCTCGGCGGTGACGGCGTTGATCACGGTGAAGTCGATCACACTCGGCACGCCGGCGAGCACCGGCGAGGAGTCGGCCTGGATGCCGAACGACACGGCGGTGGACCCGGTCGCTTCGGCCGCGGGAGCGACGCCGCCCACGATGGCGGCCGGCACCACCATCGCGACGATCAGCAGAGCCGCGACCCGCGCCCTCGTCGACCCGGAACGCGGCGCAACCTCCTTCGCGGCCACACTGTTCGAGCGGTACAGCACCACAGCGGCGACGAAGGGCAGCGGCCCCACGAGCAGCATCGACAGGAGGCTGCTCGTCAGCCCAGCCAAGCTGCCGAGCGGGAGCGGTGCGATTGCGGGCTGGAGGCCGAGCGTGACCGCAATCGTCACGAGCGTGGTGACGCCGAGCACGGCGACGACACGAACGATCTGGCCGCCGACCCGGTCCCAGCTCGCGCGTAACGCCGCCCGTACCCCGAGACGGTCGAGCCAGACCGCGGGGAGCGCCAGGCTCCAGCGCACCAGCAGCGTGGCGGCCACTCCGAACGGGATCGCGATCACGATCAGCGTGAGCAGGCGTGGCCGTCGTTCGGTGAACCGCGTGACCAGGATCATGACGATCCCGGCGACGGTGATCAGCGGGGCGAGCACGACCGCGAGCGCGATGCCGACGATCCAGGTCGCGAGCACAGCCAGCGCGGGCAGCACCCGGCGGCCCGAACCGGCGAGAGCGCGCATTACGGAAAGGCGACCCCGGGCGAGGCGGGCGTTCGCGCCCAGCACGACCACCCCGACCCAGAGCACGCTCGACAGCAGGGCGACGATCAGAATCGGGGTGATCGCGGCCGCGGTGATCAGGGTCAGCGAGCCGAAGGAGGTGCCCAGGTCGACGAGCCGCGCATACACGGCCGGACCGATGAGCAACCCATAGAGTCCGGCCGCGACGATCACGAGGATCAGGCCGACGATGGTCAGCAGCGCCAGCTTCAGCAGCAGGGCGACGTGCACTCTCAGGATCGTCGTCAGTGCGTTGAGAACGCCACGGACCTCGGCACGAACGGGTGTCACTGTGACCCTCCTCGCCCGATATACCGGCAGCACCAAAGATATCGGTGCGAAGCGCGCGGGCACTACCCCAAAAGGGGGTCAGGTGTGGGCGAGTCCGAGTTCGCGGAGGCTCAATGCGGTTTCTACGATGTTCTGCTCCGACGTACGTGGCGCGAACCCCAGCTCGCGCTTCGCCCGCTCATTGTGGATGACCAGCGGAGGCAACTCGTCGCCCGGGCGCCTCCTCTGTCGGAACCTTCGAAGCGAACTCACCCAGCTGTGCGCGCAGAACGTCGGCGACCTCGAGGAACGTCGTCGTCGGTCCATCCGCGAGCAGGAGGTATCGTTTGCCCGCCGCCCCTGGTGTCGTCAGGGCGGCGATGTGTGCGGATGCGTAGCCATCAATCATGGCGTCGGGAAAGTACTCCACCATGGTCGCGATGCGGTGCTCAATGGCAGTTTTGTCGAACCCGTTGGCTACGAGGTTCCTTTCGAGTTCTTCGAGCACATCTGCGGACCAAAGCGGTCGGAACGCTCCAGCATCCGCAAGCCAAAGGAGCAGATCATTGAGCGTCGCGCCGTAGAGAACGTTCGTGTCGAAGAAAGCCGGGAAGGACACGGGAGCTTAGATTTCAGACGCTCGTTTGAGCGCAGGGGGCTGCGTCGGGGCACCGGAACGCTGCCCCTATCTCGCAATGTCGCTCAACCGAGCCCGACGCTCCACTCGAAACTGCTGCTGATATTCGACGAGATCCCGCAGCGTCACGCGGCGATGTCTTCCGCGCTTTTCGTGAGCGATAGCTCCTGACTCGAGGAGCTTGACGAGAGTCGGCCGAGACACGCCGAGAAAGTCGGCCGCCTCCTGAGTCGTGAGAAGCATTCCGTTGGGCGCAACGGTCACGCCCTTCCCGTTAGCGAGAGCGTTGGCCACCTGTTCCAGGGCGCTGAATATCTCGTCTGGAATGAGTCGCTGTTCGCCGTTTGGTGCGACTAAAGCTGCCTTGCTGTTGTTGGCCGCTAGAAACGCTTCGATCTGACGGAGTGTCTTAGCAACGTCGACAATGTCATCGCGAGTATCGGTGTTAGGAAGGTAAGTTTTGCGCGTAACTGTCGACATATTCGACAGCACGACAACACCGACGACCGTCGAGCTCGCCCTCTTACTTGACCAGTCATTGGGCGGCGTGATCCGATTCCTGGTCCAAGAAGCCGTTGAGGAAGCATCTTCGGCCGAATCGAAATGGCTAGACGCCGGTGAAGCCACCGTTGTCGACGACGAGTCAGTCGTTTCGTCAATTGTTCAGACAATGGGCTACGGCGACGCGGAGAAGGACAAGACGACCAGCGCTCTAGAGCCGGTCGAGACTGTTCAAACTGTGCTCTCAGAGATTGCCGACTGTCTTCGAGGTCACGCCACCAAGTGACGCTCGCCAACTACCCCCTACCGATCGATGCCAAAGCACGGTGTATTTGCCGCGGTGAACGGAACCAAAACGGACGACCCGGAGATTGTTCAAATTCTTGAATGATCGTGCCCACAGTTCTTGTCCGCCGGGCGAATTGGGCCCGTACTTCCCTGTGCGGGCGTACCCAGCGCCAGCCTCGTGGCTATCCGCTAGAAGAGTGTTGGCTCCGACAACTCTGCTGGCGCCGACTCGGGGCGCATAAGCAATTCGAAGAATTTCGTATTGATAAAAATGCGCTCGCGTCCGGTTCTGATACTTTGGAGTGCTCCAGATCCGACCAGAGCATTTAGCCAATTGGTCGCGGTCGGGCGGGAAACGCCACATCTCTGAACCACATTCGAAATGCGGCAATAGGGCTGCTCGAACAACACGGCCAGTAGATCTGCGTTGGCGCCCGATGTTGCATCTCGGATCTCACCGAGCATGTCGTCCTGTAACTGTTGAATCTGATCGATCTTTGCGATAGTGCTCAGCGCGGTTGTTCGAATCCCTTCGAGCATGAATGCAATCCAGTCTTCCCAGTTTCCGTCCCGCGTTACTTCCAAGAGCAGACGGTAGTACTCGTCCTTCTTCTCGATGATGTAGCGCGAGAGGTAAAGAATTGGCTCGCTGATCAGTCCAGCGCTCATCAACATCAGAACGTTGACAATTCGGCCAGTGCGACCGTTTCCATCTTCGAATGGATGGATAGCCTCGAATTGATAGTGCGCGATCGCCATTACTACGAGCGGGTCTATCCCAGGCGACTCGTGAATGAAGCGTTCCCAATTGCTCAGCTTGTCCCGAATCATACTTTCCCCAACAGGCGGGGTGTATATCGCCGCGTGCGTCGTGGGGTTGCCGATGTACGTTCCTGGCAACTTGCGAACATCCATCTGCCGGTCCTTGACGATGGAACAGACTTCCGTCGCCGTGTTAGCGGATAACGGCCGAGCCCGAATAAGCGCAATCCCCGCGAACAGAGCTTTCCGGTAACTCAAGGTCTCTTTGGTCGCAGAATTGGTTGCGGCGGATTCATCCTGTGCGAACTTGAAGAGATCGTCAGCGGTAGTGACGATGTTCTCAATTTCAGAACTGGCTTGTGCCTCCAGCAGTGGAAGCGAGTTGATGAGGACGGTCGGGTTCGTCATTCGGCGAGCTGCTTGGTCTAGTGCGGCGAGAGCCGCCCTCGCTTCGACGGTTGCTTTCAATATGGTGCGCGACTCCACGTCTCCCTTTGGAGGCAGTGCGGGCAGCGAGTTGTAAGGACCGGCAGGCGTCCACGTCATCTGTAAAGAGTACTGACATGTCATCGCGACGTGTAAAAAATTGCCTCTTTTTTTTACACGTTGGGCGGAACTGCAAAAAATCATGCACGCCGACGACCGAGCTGAACTTGACGGTACGCATCCCACTCAGGCGTGAACAAGATTGGGTCGAATGTCTTGCCGGGCGTCAACGGGTGAGCCCTCTAGTTTCACCGATCAAATCACTTCATTTGTGGGCAAACTGAGGGCAAATCGGACATAAACATGCCTCTGACCAGCATCTTTAACGGCGGAACCGGTGGGATTTGAACCCACGGTAGGCTTTCACCCACACAACTTTTCGAGAGTTGCACCTTCGGCCGCTCGGACACGGTTCCGGGGAAGAGCTTAGTACAGATGACAACACGTCCTCGGTCGAGAGTCGCGCTCTCGGTGCTGGTGATCGTCGCGGTGCTGGCCGGCGGCAGCATCCTGAACCTCACCCGGCGCTACGAGGTCGGGCTGCACGAACAGAAGACGGATGGCCTGTTCTACACGCTGCCGACGCCGCTTGCTCCCGGGGCACCGGGCACGGTCATCCGCAAGGAGCGGGTCAATAGCGCACCTCTCGATTCGACCGCGTGGCGCGTCATCTACCACTCGCGCGACCAGACCGGTAAAGACATCGCGGTGTCGGGCATCGTCGTGGTGCCGAACGGGTCGGTGCCGGCCGGCGGCCGCACGATCATCTCGTGGGCGCATCCGACCACCGGTGCCGCGACGCAGTGCGCGCCCTCGCTCTCGGTCGACCCGTTCTTCACCATGGAGGGCGTGCACGAGCTCCTCGCCGCCGGCTACATCGTGGCGGCCACCGACTACCCGGGGCTCGGTGTGGTCGGGGCGTCGTCGTACCTGCTCGGCGTTCCCGAGTCGAACAGCGTTCTCGACGCCGCCCGGGCG
>JAZJYU010000097.1:19809-20095 GCA_040390225.1 Actinomycetota bacterium | reverse complement strand
CGGCCAACGCCCCATCGACCGCGTCAACAACGGTCCGAGTCAGAACAGCTAGGCCTTCCGGACCGTCAGAGCGTCGGCATCCGCGTCGAGGTCGACGAGAACCGTGTCGCCGTCCACGATCTCGCCGGCGAGCAGTGCCGTCGCGAGACTGTCGTCGATCTCGTGCTGCATCAGCCGGCGCAGCGGGCGCGCACCGTAGATCGGGTCATAGCCGCGCTCGGCCAGCCACGCCCGGGCATCCGGGGTGACCGCCAGCTCGAGCCGGCGATCCTGAAGGCGCCGCGAC
>JAZJYU010000097.1:18583-19799 GCA_040390225.1 Actinomycetota bacterium | reverse complement strand
GGTCCGAGTCAGAACACCTAGCCGACGGTCAGGCGGATGAAGACAGGTGATCCCCAGAGGGTGTCCGCGTGCTCCACGTACCGCCCCCAGGTCGGCGAGTTGTACATTCCGCCGTTGCCGTCGTAGATGCCGACGTGACGGCCCGGCCACCAGACCAGGTCGCCGGCGACCGCCTGCGACTGATCGATGCGCACGCCGAGCGCAGCCTGGTGATCGGCGCCGCGCGGAAGGCTGATTCCGAAGCCGGCGAAAACGTACTGGGTGTAACCGTCGCAGGAAAAGCTCGTGGTCGGGCTATTGCCCTCGCCATAAGGGACGAGCCCGACGAACTGCGCGGCGTACGCGATGAGAGCGGCTCCGCTGTAGGCCTGCGCGGGCGGTGCGATGCCGGTGTAACGGTTCACGAGCATCGACGAAGCGGGCGCGGCCTTGGTCACCGTGTATGCGTCACGAGCGGATGCTGTGAGGGCCACGGAGGAGAGCACAGAAACCGACTGCACGGCCGCCGTGCGGTGAACGAGCAGGTCGGCGGATGAGCCCTGATCGGCGGTCGAACCGAAATCCGCATAAGCCGGAATAGCAGCTGTGGCGATGATGGCGCTCGCGGCAGCTATTGCCCCCAGCTTGGCGATTGCGGTGCTCATTCGTTAAAGACTACGTGACCCTGTCAAATTGACGGTGGAGGCACGAGCCCGCTTCGCGGACGCGAGTGAATGGTTCCGAGGGTCATTCCGCCCGCTATTTCCCGTCCGCGGGCGCCCGAGAGCGTCGCCGTGTGATGAGCAGAAGAGCCGTTCCCAGGCCGATAGTCGCCGCACCTCCGGCCAGCGCGGCGAGCCACCAGGGCGAGATCCCGGTGAAGCTCAACGTGGGCAGACTGCAGGTGCCCACCGCCGCGAAGGTGAACGACCACACGCTCGGGTAGCCGGGGTCGAGCCCATGACCAGACGTGGCCGTGGCCGTGATGGTGTATCTCGATCCCAGCTCGACAGCGGTGTATGTGCCCGGGGCGATGGGTGTTGTCGTGCCGTCGAGGGTCTGCTGATATTCGACTCCATCGACGGGGACGATCGAGTATGAATTGGTGTCGCCGGAGCAGCTCGCCTGCGTGCTCGCGACCTGACCGTTGACGAGCGGGAGGGTCGGAAGGCACCCCGGTGCGGGGGCGAAGGTGTGAGTCCAGGTCGTCTCGCCGACAAGGACGTATCCGCTGTCG
>JAZJYU010000097.1:11854-18567 GCA_040390225.1 Actinomycetota bacterium | reverse complement strand
CCGGCAGGATCGGCGACGTCACCCCGCCGACCGTGAGCGTGTAGCTGACGTGGTCGGCCGCGGACACGACGTAGTGTTCATGCCCGAGCGTCAGGCAGGTCTCGTCGGTGAAGATGACCATTCCGCTCGCGGGGAGCGGTTCAGGACTCGGCGTGGGCGTGGGCGTGGGCGTCGGCGTTGGCGTGGGCGTGGGTGGGGAAGGCACCTGGGGCGTGAAGTCCCAGTGGTGGATCTCGGCGCTGCCCCTGATCGTGATGGACTTCGCGACGATCTGACCTTCGAAGAGCACGGTGCGATCGAAGTGCATGGCTGCTTCGGGGGCGAGCACCCCGCCGCCCATCTCCGCGCCTCCGCTCCCCAGGGTTACGTCGGTCCAGCCCGGAAAATTCCACAGCACGTACTGCGCGAAGTGGGCGGTGCCGCCATTGAACCGCGGCGTTGTGACGATGGTTCCTGTGGAGGAGGAGACGTTGACGATGAGGGGAGTCGTGGCGTTCGGTTTGGCGCCCGTGAAATTCACCTCGCTGGTGCCCGCGAGCGCCGCCGTGGTGGTGTCGAGGATGTTCGTCGTGCCGGCGGTGAGGGTGAGCGCCCACTTGCCCCCGTCGTTGACCGGGGTGACCATGGTCACCCCGTCGGCGGCGGTGAGTCCGGCGAGATAGTGCGACGTTTCCGTCAGCACCGGGAACAGGGTTGACGGGAATGCGTTCGAGAACGCCGCAGGGCTGGCGGTGTAATCGCCATTCGACGTGGAATCCCCCACCGTGGACTGCGGATACGGACTCTGGTTCAGCAGGTAGCGCGACTGGTCATCGCGATAGAGGCGCCGGTCGGCGCTGACCTGCATGCCGCCGGTGGAGGTGATCCGCGCTCGGCCCGCGTTCAGGTCGAGCTTGCCCGACCCGGAATCGATGGTCACCGTTCCGCCCACAAGCAACTGGGTGTTATCGCCGTCGACGGAGGGCAGATTGCTTCCCGGTTGGGTGGGGCTCGTGAGGTCATAGGTGCCGAAGGACAGGTTGCCGCCGGCGGCCAGGCTTCCTTCGATCTCTCCGCCGGATGACCCGTGCTGGAGGTCAGCATCCCCTGACGTCACCACGGTGAAGCCGTGCAGTATCGCGGACGGCGTCACCGTGTCGGCGACAGCGGGGTGTCCCCCGAACGCCATGGCTATGCAGAACGCGGTGAAGAGCGCGGCCGCGGAGATGAGGGCGATGAACACCCGCAGGGTCCTTGCAAAGGCCCATTGGCTTGCGGCAGCGATGGCTTTCACTTCCTCTGGTATTTCTGCACGACACTCCTCGCAATTGTCCGGCGACTCTTCCGGTGAGGTCGGGGCCTTGGTCCTATGAATCAGGGAACGATGATCCCGTCCCCGGGATGTCGGTGGGCGGAGCGAGGATAGAAGAAAGTCCGACACGCCGAAAAACACTAGATCTAGTGGAATGACATCCCTGTCATTCCGGTTATATAGTGAAAGACCACGACGGCGCTGGTATTGCTTGCAGAAGTACCACCGGTGACATCGCCACATTTTTCAGACCTATCCCATGAACAATCAGACCTTTTCCATGAACAAAGGGGGCACATATGAACAACGACAGTGACTTCGTCGGCGGCTACGCAGTACCCGTCGACCCGATGGACGACCTGCAGTGTGACAGCTGCCAGTAGTCCACTCGGACACGTACGAAGCCTCGGAGGCCTTAGGCCCCCGGGGCTTTGTCGTTAAGCTAGGCGCGTGCCAGTGAACCCCGAGCTAGCCGGGCGCGTGTTCCCGTCTGCAGCCCCCTACCTCGTCGGGCGCGAGAAGATCCGCGAATTCTCGCGCGCGGTGTTCGCGACCAGTCCCCTCAGCATGGATGTCGCGGCGGCGCGCGCTGCCGGGTACGACGACCTCGTCGCCCCGCCCACCTTCCCCGTCGTCATCCAGGAGCAGACGCTTCAGCAACTGCTGGCGGAGCCGGATGCCGGCATCGACTTCAGCAGGGTTGTGCACGGCGATCAGCGTTTCACCTTCACCCGGCCGATCGTCGCGGGCGACGAGCTGACGGCGACGCTGACCGTTGCGAGTGTGAAGAGTCTCGGCGGCCACTCCATGGTGACCGCGGAGTCGTCGATCGTCGACGCGAGCGGGCAGCATGTGGTCACCGCCATTTCGACGCTCGTGGTGCGGGGAGACGAATGAACCTCGGAGATATCGTCGCCGAACGCGACTTCGTGCTGACTCGCGATTCCCTCGTTCGCTACGCCGGTGCCTCCGGCGACTTCAACCCCATCCACTACCGGGACGACGTCGCTCAGTCCGTCGGCCTGTCCGGCGTGCTCGCGCACGGAATGCTCACCATGGGTTTCGCGGTGCAGCCCGTCGTCGATTGGGCGGGTGACCCGGGCAAGGTGCTCGACTACCAGGTGCGCTTCACGCGCCCCGTCCCGGTCGACGCGGTCGACGGTGCGGTCGTCACGGTGATCGCGAAGGTGGGGGCGCTCGAAGCGGGCGTCGCGCGCATCGACCTCACCGTCACCTTCGACGGACAAACGGTGCTCGGCAAGGCGCAGGTGCGCGTGAGCATTCCCTGATGCTCCTCTCCGACCTCACAACCTTGCACGTCGGCGGCCCGGCCGCCTCTCTCCTCTCGCCCGCAACGCCGGATGAGCTCGTCGAGGCGGTGCGCGACGTCTGGGCGTCCGGTGACCCGTGGCTGGTGCTCGGCGGCGGCTCGAACGTCGTCATCGGCGACGACGGATTCGATGGCACCGTCATCCGCGTGCTCACCCGCGGCATCACGCAGGACGGGTCCCGGCTGACGGTACAGGCGGGGGAAACGTGGGATGCCGTGGTCGCTTACGCGGTGTCGCATGGGTTGGCCGGCATCGAGGCGCTCTCCGGCATCCCCGGCTCCGCCGGGGCGGCGCCGATCCAGAACATCGGCGCCTACGGCCAGGAGGTCGGCGATGTGCTCGTCGCCATCGACTTCGTGGATGCCGAGACCGGTTCGCGCGCGCGGCTCACGCGCGACGAGCTCGAGCTCGGCTATCGCACGTCGACGCTGAAGCAGTACCGCCGCGGACTGGTGGTATCGATCGAGCTGGGGCTGAGCGAATCGTCGCAGGGTGACGTGTCCTATGCCCAGCTGACCGCCGCAGTCGGCGAGCGGGCGCCGTTGGCCGATATCAGATCTGCTGTTCTCGCTCTGCGGGCATCCAAGGGAATGGTCATCGACGCAGCTGACCCCGACTCCGTCAGCGCCGGCTCGTTCTTCACCAACCCGATCGTCAGCGACACGTTTGCACGCTCGCTGCCGGCGGATGTGGCACGCTGGCCGGTCGGCGACGACGAGGTGAAGCTGAGCGCAGCCTGGCTGATCGAGCATGCCGGTGTCTCGCGTGGCTTCGCCCTCCCCGGCTCCCGGGCGGCGATCTCGGGCAAACACACGCTGGCCATCACCAACACCGGTGGCGCGACCGCCGAGCAGATCGCCGAACTCGCCCGCTACGTGCAGACGCGCGTGCTCACCGAGTTCGGCGTCATCCTGCAGCCCGAGCCGATCCTCATCGGCGTCTTGCTTTAGCGGGTCGAGTTCGTCGAGAACTCATCGCGAGCTACTTCACCCCGATCTCGCGATTGGATTCCTTCTCCTTAGCAATCCCCTCCGGGCTACCCCACCACTGGCGGGGCTTGTCCCCAACTTTTCGACTTACGACTACGCCATATTGTGCGAGGTTGTCCCAGGTGTATTCGACATCGGTTTCAGGGTGTCCGACCTCGGGTGTTCCAAATCCGGCACCGGTGCCCCATTTCGGCACATTGAACTCCTGCCCATCGGGAAATCGCATCCACGTGTTCGCCATGTCGCAGTGCAGAGGCGTCTTTCGATTCAAGATGGCGACCGGCAAGGGTTCTGGCCCCAGGTTGGAAATATTGCAATCCGGTGTCGATGCCTTGGGCTCAAGGTTGATGACTCCCGGCGAGCAACCGACGAGCGTCAGACATAGAGAGCCGACAATCATTGCTGATGCAATCGATCGCACGTGGTTGTCCAGAAGCACTGCTTGCCCTTAGAGAGACACGTTGACGTCGACTGTGCACGAAGCAATTCCGCCGAAGAGACACGGAACCCAGTGGCTGTCGGACTGATAGAGAGGGGAAGCATTGAACTCCGAGAAAGCAAGTCCGCCGTAGAGTTCATGCACAGGCATGCGATCGTGTGACCCGATGATCGTCGAATGACCTGGGCTGAGCGTCACTGCCAGATCTGCATCGATTGCTGGAGCTCCTGGCAGAAGCGGGACTGCAGAGTGAACAGTCAGCTCGGCCCAGCCCGTCTGACCGGAAATATACCAATTAGGCATATTCACAGTGTTGTCGTTCTGCTTTCCGTGATCACGCAGTTGGCAATCTGTTAGTACAAGGCTGCACGCATAGAGGCGGCTCTCACCGATTGAAACAGACTTCGTTATCTGTCCCGTGCTGAAGCTGTAGAGCGCGTCAATCCGAAATCTATAACTGCCCGCCGGGTCATGGCTGTGGTCCGCTCTATTGTCGCCGCCCAGCGCAAGCTGAGGGTGGAACAGATCGCCCGAAGGGATGTCGGGCAGCGGCACATACTGCTCGGGAATAAAACCCTGATAGCGGATGACGTAGTCCGGAAGGCCCACTGTTGCCTGGGACTTCACGGCAAGCGAAGGCTCGTGGGCTAGTTCGATCGCCGCCGACTTCAGGGTCGGAGTCGACATGGCTTGCAGAAGATCCGCATCGGTTGTGGTGGGAGTTGCGGCCCGAACTTTCGCTACCGCGTCACCAGACTTCGCTTTCGATGAAGTCGGAAACCTAGTCGGCGGAAGCACTACTTTCGAGGACACCAGAGCTACGGACGAAGTCGGGTGCTGTGATGCCGACGGGTCGCAGGCGACGTTTGCGGTGCCAGCTCCGGTGATGAGGTCGTACTCATACTGCTTTGTCGGGTCCAGACCTTCATCCGCAAAATAGGAGTTGCACGTGATGGCGATGGTCGTCGACACCGGAGTGGAGTACTCAACGAACGGGTCAGTTTCGACCCGGGTAACTACCCGTGGCGTTTTCATCGCAGCCAGGATCTGCAGGTAGCTGGTCCCCTCGGAGTCCGATCCGAGCAGAGCGGATTCGCGGTCGTCATTGTCGGCATACTGATTCGCCCGATATTCGAATCTCTGAAGCTCGGTGCCCGCTGAGTCCAAGGCCACCACGATGATCGCTGTCTGGGGATTCGGGATCGTCATGGTTGTCGTGCTCGAACTGGCGACCAGATTCCCGTAGAGATCGTAGGCCCCGTACTTCACAGCGTTTGTTCGCGCGGTGTAGCTCAATGTCCAACTGCTATCTCCGGGACGCACATCGGTGACGTGGAATGCCGGCGGCGATGATCGTTTCTGAAGAGTTGGCCTGGCGACATCTGCGGCCATCGAGTCGGTGAGTCGTGTACCGACCAGCGTCACCGAGTAGGTCTCGGACGCCCAGAGCGAGAGATAACTCTGAGCGGAGCTGTCGGTCGTCAGCGACTTTGCGCTCCCCGCCGTCAGCGACACCGCTCGTTTTTGATTCGCGAGATGGGCCGAGATCGCGACGCTGGCAAGTTGGTCGCTGGGTGAGACGAACACCTGGTTCGCACGATTTCCTTGGCTGGCAGCGCGGGACGACAGTTCCGTGCCAATCTGCGCTGGGTCGCTCGTCGTGTCGAACTCCACGTTCGCGAGCTGGTCGGAGGCGATCGATGTGGACAGCGCCTGAGCTGCACCGATGAGATAAGTCGTCTTGCCCTCATTCGCGGCGAAGAACTTCCTCGCCGGCGCAGTCAGTGATTGCGTCTTGTTGGTGAGTACGAGACCGTAGCCATTCATCACGCACAGCACCGACCTCGCCGGCACACAGCCAGGCGACGAGCCGATCGAACCCGGCGAATTTGGCTATTGCGGTTGATCGCACGAAATCGTCGTCATCGAAGATTTCTTTGTTGAGAGTGAGGGACTTCGACAGGGACTTGAGGAATGCGGATGTGAAGGACTTCGTCGCACCAAGAATGGTCGCGCTCTTCACTTTGAGTTGCTTGAGCTGTCTGGAGAGGTCGGTCGTGGAATTCACAGATGAACTCACCAGGAGTGGTTCTGCGAGTCGGCTGGCAAGCGCCGCACCCTGGGCAACCAGAATCGCCGGTGCCGGGGGAACTATGACAGCTGTAGAACTACCGTGAGGGAAACCGGCAGCTGCCGCGAGCACAGAAAGGTCGCTCGGCGTATTCGCAGTGACGAGGCTCCCGATCGCGGACTTGGCCGCAACGCTCGCTTGACCGGGAACGGTCAAGAATCCCATCGTCAGCACCATTGCTACGCCGATTTCAAGAGTTCGCTTCCACCGCATCCCGAGCCTGCCTCTCCTCGGGAGAAGCTAGCACTAATAAACGTCGCGGACTATAAAATACGCATCGGTGTGGAGGCGAGGCATCCCTACAGCAGCCCCAGCTCCATCGCGAGCGTCACCGCGCGGGTGCGGTCGCTCACGCCGAGCTTCTCGAACACGTGGATGAGGTGCGTCTTCACGGTGGCCTCCGACACGAACAACCGTTTCGCGATCGCGGGATTGCTGAGGCCGGCCGCCACGAGGCCGAGCACCTCGGTCTCGCGCGCGGACAGGGTCACCGCGGGTTTCTTCACCCGTCGCACCAGCATGGCGGCGATCG
>JAZJYU010000097.1:869-11844 GCA_040390225.1 Actinomycetota bacterium | reverse complement strand
ATCGAGAAATGCCTTCCGTAATCGCGCAGGAACGGGATGTATTGCAGCTCGTCCAACCAATCGGCATTGTTCACCATGATCGCGTCGGTCGGACCGGTGCCGAAACGCAGGTAGCGGTCGAACACCGAGCGGATGCCGGCCAGAATCTCCTCCTGCGGCGCCGCCTTCAGCAGGTAGCCGCTCGCCCCCGCCTCGATCGCCGTCAGGATCGACTCGTCGCTCTCGTAGGTCGTGAGGATGATCACCCGCACGGACGGTGCCGCGGCGAGGATTCGCGCCGTCGCCTCGTCGCCGTCGAGCACGGGCATCCGCAAGTCCATCAGCACGAGGTCCGGTGTCAGCGAGACGGCCAGGTCGACGGCCTCACCGCCGTCGGCCGCCTCGCCGACGACCTCGACATCCTCAGCGGACGAGAGCAGCGCGACGATTCCGCTCCGCACGATCGGGTGGTCGTCCGCCACCAGCACGCGGATCATGCGGTCACCGTCAGCACGGTGCCCTGATCGCTGGCCACCCGCAGCGAGCCGCCGACCAGAGCGAGCCGGTCGCGCATGCCGGGCAGGCCGAAGCCTGAGCCGGCGGTCGCGGGGTCGAAGCCGACCCCGTCATCCCGCACCGTCATGGTGGGCCGACCGTCGATCACCGACAGTTCGACCGTCGCCGTGCGTGCGGCGGCGTGCTTGCGCACATTGGCGAGTGCCTCCTGCGCGCAGCGGAGCAGCACTACCTCCGTATCGCGATCCAGATCGGCCACCTCGCCGGACACGGTCACGCGGATGCCGGTCTCCCGTTCGAAGCGTGCGCCGAAGCGCTCGAGTGCGGCGACGATGCCGGCGCCGAGCTCGACCGGCGCACCGGCCGCGACCAGCGAGCGGGTCTCGACCAGGGCATCCCGTGCGCTCTCCTCCATGAGGGCGAGCCTGTCGGCGAGCGCGTCGACGTCGCCCGCCGCCAGTTCGCGCTGCGCCGACTGGGAGAGCATCACGAGCCCGGTGAGGCTCTGCGCGATGGTGTCGTGGATCTCGCGTGCCAGGCGTTCGCGCTCGCTGGTCACCCCCGTCTCGTGGTTGAGCGCGGCCAGCTGGTCCTGCGTTGCTGTGAGCTCATCGAGCAGCCGCTTGCGTTCGTGGCTGAGATGCGAGATGCGGGTGATCCAGATTCCGAGGGCGAGGCTGCCGACCAGGGAGATGCCCTCGATAACGGCGGTGTTGACGAAATTCCCCGGGCTGGCGCCGATCGAGATGATGAACCCGGCGCTCACCAGCAGCGCGAGCAGCACGTTCGCCACGATCGCCCAGCGGGTCGGATCGACGATCACCCAGAGCAGCGGGAATGAGATGGCCTGGATGATCGCGAGATTGGGTGAACACGCGACCACGATTCCGGAGAGCAGAAGGATCGTGATCGCGAAGGCGACCCACGGTCCGCCTTCCCTCAGCGACCGGCGGCCGTACGCCAGGTAGCAGATGAAGAACACGCCGAGTGCGACCCAGGCGCCGATCCGCTGCCCCTCGCTCGGCGCCCAGGCCAGGCCGTCGATGAGCGCGAGCATCACGATCGTGCCCGTGACGAACACGTCCCACCATCGCTCACCCGTCATGCGACCAGCCTGCCACTCCATGCGGTCAGGAGTCCTTGCGGATCCAGCGGAAGGTGAATCGCGCGGCGATGAGTCCCGCGACCAGCCAGATCCCCAGAACGATGGCAACCGTGCCCAGGTTCCAGACGCCGCCCTGCTCGACCGTCTTGAAGCCGTCCGGCAGGAACACGTACCTCATGCCCTGAGCCATCCACTTGAGGGGAAAGACCGATGCCACATTCTGGAGCCACACCGGCAGCTGGGAGAACTGCAGATAGACACCCGAGATGAACTGCAGTACCAGCACGATGGGGATGATGACCGCGGTGGCGCTCCGTCCCGATCGGGGCACCCGGGAGAGCGCGATTCCCAGCACGGCCGAGGTCGTGATGCCGAGCAGGTAGACCCAGACGAACGTGCCCCACTTTTCAGCGGATGTCGGCAGCGCTACCCCGAAGGCGAAGTGCGCAACCAGAAGCAGCAGCGCGATCTGCAGGATCGAGGTGACGAGTACCTGCCCGATCTTGCCCATGAAGTACGAGACCACCGGCAGCGGGGTGCCGCTGAGCCGCTTGAGCGTTCCGTCGCCTCGTTCGTTCGCGATGTCGACGGCCAGGTTCTGGACACCGCTCAGCAGGATGCCGGCGGCGATCATGCCGGGAACGTAGAACGCGGCGGCGCTGATGCCACCGTGCCCATGGGCATCCGCACCGAAGTTGCCTGAGGCACTGAACGCCACCGAGAAGATCGACAGCATGACGATGGGGAACAGGAAGGTGAAGAAGATCGTGTCGCCCTGACGGAAGTAGATCTTCGTCTCGTAGCGGGCGCGGTCGAAACCGAGTGCGATGGCGTTCACTGGGTTACTCCTTCAGGGCGGGTCGAGCTTGTCGAGACCTCATATGCCGATACCAGCTCCAGGTAGATGTCTTCGAGGCTGGGGCGAACCACCTCGAGATCGCGAGGTTCCCCCCTCGTCTCCGCGAACAGGCGCGCGACGACCGCCGCGGGAGTGGTGGTGCGCTCTTCGCGCAGCCCCGACGAATCGCGCCAGCGCACCAGGGGGATGCGGGCATCCGCGTCCCCGATCTCGTCGATCTTTCCGATGTCGATGAGCTTTCCGCCGGCGATCACGCCCGCCCGGTCGCCCAGCTGTGCCGCCTCGTCGAGGTAGTGGGTCGTCAGGAGGATGGTGGTGCCCTCGCGCTTGAGGGACCGGATGAGCTCCCAGAACTCACGCCGGGCCTCGGGGTCGAAGCCGGTGGTGGGCTCGTCGAGGAAGAGCAGTTCGGGCTTGCCGATGATGCCGAGGGCGACATCCACACGCCGCCGCTGTCCGCCTGACAGCTGCTTGATCCGGGTCTTCGCCTTGTCGGTGAGCCCGACGGCGGCGATCACCTCGTCGACGTCGCGGTGCTGCGGAAAGATCTTCGCGAAGTGCGTCAGCTGCTCCTGCACACTGACATTCCCGCTCTCGCCGCTCGACTGCAGCACGATGCCGATCCGGGCCTTCCAGTCGAGGCCACCGTGCTGCGGGTCGACGCCGAGCACTGTCGCTTCACCGCCGGTGCGGTCGCGGTAGCCCTCGAGGATCTCGATGGTGGTCGACTTGCCGGCGCCGTTCGGTCCCAGCAGCGCGAAGGTCTCGCCGCGCTCGATGTCGAAGCTGATGCCGTCGACCGCGGTGAACGCACCGTAGCTCTTGCGCAGGTCGCGCACGCTCACATGGATATCTGTCATGTGCTCATCGTGGCTGCCCCGCGTCGTGCGCGACAGTCACTCACCGGCTACATCTGCCATCAACCGATCGGTGGATGGCAGACACAAGCGTGGCCGGGATCGCAGGTATCAGGGGGTTGCGATCCCGGCCACACTGGCTATCGGCCTACCTCAGCATTACTGCTGGCTGAGGTGCTTGCGCCGGTAGCCCTCCCGCGCCAGGTAGGCACCCGCTGCCAGCAGCGCAAGGATGACTGCGATGATCGTGGCGATCCCGACACCGGTGAAGGCGAGCGCCGACGACGTGCTTGCCGTCGGGGTGCTCGGGCCACCGGGGTTACCCCCGGTGCCACAGTTGACCGTGCAGCCCGGTCCCCCCGGAGGGTTCACCACGGCCGGCACGTTGGGTCCGACGGTCGCCTGAGCCAGGTTGATCGTGGCGAGGGTCGTGGTGGAACCGGCTGCCGGCACCGCCCGCACCTGCACCGCGGTCTGAGTGAAGAGCGAATTGCTCGGAACGGCCATGCCGCCGCCGGCCATCTTCACGTCCTGGTGGTTCAGCCGCACCGAGAGGAGCGAACCGAGCACCGTCTGCACGTTCGTACCGCCATCACCCGTCAGACTCGCCGCGAGGGGAGCGACGAGGGATGAATTGAGCGAGTCGGTCAGTCCGCTGACGGCATTGCCACCGCCCACCGGGCCGAGGATGCTGCCCACGGTGGACAGCAGCGGCGACGCGTCGAGCGACACCGGCGGCAGCCCGGCGACTGTGAGCCCGGCGGTCGCCGTTCCACTTCCGCCGAGCAGCTGCTGGATGGTGCCGTGAATGTTGGCGTCGAGCGTTGCGAGGGATCCGCTGCTCGACCCGCTCGGAACGACGGCACCCAGGCCGAGACCGCCGAGGAGGCTGCCGACTGATCCGCCGACCGATCCCAGCAGGCCCGAATTGAGGGCGTCGGCATGTGCCGCAACGTTCACGGTGGTGCCGTCGAGCACGGACTGCGTCTTGTTGGTGACGCCATCCGCGATCGAACTCACGGTCGTCTCGATGCCGGACACGATCTGGTTGACCGCGGCATCCGACAGCAGTTCATAGTCGATCGGCTTGTTGTTCAGGCTTCCACCGTGCAGGGCGGCCAGGTCGACGGTCACGGTTCCGGTGGAGGGGTCGAGAGTGACCCCGCCGCTACCGTAGCTGCTCTGGAGAACCGAATTCACTGCGTTCTGCAGTGAGTTGCCGTCGTTCGACAGCGTCGCGGTGACCGTTGCGTTCGCGAGCGAGCCGCCGTCGAGGTTCAGGCCGTTCAGCCCGATCCCCTGGAGTTGCGAGCCGAGGTTGTTCAGCTGCGATTCAACGGGTTGCAGCGAGGTGTCGACCTGGTTCGTCAGGTTGGCGAGTGCTGGACTCGTGAACGTGAGATGCGCACCATCCAGCCGGTAGGTGCCGGTGACGGCGTCGCTGTTACCGTCGGCGTGGGCGGCGATGGCGTCCAGCTGAAGGTTCAGGTTGCCGATGACCGAGCCGAACTGGCTGTTCAGCAGGTTCTGCAGCGACACCGTCGCCGAGCCACCGTTTCCCTGATCGCCGAGACCGATCGCGCCGTTGCTGCCGATTGCGCCGCTCGCCGCGGTTGCGGTGCCGTTGTTGTTGGCCTCCGCGTACTGCGGGAGAACCCCGCCATTGGCGGCAGCGCCGGTGTTGACGACGTTGTTGAGGTCGACATCGCTGTTCGAACCCGTAAGGTGCACGGTGTTCAGCGCGCTGACGTCGAGGGGGTTGGTTTCGGTGACCGAAGCCTGTGACCCGTCGTTGGTGGCCGTCGCGGGTGTGATCGCGACGATGTCACCCAGGTTCGTGCCCGCGATGGTTCCCGAGAGGAACTGCCCTTGCGCGTATGAACCTGTCGTTGTGTCTGCGGAGGCCATGAGCGGCACCGCGAAGATGACGCCGAGTCCGAGGGCGACGGCGGATGCCGCCGCGCCGACCTTCTTGAGTCGACCTGAATTGTCTGCGTCTGATTTTCCAGCACGCGGGATATGCGGAGTAAACACGGTGCTTCCTTCCTGATTCCTTATGAAAGGACCCAGGAAGCTGGGGAACTGCGGTGTTCGGAACAACTCGGATGGCTGATGCGAACGACGCTGCCTGATCTCAGCTTCGCTACGTCCAATGGTGGGAGCCTCATCCCGGTGGTGCGGGCGATGGTCATGCCCGGCAGGGGTTCCGGCGAACGTGGAGCCGAGGCTTGTGGTTACTCGCCGGTTGCCCTGTTACTGGAAGAGAGCAGGCCCGCGGTGGTTTATGACGCCGGGCGGGAAAGAAATTTTGTGAAGCCGGGGTTTCGCCCTGCTTTGCCCCCTGATGACCCGCGTCGTAGCGGAGTTTCTCGAATGCGGTGCGTGTCAGTGGGTTAGCTATGCGGCGATCAGTTCGGGGAATATCACTGCCTCGTAGATGCGATTGGGTGAGTGGTTTATGGTCTTCACTTGGAGCATGGAGGCTTCGGACAAGTAGCGGGGTTCGCCCGCTTCCCATTCGTCGTGTTGCTCGATCAGTACTGACTCGACAAGGCGCAGCAGGGCGGCGGGGTTGGGGACCACGTCGACCACTCAGCGCCGAGCGCTTTGACGAGGTCGTCGACTTTCCGGGTCGACACCCAGTGGGATTGCGCTTCCATAACGACCGCGAACAACGCTTGGTCAACCCGCCGCAGCTCCTGCAAGGTTTGCAAACTCGTGCCCTGCCGCGACTTCGGAATCTTCCGCTCGAGATCCCCGGCGATCAGCTCGCGGTACATCGTCTCGGTCGCGACCGTGATCCAGTCGGGAACGAGGGTGAGGTTCGGCCGGCAGGTCGAACATGGCTCTCCGGTCAAGAGCCATCCTGCATTGTCCTCTAATTGGGATTTATCGAAGAGGTGCCGAGAGAGGGTTAGAAGAAGGGTTAACCATGGGGTGAAGTGCCCAGCATGTCCCCCTAAGGGATGACCGGGTGCCGACGGTCGATCGCCTAGATTTTGCCGAGCGATGACTCGTTACATATTTGACCGTTCGACATAAATTGACCGATTGACAGCTGGTCAGCACTGACATGGGTGAACCGATCGTTCTACCGTTCACATCGAACGCTCAGCAACTTGTGGATGCCCACAGCAACTAGGAGTGACCATGAAGTACTCGACGACGAGAAGTCGATCAGGTCCACAGGCCGCGGCTGGAGTGTTCTCGGCTGCGTTAGCAGTCATCGTTCTCGTTTTGGGATCCCCGCTGACGGCGAACGCAGCCAACTACTTGGTATGGTTTCAGCAATCACGGACCCCCATGAACACCTGGCACTACATAAGCACTGTCGGCACTTACAACGGGGCATCAGTATCCGGATATCAGGTCGCCCGCAACTACCTCGATATCAACGGAAACGTGAGCCAAGCAACCGGCAACCTTTCAGTCTCTTTCTCTTATCGAACAGTGAACGCGGGCTGCAAGTGGACGTATCCAATCTCTGGGCAGATCAACGACCTGACCTGCAAATTGAAGTACTGAGCCGCTTCGAAAGGATCGCACAGTGAACAGCGAAATTCGCAAGAACGGGCTAGTGGTCACGGGCGTGTTGGCACTCGCCGCCGCGCTCCTGGTAGCGATAGCGTATGCGGCCAGTCCCACACCGAAAGCGTCGGCGGCGACTCCAAGCGCGGCCCCTTTGACGTCGACATCTCAGCAGCTCGCGCCATCACTCGCGACTCCTCAGACGGCCGGGGATGCCCTGCCGACATTCCTGCAAGAAGGCCCACAGGCGTTTGATGGTGTTAATCCGGCTTCGAGTCGGACCCTTGGTTCCAAAGACGGGATCGACTATTGGGTAGCGCTCCGTGAGGATGGTGACCTTTGTCTCATTAGCCTCCTGCCGGGTAAGAAGCAATTTGCTTCTGAGACCTGCCAAACCCCGGCGACGGTTGTCGCCGCAGGAATTGGACTTCAAGTTGCTGACGCGACTCACGCCATAAACGCGTATTTCCTCCCGGCTGGTTACACCAGTTCGAGCGCCGGCTACACGGCCGTAAGTGCGCAGTTGCTTGTAGGGAACGCGGCCACGGCGAGCACGCCACTTGTGACTCCCACCAAACGTGCCGGTGCTGCAATTCCCGCGCCTGTTACTTTGAATTCGTTTGACAAGCTAGCTCCGAGCGGCCAAGAATGACTGACCGTCGGGAAATAAGTGGGGGATTTCGCGCATTAGCGGGACTATTCGGCACCATGGCTGTGGCGCTCGTTGTCCTCGGAGCCCCGCAAATAGCTCAGGCTTCGTGGGCATACTACTTCAATGGTCACGACATCAACGGAGCTTGGAAGAGCAGCTACGACCGCGCTTCCAGCAATAAGGCAGATTCGGAGGGCAGCGGATTCGGCGTTCAAGTGAAAACGAACGGCCTGACGTCCTCTGGATACGGCGAAGTGGTTCAGAGCTACGGGCGCCAGACCGCCTGGGAATATTGTCGCGTGAGTTCACCGCTTACGGTGAGTGTTGGCCTGACCTGCCAGGTAAACATGGGCTGAGCCCACAGTCATTACGGCCGATATTCGTCCCGCTGTTTTGGTGGCGCGGATGGAGGGAGCAACGCGCCGCCCACTTTCGGATCGCCGGTCGCACCTGAAATCGCGATAAAAATAACCTCGATGACGCGACCTACCGCACGAACCGCGCGGCTAAGCAGTGTGTCGCCGTTAATATTTCGCTTCTGATAATCGTCCGACATCTGGTGTCCAATCCGAATTAAGTCCAGTTTAGTTGTTGGTCGCACGACTGACCGGCTTAATTCCGTCGAGACTCTCTTTGAGACACCGTCCTTGTCAGGATCGCGTCGGGGGCGCGGTGTCCTGAGACAAAAGCCACTCAGCAGCCGGTTAACTAACCTGCCTGGGCAGTTCACCTAGGCGAGTGCGGCGCGCACATATCGCAATATTCCTTCATACCATCGTCGTCAGTCGGCCCAGAGCAACTTACGTCAAAGGAATCGCGGGCAGACCGGCTCTAGAGTCCGTGAATCAAGTCGGCCGCGCCCTCGACTTCGTAGTTTGAGCGGGAGAAATCGTTCAGTCCCAGTTCTTCATTTCATTAAGGCCCATACGCGGGCCTAAATCGGCGTCGCACTCGAAATCGCTAACCAAGCCTGCAGATATCCCCATCCTGAGATGGGAGATGGTGAACGCGCAATCGCTCCAGAGTTCGTCCTCAAGTAGGAGTGGAGCGTCTTGGTCGCGACCCTGATCCGGTCGGGAACGTGGATGAGCTTCGGCCGGCAGGTCGAACATGGCTCTCTGGTCAAGAGCCATCCTGCGTTGTCCTTCGTAGGAGTAACTTTGGTCGGTTCTCATCGACCATCACACGATGGCTCGCCACGTCGACGATCCGACGCTCGACAGCCCGGAAACGACAGCACCAACGGCGACGCCTGCTTTGCCCCCTCGTCGCGGGTCGCATACACTGGGTCGAGGTAGTTGAAATCTGCCATCATTTCGCATGCCCAAACGCGCCTCTTGAAGCATGATTTCACTCCGTTTAGGGCGGTGGCTCAATTGGTAGAGCAGCGGTCTCCAAAACCGCAGGTTGCAGGTTCGAGTCCTGTCCGCCCTGCAGTTCGGTCGGTACGGGTTAATGAATAGCTTTGGCCGGTCGACAATCCGGAAGGTAGAAACAGTGGCGAGAAAAGTCATCGACGAGCCGAGTGAGGACGTCGTAGCGAATGCCAGGAAAGATCGCGGCAACAGCCGTGGTCCTTTCGGCAGGATCGCGCTGTTCCTGCGCCAGGTGTTCAGCGAGCTCAGGAAGGTCGTCACTCCGACCCGCCGCGAGCTCTTCGGATACACCCTGGTCGTGCTGGTGTTCGTCGTCATCATGATGGCGCTGGTCTACGGTCTCGACCTGTTGTTCGCGTTAGTCGTGAACTACGCCTTCGGTACGAACTCTTAACAAGCGGGAGCAACCGCATCCTGGCGCCGCACTGCACTACTGCAGGCGGACGCGATAAGCCTTAGAGAACAATGGAATGAGTAGCACAGTGTCTGGAACAGAGCGCGACGACATCGACCTCGCGACGGCCGCCGAACAGTCCTCCGAGGAGGACGAGGCCCAGGAGGGCAATGAGCTGGCCGCTGACGAGGCGTCAGTCGAGTCTGCGGAGACCGGTGCGCTGCACGTGGTCAATGAGGGCGATGACGACGATATCGACGACGTCGAGCTCGACCTGAATGCGGCGCTCGACGCCGTTGAGGCGGCCAACGATCCCGAGGCGGACGCCGTCGTCGACGACGCCCTCGACATCGACTCGCCGGACGAGGCCGAAGCGGCAGCCGAGGCCACGGATGACGAGGAGACTTTCGACGACGAGGGCGAAGAAGAAGAGGTCGTGCCGTTCGACGACGCCTTCGAGGCCGAGATCGAGTCGGAGCTGGCCGAGCAGGCCGCAGTCGACGAATCCGGCGACGATGAGGAAGCCGAGGTGGACCCGTACGCGGAGTTCCGCCAGGAGCTGAAGTTCGCGCTGGGCAAGTGGTACGTCATCCACTCGTACGCCGGCTTCGAGAAGCGCGTGAAGCAGAACATCGAGAACCGTCGCGTGTCGCTGACCATGGAGGACTACATCTACCAGGTCGAGGTGCCGATGGAAGACGTGGTGGAGATCAAGAACGGGCAGCGCAAGCTGGTCAACCGCGTGCGCATCCCCGGCTACGTGCTCGTGCGCATGGACCTCAACGAAGACAGCTGGTCGGTCGTGCGTCACACTCCCGGTGTGACAGGCTTCGTCGGCAACTCCCACAACCCGACGCCGTTGCGTTTCGAGGAGGCCTTCAACATGCTGAAGAGCCTCGTGCAGATCGTCGAGGCACCGGCGAAGGCTGGCGCGAAGGGTGGCAAGGCCGCTGTTCGCTCAATCCCTCAGGAAGTCGACTTCGAGATCGGCGAGACCATCACGATCAAGGAGGGCTCGTTCGCGGGTCTTCCCGGGTCGATCAGCGAGATCAAGCCGGAGAGCGGCAAGCTCACTGTGCTCGTCTCCCTGTTCGAGCGGGAGACCCCGGTCGAGCTGTCGTTCGAGCAGGTCACGAAGCTCTAGCTAGAGGAGCCTGACCTCGTTCGCCGCGCTCGTGATGAGCGCGGCGAGGTCCTGGGACGGGTCCGGATACCAGGCGCTGCTCGCGCGGGTGAAGGCGGCCGCGCCGACCTGTGCAGCGAGGCGTGCGGTCGGATCCGGGACGCCCCGCTCGACGAGCGCCGCGACGACGGCGTCGGCGAGTGATGCCGATTTCGCGTGCGCGCGCTCGTTCAGTGCCGGGGAGGCGGCGATGATGCCGGTGCGCCGGATCGCGATCGGTCGCCCGGTGACGAACAGAGGGACCGCGGCGGTGTACGCGGCGATCACGAGCGCGAGCGGGCCGATGCCGACTGGCGCCTGCTCGATGGCGGTGACCATCGCGTCCCGCAGCTCGGCTTCTCCGCCGAACAGCACTTCGCGCTTGTCGGCGAAATGCCGGAAGTAGGTGCGTTCCGTTACGCCCGCTCGCTCGGCGATCTGCGCGGTCGTCGTGGAGTCGTAGCCCTGCTCCAGGTAGAGCTCCAGCGCGGCCTCGCGCAGTCGGATGCGCGCCTCGGCGCCGCTTCTGGGCATACCTCGATCGTAG
>JAZJYU010000097.1:0-859 GCA_040390225.1 Actinomycetota bacterium | reverse complement strand
CGTGGTAGCGTCAGTGACTGTCACTAAGAGAAGGAGAGCGCATGAGCGCCGTCATGTCCCGCACCATTCGCTTCCACGAGAACGGGGAACCCATCGATGTTCTCGTCGAGGAACGCACCGAGATCTCCGACCCGCCGGCCGGCCGGGTGCGGGTTCGCGTCATCGCCACCGGGTTGAACCCGGCCGACTGGCAGCTCTGCCGGGGCTTCATGCCGGGCACGCTGCCCCGCGGCATCGGGTGCGATGTGTCGGGCACCGTGGATGCGGTCGGCGAGGGAGTGGACGACGTGGCGATCGGAGACATCGTCTTCGGCGACGCCGACTACATCGGGCAGCCCAGCGCGGGGGCCGCCGACGTCGCGATCCTGCGCCGCTGGTTCCCGGTGCCGCGGGGACTGGACCCCGCGGCCGCGGCGACCCTGCCGATGGTGGTGAAGACCGCCGTCTGGACCCTCGATCTCATGGCCGTCGAGCCGGGGGCGACCCTGCTGATCCACGGTGCGGGCGGGATGGTCGGGTACGCGGCAGTGCAGGTCGCACTGCGTCGGGGAGTGCGTGTGATCGCGACGGCGGGGCCGACGTTCGCCGAGGACCTGAAGGGCTTCGACGCTCAGGTCACGTCCTACGGTGATGGAATGGCAGATCGGGTTCGTGCGCTGGCCCGCGGAGACGTGGATCTTGTACTCGACGTCTCTCGCACGAACGCGGGCGCCATCCCCGAACTGGTCGCGCTGGCGGGAGGGGACCCCAAGCGGGTGGTGACCGTCAGCAACCACGACGAGGCTCGTCAGCTCGGAGCACGAGACAACCTCGATGAACTCCGGGCGGGCGGTGCGTTCCCCAACGACTCGATCGTGGC
>JAZJYU010000096.1:0-5069 GCA_040390225.1 Actinomycetota bacterium | reverse complement strand
ACTCGACCTGGGGGTGAAGGAGTCCACGCTGCGCTATCTCGCGGCGCGTGGGCTCGAGGTGGTGGTGCTGCCGCAGTCGGTAACTCCTGATGAGCTGCTGGCGCTTGACGCGGACGCCGTCTTCTACTCGAACGGCCCCGGCGATCCTGCCGCCTCCGACCGCCACGTCGAGCTGCTGCAGACCGCGCTTCGCGCCGGCCTGCCGTTCTTCGGCATCTGTTTCGGCAATCAGCTGTTCGGGCGGGCGCTCGGCCTGGAGACCTACAAGCTCCCGTTCGGTCATCGCGGTATCAATCAACCGGTCGTCGACCGCGCGACCGGGCGCGTCGAGATCACCGCGCATAACCATGGCTTCGCCGTGCAGGCACCCCTGGACGGTCCATTCGAATCGCCGGCCGGGTTCGGACGGGTGGAGGTGAGCCACGTCAACCTCAACGACGATGTCGTCGAGGGACTCAACGCCCTCGATATCCCGGCCTTCTCGGTGCAATACCACCCGGAGGCCGCGGCCGGTCCGCACGACGCCAACTACCTGTTCGACCGGTTCGCCCGGATGATTGTGGAGAACGAGTAATGCCGAAGCGTGACGATATCCGGTCCGTACTTGTCATCGGGTCGGGGCCGATCGTCATCGGCCAGGCGTGCGAGTTCGACTATTCGGGAACCCAGGCCTGTCGTGTGCTGCGCGAGGAGGGTGTTCGGGTCATCCTGATCAACTCCAACCCGGCAACGATCATGACCGACCCCGACTTCGCCGACGCCACCTACGTCGAGCCGATCACCTGGGAGGTGATCGAGACCATCATCGCGAAGGAGCGGCCGGACGCGATCCTGCCGACCCTGGGCGGCCAGACCGCGCTCAACGCCGCGATCGACCTGCACAACCACGGCATTCTCGAGAAGTACGGCGTCGAGCTGATCGGAGCGAACTTCGAGGCGATCAACAAGGGCGAGGACCGGCAGATCTTCAAGCAGCTCGTGCTCGACGCGGGAGCGGATGTCGCGCGCAGCCACATCGCACGTACGGTGGGCGAGGCGGTCGACTTCGCCGAAGACCTCGGTTATCCGCTGGTGATCCGCCCGTCATTCACCATGGGCGGTCTCGGCTCCGGCTTCGCATACACGCCAGAAGAACTGATCCGCATGGTTACGGACGGGCTTCACCAGAGCCCGACGCACGAGGTGCTGCTGGAGGAGTCGATCCTCGGCTGGAAGGAGTACGAGCTCGAGCTGATGCGGGACACCTCCGACAACACGGTCGTGGTCTGCTCGATCGAGAACGTCGACCCGGTCGGCGTGCACACCGGCGATTCGATCACGGTCGCGCCCGCTCTCACACTGACGGACCGTGAGTACCAGAACCTTCGCGACATCGGCATCGACATCATCCGCGCGGTCGGCGTCGACACCGGCGGCTGCAACATCCAGTTCGCCGTCGATCCGTCGAACGGCCGGGTCATCGTCATCGAGATGAATCCGCGCGTGAGCCGTTCCAGCGCGCTTGCCAGCAAGGCGACCGGCTTCCCGATCGCGAAGATCGCAGCGAAGCTCGCGATCGGGTACCGGCTCGACGAGATCCCGAACGACATCACGAAGGTCACCCCGGCGAGTTTCGAGCCGACGCTCGACTACGTCGTCGTGAAGGTTCCGCGATTCGCCTTCGAGAAATTCCCCGCGGCCGACCCGACGCTGACCACCACCATGAAATCGGTCGGCGAGGCCATGGCCATCGGCCGCAACTACTCGACCGCCCTGCAGAAGGCGCTCCGCTCGCTCGAGAAGCGCGGATCGAGTTTTCACTGGGCCGGCGTGCCGGGCGACAAGGACGCCCTGCTCGCAATCGCTGCGGTGCCGACCGATGGCCGCATCGTCACCGTGCAGCAGGCGCTCCGGGCGGGCGCGACCATCGACGAGGTCTTCGAGGCGACGAAGATCGACCCGTGGTTCATCGACCAGATCGTGCTCATCAACGAGGTGGCCGAGGAGATCGGATCCTTCCACGCTCTCGACGCGGACCTGCTCCGTCACGCCAAAGACCACGGTTTCAGCGATGCCCAGATCGCCGAGCTGCGCGGACTCGACGAGAACGAGGTGCGCCGGATTCGTCACGCCTTCGGAGTGCGGCCGGTGTTCAAGACGGTCGACACCTGCGCGGGGGAATTCCCCGCGCTGACGCCGTATCACTACTCGAGCTACGACCTCGAGACCGAGGTCGAGCCGAGCGCGCGGCGCAAGGTCGTCATCCTCGGGTCCGGCCCGAACCGCATCGGCCAGGGCGTCGAGTTCGACTACTCCTGCGTGCACGCGAGTTTCGCGCTCTCCGCGGCGGGCTACGAGACCATCATGGTCAACTGCAACCCCGAGACGGTGTCGACCGACTACGACACCAGCGACCGGCTCTACTTCGAGCCGCTCACGCTGGAGGACGTGCTCGAGGTCATTCACGCCGAGAGCCAGAGCGGTGAGCTGGTCGGCGTCGTCGTTCAGCTCGGCGGTCAGACGGCGCTCGGTCTCGCAAAGGGCCTGAAGGCGAACGGCGTCACGATTCTCGGAACGACCCCCGAGGCGATCGACCTGGCCGAGGAGCGCGGGCTGTTCCAGGGCATTCTCGACAGGGCGGCCCTGCTCGCGCCGAAGAACGGCACGGCGCATGACTATCGGGGCGCCGTGGAGGTCGCGGAGGAGATCGGCTACCCGGTGCTGGTTCGCCCGTCGTACGTGCTCGGCGGGCGCGGCATGGAGATCGTCTACGACAGTCCGTCGCTTGCCGACTACTTCTCGCGCGTCGCGGACCAGGGGATCGTCGGACCCGAGCATCCGCTGCTGGTCGACCGTTTTCTCGACGACGCGATCGAGATCGACATCGACGCCCTCTATGACGGCACCGAGCTCTACGTCGGCGGCGTGATGGAGCACATCGAGGAGGCCGGCATCCATTCCGGTGACTCGAGCTGCACTCTGCCGCCGGTCACACTCGGCCGTGATCAGATTCAGCAGGTGGTGGATGCCACCCGCGCGATCGCCGAGGGCATTGGCGTGCGCGGGCTGATCAACGTGCAGTTCGCGATCGGCGCCGGCGTGCTCTACGTGCTCGAGGCGAACCCCCGCGCGTCCCGCACGGTGCCGTTCGTCGCGAAAGCGCTCGGCCTGCCGATCGCCAAGGCCGCAGCGCTGATCATGGTCGGGCAGAGCGTCCGGTCCCTGGTCGAGAGCGGCATGCTCCCCGAGGCGGACGGATCGGTCGTGCCGATGGATTCACCGGTCGCCGTGAAGGAGGCCGTGCTTCCGTTCAAGCGCTTCCGAACGAAGGACGGTCTGATCGTGGACTCGGTGCTGGGACCGGAGATGCGATCGACCGGCGAGGTCATGGGCATCGATTCGAACTTCCCGAAAGCCTTCGCGAAGAGCCAGGAGGCCGCGTACGGCGGCCTCCCGACCAGCGGGGCGGTGTTCGTCTCGGTGGCGGATCGCGACAAGCGGGCGATCGTGCTCCCTGTGCTGAGGCTGCAGCAACTGGGCTTCGAGATCCTCGCCACGATCGGTACCGCCGAGGTGCTGAGTCGCAACGGGATCACGGCCCGCGTCGTGCGCAAATACGACCAGGGCGAGGCGACCCGAGAGAGTGAGCCGTCGATCGTCGACCTGATCAACCGCAACGAGGTGGATGTCGTGATCAACACCCCGAGCGGGCGCAGCGCCCGGGTCGACGGCTACGAGATCCGCGCGGCTGCGGTCGCGGCCGACCTGCCGCTGTTCACGACGATCGCCCAGCTCGGTGCTGCTGTCGCGTCGTTCGAGGCGATCCGGGACGGCTTCGATGTCAAGTCGCTCCAGCAGTACAGCATTGAGCGCGCCGAGCGACTGGCGGTGCTGAATGCCTGAGGATTCGGTCCCCGAGCTCGTCGAAGAGCCGGGCGCTCCGACGGGCTCGGCGATCGTCTCGTTCGGCGAACGCCTGGTGAGGGTCTTCGACTCGGTGGGGCAGCTCTGTGTCGGAATCGATCCGCACGCATACCTGCTGGGGGAGTGGGGACTGCCCGATGATGCCCGTGGGCTGCGCGACTTCGGCAGGCGCGTCGTGGATGCGGCCGCAGGCATCGTGGGAATCGTGAAGCCGCAGGTGGCCTTCTTCGAGCGTCACGGAGCAGCAGGGTACTCGGCGCTGGAGGCGGTACTCTCCGCCGCGAGGGACGCGGGTCTGCTGGTGATCGCCGACGTCAAGCGCGGGGACCTCGGAACGAGTGTCGAAGCCTACGGGCAGGCCTGGCTCACACCGGACGGACCGCTGGAGGTCGACGCGATGACCGCCAGCGCATATCAGGGAGTCGGTTCACTGGCCGCGCCCCTGGAGTTGGCCGCGGTGACCGGCAAGGGTGTCTTCGTGCTCGCGGCGACCTCCAATCCGGAGTCGCGCGTCATCCAGACCGCTCTGCTCGCCGACGGCCGGTCCGTGGCATCGAGTATCGTCGGCGACGTGGTCCAATGGAACAGCGCGCGCGGCGACGGGGTCGGGTCGGTCGGGTTGGTGATGGGAGCCACCGCGCGATTCGCCGACTACGGCATCGATCTGGAGTCGCTCGTGAACACGCCCATCCTCGCCCCCGGTTTCGGTCACCAGGGTGCGGCCTATGCCGACCTTCGCACGATCTACGGCCCGGCCGCCGGGATGGCCGTGGTCAGCTCGTCTCGGGGCGTGCTTGCTGCAGGTCCGTCGGGCATAGCCGAGGCCATCGCCACCCAGGCACGAGAGGTGCTCGAGTGCCGCGAGTAGCGCCACCCGAAGTCGACCGGATAGCCGCGGCGAAGGCCGCCGTCGCTGCCCGGCGCGCGCGCGCCGCGGTGAAGCAGGACATCCATGATCGCCGCCGCAGCGCGGTCGAGGTGGTGGAGACCGCGTGGACGGAACCACCGAGCGGCGCGGAGGCCAGCCTGCGGGTGCGCGAGTTGCTGGGCAGCATGCCGAGCCTCGGCCCGACCAGGACCGCGCGAGTGATGGATCAGCTCGGCATCGCGGAGTCGAAGCGGGTGGGTGGCCTGGGTGTGCGTCAGCGCCGCAAGCTGCTCGACTG
>JAZJYU010000095.1:3532-8546 GCA_040390225.1 Actinomycetota bacterium | reverse complement strand
GCCGGTCCATTCCGGTACATCACTCTGCTCGGGCCGGTGACCTCGGGAGGGCTCGCCTCGGCTGCTGCAAGCGCTCTTCCGTTCGCGGCCCTGGTGCTGGCCTTCGGAGTGTTCGCGACGGTGATCGATCTTCGGCGGCTGCTCACCCGTGCGGCGGTGCGCGGTCCCGTCCGCACGGTGGCGCGTGCTCTGGTCATCGCCTGGGCAACATTTCCCGCACTGCTCGATTCCGTTCGGCGCGTCTCGTCGGCGCGCGAGTTGCGCGGTGAGCGCGCTGCCGCGTCACTGGTCGTGCCGGTGCTGGAACTGACCGTCGAGCGGGCGATCGTGCTGGGGGCCTCGATGGAATTGCGCGGCTTCGCTGCCGCTCGCCAGGCCGAGCCGGTGAGCGGTGCTGCGGTGGTCGCCGTTTCCGGCGCGCTCGGATTCGGCGATCGCCGCGTGCTGGACGGGATCGACCTCGTCGTCGAGGGGGGAATGCTGACGCTCCTCACCGGCGCCACCGGATCGGGCAAGTCGATGCTGCTGAACTCGATGAGCGGACTGTTCCAGCACGTGCAGGATGGCGTTCAGTCCGGGGTGGTGTGTATCGCCGGGGTCGATCGGGCGGCTGTCCCCCCGCGGGAGACGGCCGGCATCGTCGGCGTCGTCGCCCAAGCCGTTCGCATGTCATTCGTCGCGGAATCGGTCGCCGACGAGCTGGCGTTCGCGCTCGAGATCCGCGACGTCACGCCGCGTGAGACCGGAATGCGGGTCGCCGCGGTCGCAGAGCTGCTGGGGATCACTCACCTGCTCGATCGCGGGATCGTCGCTCTTTCGGCCGGTGAGGCGTGCCTCGTCGCGATCGGTGCCGCGCTCATCACGGAACCCCTGCTGCTGCTGCTCGACGAACCGCTCGCCGATCTCGACAGCTCCGCGCGGGAGCGTGTCGTGGCCGTGCTCGACCGTCTCGCCCACGAGTCCGGCGTCTGCGTCATCGTGGCCGAACACGCGCTGGGGGCGTGGGGCGGAACCGTGGATACGCGGCTGCACCTGGCCGACGGCACCGTCACGCGGGTGGTTCCGCCCTGGCGTGACGCGATCGATTCCGTGCTCCGCCCCGAACCTGCCGAGCCTGACGCGGAACGGGTCGCGAGCATCCGGAACCTGTCGGTCAGATACGGCGATCGCCTCGCCGTCGACGACGCCGGTTTCGACCTGCGTGCCGGTGAGCTGGTGGCTCTGGCTGGGCCGAATGGTGCGGGCAAGAGCAGCCTGTTGCGTGAGCTGGCGCGGCCGAGGAGCGCGGGGACCGTGACCGTCGCGGGTCAGGACGTGCACGCTCTTCGTGCCCGGTCTCGTCGCGCCGCCGTGGCACTGGTGCCCGAGGCGGCCGACGACCTGCTGTTCGCGACGAGTGTCTCGGACGAGTGCCAGCGGGCCGGGCGGTCGACCGCCGAGCTGTTCGAACGGCTGGTCGGCAGCACCGATCTGCTCGAGCGTCACCCGCGCGACCTGTCGGCCGGGCAGCGGTTGTGCCTGGTCATCGCCATCCAGCTCGCGAGGCGGCCGCGGGTGCTGCTGATCGACGAGCCGAGCCGGGGACTCGATGCAGATGCTCGCCGCCTCGTGGGTGAGGCGCTGGTCGACGTGGCGGCATTCGGCGCGGCCGTCGTCATCGCGACCCACGACAGCGCTTTCGCCGACCGGTATACGAGCCGCACGCTGACGATGCGGTCCGGTCATGTCATGGCGGCCATCGGGGTGACCTCGTGACCGCGGTCGGCGAGCTGACCCGCGCCGGCCTTTCGGGGGTCCGGGAACTCTGGTCGCGCTGGTCGCTGGTGATAGCCAGCCTCATCGCCGTCGCAGGATTCGCTTGGCCGCTGGTCGCGGCCGCCGTGCCGCGCGACGCGCAGGCGGCGGTCCCCGTCGTCTCGCTCGCGCTCGTGCCGGTGGCGGTGATCGCGATCGCGCTCGGTCTCGACCGTCAGATGTACTCGGCCACGACGGTCGCGCTGCTCGGCGTACTGGCGGCCGTCGGCGCGGCGATCCGCATCGCCGGCACGGGCGTCGGGGGGATCGAGCCGGTCTTCATCGTGCTCATCCTCGCGGGGCGGGCCTACGGCGCCCGCTTCGGCTTCCTGCTCGGGATGCTGACCATACTGCTGTCGTCGGTGGTCTGGGGAGGCATCGGCCCATGGACTCCGTTCCAGGTCTTCGCCTGCGGCTGGGTGGGGGCGGGTGCGGGACTGCTGCCCCGCGTCAGGGCGGGCTCACCGCGGACCGCGAGAAGGCTGGAGGTGCTGATGCTGGCCGGGTACGGCATCCTCGCGTCCTACGCGTTCGGACTGATCATGAACTTCTGGTTCTGGCCGTTCGCGGTCGGCTACGGAACGGGCATCTCCTATGACGCGGGCGCGCTCCTCGGCCAGAATCTCGCCTCGTTCGGCCTGTACTCACTCGTCACCTCGACCCTCACCTGGGACACCGTGCGGGCGATCACGACGACGATCGGCCTCCTGCTCATCGGCCCTGCCGCTCTCGCCGCGTTTCGGCGCGCGAAGATCGGCCGCGGGCGAGGGTGACTCACACGGAGAAGTAGCGCGCCTCGGGGTGATGGAACACGAACGCGTCAGTCGACTGCTCGGGATGCAACTGCAGCTCCTCCGACAGCTCCACGTTCATCCGCTCCGGCTTCAGCAGCTCCACGACCTTGCGCCGGTCCTCCATGTCGGGGCAGGCCGGGTAGCCGAGCGAGAAACGCGCGCCGCGATACTCCAGCTTGAACATTCGGGCGATGTCGTCGGGGTCTTCGGCCGCGTAGCCGAGTTCGGCGCGCATGCGCGAGTGCCAGTACTCGGCCAGGGCCTCGGTGAGCTGCATGGTGAGCCCATTGAGCTCCAGGTAGTCGCGGTACTTGTTCTCGGCGAACATCTTCGCGGTGAACGTGTCGACCGCGGCGCCGGCGGTCACGAGCTGCAACCCGACGACGTCGATCTGGCCGGACTCCTTCGACCGCACGTAGTCGGCGAGGCAGAGGTGGCGGTCACGGCGCTGCCGGGGGAAAGTGAAGCGCAGGCACTCGGTGCCGATCGGGCCGCCGGAGCCGCCGTCGGGTGCGAGCAGGTCCGGCACGCCGAGCACACCGTCGGGGTCGTCGCCGTGATGCAGGATGACCAGATCGTCGCCCTCGGAGTACGCGGGGAAGTAGCCGTAGGCGACCGAGGCGTCCAGCATGCCCTCGGCGAGGATGCGGTCGAGCCAGTAGCGCAGGCGCGGTCGCCCCTCCGTCTCAACGAGTTCTTCGTAGCTGGCGCCATCCTCGCCGCGGCCGGGCTTCAGGCCCCACTGGCCCATGAAGGTGGCGCGCTCGTCGAGGAACGCGGCGTAGTCGGCGAGGGCGAGCCCCTTGACGATGCGCGTGCCCCAGAACGGCGGTGCCGGCACGGGGTTGTCGGTGGCGACATCCGATCGGGCCGGCATGTGCTCAGGCTCCGTCTGCTCGAGAGTCACCCGGGCATGGATGCGCTTCTTGAGCGGTGGGAGACCGACGTTGGCCGGGTCGGCGCCACGCGATATCGCGACAAGGGGCTCCATCAGTGCGAGGCCCTCGAACGCGTCGCGGGCGTACCGCACCTCCCCGTCGAACAGGGACGCGAGGTCGTCTTCGACGTAGGTGCGCGTGAGGGCTGCGCCACCGAGCAGCACCGGCCACCTGGTTCCGAGGCCCTTCGCCTTCAGCTCCAGCAGGTTCTCCTTCATCACCACCGTGGACTTGACCAGGAGCCCGCTCATGCCGATAACGTCGGCGTTGTGCTCTTCGGCGGCTTTGATGAACTCGCTCAGCGGCTGCTTGATGCCGATGTTGATCACGTCGTAGCCGTTGTTGGTGAGGATGATGTCGACAAGGTTCTTGCCGATGTCGTGCACATCGCCGCGCACGGTGCCGATCACCATGGTGCCCTTGCCCGCGGCATCCGATTTCTCCATGTGCGGCTCGAGCAGCGCGACCGCGGCCTTCATCACCTCGGCGGACTGCAGCACGAACGGCAGCTGCATCTCGCCGCTGCCGAAGCGTTCACCCACCACCTGCATGCCCGCGAGGAGGTGCTTGTTCACGATCTCGAGTGCGCTCAGTCCACCGGCGCGAGCCAGATCCAGGTCCGCCTCGAGTCCCTTCGCCTCGCCGTCGATGATGCGGCGTTCGAGCCGTTCGCCCACCGGGAGGGCGGCGAGTTCAGCCGCGCGGGCATCCTTCAGCGCCGCCGAGTCGACGCCGTCGAAGAGGTCGAGCAGCGCGGACAGGGGATCGTAGCTGAGCGTGCCGTCCGCGGCGTGCTCGCGACGGTCCCAGACCAGGTCGAGCGCGACCTTGCGCCGGTCGTCGGGCACGGAGGCGAGCGGCACGATCTTCGCGGCGTTCACGATCGCCGAGTCGAGTCCGGCCTGCACCGCCTCGTGCAGAAAGACGGAGTTGAGTACGGACCGTGCGGCCGGGTTCAGCCCGAACGAGACGTTCGACACCCCGAGGGTGGTGTGGATGCCCGGGTACTTCGCCGTGATCTGCCGGATGGCGTCGATGGTCTCGATCGCGTCACGGCGGGTCTCCTCCTGCCCGGTCGCGATCGGGAAGGTGAGCGCATCGACGATGATGTCGTCCACCCGCATGCCCCAGTCGTTCACCAGGGTGTCGACCAGGCGGGAGGCGATGCGCACCTTGTTCTCCGCGGTGCGGGCCTGGCCCTCCTCGTCGATGGTGAGCGCGATCACCGCGGCGCCGTGCTCCTTCACCAGGGGCATGATCCGGCCGAACCGGGAGTCGGCGCCATCGCCGTCCTCGAAGTTCACCGAGTTGACCACCGGCCGACCGCCGATCAACTCCATCCCAGCCTGCAGCACGGCCGGCTCGGTCGAGTCGACGACCAGGGGGAGGGTCGAGGCGCTCGCGAGTCGCGAGACGGCCTCACGCATGTCTGCCACGCCGTCGCGCCCGACGTAGTCGATACACACGTCGAGCAGGTTCGCGCCCTCG
>JAZJYU010000095.1:1505-3522 GCA_040390225.1 Actinomycetota bacterium | reverse complement strand
GCCGTACGTTTTGCCGTCACTTCCTCAAATACCGAGCGTTCATGGCTGGCATAGCCTTTCACGATATCGACCAGATTGGGGATCAGGTCGCTGCGCCGGCGCAGTTGCACGTCGATGCCGCTCCAGCCCTCGCGCACCTGATTGCGGGCGATGTCGACGCAGTCGTCCCAACGGCCCTCGAGCATCGCGTCGCGGAAGGCGGCCGAGCCGTTCGCGTTGGTGCGTTCGCCGATCGCCAGGTACGACGAGTCCTGGATGAAACCGACGTGCTGGTACAGGCTGGCGACGCCGGGGTCTTCCTCGATCACGCGCAGGGTCGGCTGCGTGCCGCCGACCCGCTCCACGACCGCCCTCAGGTGTTCCGGGGTGGTGCCGCAGCATCCGCCGACGAGTCCCAGTCCGAACTCCTTGACGAACTGTTCGTGCGCCGTCGCGAGCTCGTGTGGGGTGAGCGGGTAGCTTGCACCGTTGGCGCCCAGCACGGGCAGACCCGCGTTCGGCATGCACATCACCGGGATGTGCGCGAACTTCGAGAGGTGTCGCAGGTGCTCGCTCATCTCGGCCGGGCCGGTCGCGCAGTTCAGCCCGATCATGTCGATGCCGAGGGGTTCGAGCGTGGTGAGCGCGGCCGCGATCTCGCTGCCCATCAGCATGGTTCCGGTCGTCTCGACCGTCACCTCGACGAAGATCGGCAACCGGATGCCCGTTTCGACGATCGCCTGCTTGCAGCCGTTCACCGCGGACTTGGCCTGCAGCAGGTCCTGCGAGGTCTCGATCAGCAGCGCGTCGGCTCCGCCGAGTATCAGGCCCTTCGCCTGCAGGGCGAACGTCGCCTTCAGGTTGGCGTATGTCGTGTGGCCGAGGCTGGGGAGCTTTGTACCGGGCCCGATCGAGCCGAGCACCCACCGCATCCGGCCGTCGCGCGCTTCGAACTCCTCGACCGTGCTGCGCGCGATCTCGGCGCCCGCCCTGGCCAGCTCCTCGATGCGGTCCTCGATGCCGTAGTCGGAGAGATTCGACCAGTTCGCGCCGAACGTGTTCGTCTCGACGGCATCGATCCCCGTGTCGAGGTATGCCGAGTGGATCGACCGAACGATGTCGGGCCGTGACACGTTGAGAATCTCGTTGCAGCCCTCGTGCTGCTGAAAGTCGTCCATGCTCGGATTGGCGTCCTGCAGCATCGTGCCCATCGCGCCATCCGCGATCACCACGCGCGCTTTCAGGGCGGCGAGCAGAGCCTCCGAACGGGACGGGCGGGGAAGGCCAGACACATCGAGCGATGAGGCGGAACTGACGGTGGTTGGCACCGAATCAGCCTATTCGCAAGACGGCGTAACAATGACGGTGGCCGCGAGAAGGCTGCTTACACTCGAACAAGAGCACGAGAGCGACAGCCGAGCCCGGCACCCGCCCTAGACCCACGGCCGACCGGCCGCAGATCGAAGGACACCAGGTGAACCAGGCATTTCCGACCGGCACGATCCTCGGCTACCCGCGCATCGGGCGCCGCCGCGAACTCAAGAAGGCCGTCGAGGCCTTCTGGGCCGGCAGGATCACCGCGGACGACCTCGAGCTGACAGCAGCCGAACTGCGCGCGACCACGCGCGAGCGCCTCGCCTCGCTCGGTCTCGGTCGCACCGACTCCTCCATCCCCGAAGCCTTCTCCTTCTACGATCAGGTGCTGGATGCCGCGGTGACGGTCGGCGCGATCCCCGGCCGGTTCGCCTCGCTGGTGAAGGCCGACGGCACCATCGACCTGGCCGGCTACTTCACGGTCGCGCGCGGCGAGGCCGGCAACACCCCGGCCGAGATGACGAAGTGGTTCGACTCGAACTACCACTACCTCGTGCCGGAGATCGGGCCTGAGACCGAGTTCCACCTCGCGTCGGACCGCCTGGTGCGCGAGGTGGCCGAGGCGACCGTCTCCGGGTTCCGCACCCGGCCGGTGATCGTCGGGCCTGTCACCTTCCTGCTCCTGTCGAAGCCGAGCGTGTCCGCGCCAGCGGGCTACCGTCCG
>JAZJYU010000095.1:0-1495 GCA_040390225.1 Actinomycetota bacterium | reverse complement strand
GACCGCCTGGACGACCTGCTGCCCGTCTACGCGGAGCTGCTCGCCGCCCTGGTCGGGGTCGGCGCGGAATGGGTGCAACTCGATGAGCCCGGTCTCGTCAGCGAGAGTATCGACGTGCCGCGCGACGCGGTGCTTGCCGCCACCAAGCGTGCGTACGACGCGCTCGGCTCCGCGATCGTGCGCCCCGAGATCTTCGTCTCAGCGCCGTACGCCTCTCTCGACGACGCCCTGCCGGTTCTCGACTCGACCCCGATCTCCGCGATCGGGCTCGATCTGGTCCGTGGCGCCATCCCCTTCGGCTTCCACACCGAGAAGACCCTCGTCGGTGGCGTGATCGACGGCCACAACATCTGGCGTGGTGATCTCGCGGCCGCGTTCGACACGCTCGAGTCCTTGCGCGAGCTGTCGCCGTCCGTCGCGGTGACCACCTCCACCTCGCTGTTCCACGTTCCCCACGACGTCGACGACGAACCGCTGCTCGACCGGCAGCTGAAGAGCTGGCTGGCCTTCGCCGACCAGAAGGTCGTGCAAGTCGCCACGCTCGCTCGCGGGCTGTCCGAGGGCAGGGCGGCGATCCAGGAGGACCTGGATGCGGCATCCGCAGCCCTGGAGAACCGGCGTACGGCGGTCGGAGTGCACGACGGCTCCGTGCGCGCCCGCGCGGCCGGACTCACCCCCGCCGACTTCACCCGCGGCGAGTACGCGGCACGCCTCGCGGCGCAGGAGGCGGCGCTTCACCTGCCGTTCCTCCCGACGACGACCATCGGCTCGTTCCCGCAGACCGGCGACATCCGCAAATCGCGTGCAGCGTACGCGGCCGGCACGATCACCGAGGAGCAGTACAAGGAGGCGATGCGGGCGGAGATCCGAAACGTCGTCGAGCTGCAGGAGAGCATCGGTCTCGATGTCATCGTGCACGGCGAGCCGGAGCGCAACGACATGGTGCAGTACTTCGCCGAGAATCTCGACGGTTTCGCGGTCACGCAGAACGGCTGGGTTCAGTCGTACGGCAGCCGCTGCACGCGGCCGTCCATCCTCTGGGGTGACGTCTCACGTCCGTCCCCGATCACGGTCGAGTGGTCGACATACACCCAGTCGCTCACGCCCAAGCCGGTGAAGGGCATGCTGACCGGGCCGGTCACGATTCTCGCCTGGTCGTTCGTGCGCGACGACCAGCCGCTCGGCGACACCGCCAACCAGGTGGCGCTCGCCCTCCGTGACGAAATCGCCGACCTGGAGACGGCCGGCATCGGCATCATCCAGGTGGACGAGCCGGCGCTGCGCGAGCTGCTTCCGCTGAAGAAGGCCGACCAGCCGGCCTACCTCGACTGGTCGGTGAATTCGTTCCGCCTCGCGACGGCCGGAGTGGACGACAAGACTCAGATCCACACGCACCTGTGTTACTCGGAGTTCGGCGTGGTCATCGACGCGATCGACCAGCTGGATGCGGATGTCACCTCCATCGAGGCGGCGCGGTCGAAGATGGAGGTCGTGC
>JAZJYU010000094.1:0-10159 GCA_040390225.1 Actinomycetota bacterium | reverse complement strand
ACCCGGAACTTGTACTGCAAAGGCTGCGTCGCAGCCGGATCGGTGACCGTCGGAGAGCTGAACATCGGCGTCAACGAGCTCACCACCGTGCCATCGCCCGGGATCGCCGAAGCCTGCGGCGGGGTCGGCGCCGGGGTGTTCGTGGTGAAACTCCACGCCGGATTGGTGTTCATCTTGTAGGTGCTCTGGTTCCAGGTGAGCGGGTTGCCCGCCTCTACCGAGCCGACGCGGTAGTAGTACTTCGTTCCCGGGAGAAGACCACCCGAACCGTAGCGGATGGTCTGCATGTCCGGACCGACCCAGCCGGTCGTGTACGCGATCGTGGAGAAGTCGGGTGTGGAACTGAACTCGTACTCATAGTTCAGCGTCGCGCCGATGGGATCGGAACCCGTCGCCTGGATCGTCGGCTGCAACGGGCCGACCGCGCCGTTCGAGGCGATCGTGCCCGTGATCCCCGTCACGGACGGCAGCGGCCGATAGTCGAGCGAAATGGTCGAATCGATGTGCTTGATCGGCGAAAGACTCGCCCCGGTAGACGGATTGATCCAATTGATCTTGATCAGCGCGTTCGGATTCTGCGCGGCGACATACGCTGCGAAGTCGTAGTTGAGTTCCGGGTCGGACGAGACCGCGGTACTGCCACTGCACCCCATCCCGATGCTCATCGCATCGTCACCACCCAGGTCGTATTTGACACCATCGGCCAGATAGACGTTCCCTCCCATGCCCAGACACCAGGGAGCGTTCGGTGACACCGTGTCGATGCCGATCGACGCGCCCGTCAATTGACTGCCGAACAGAGGCGAGTAGTCATACTGCTGCATGGCAACCCAATGGGTGCGACCATCCCACCCGATCTGACCACCCCACACCGCCGTACCGGCTCCTGAAAGAGAAAAAGCATTGGACGTACCGATCGCCAGCGCGATATCCGGGTGGATGACGACCGGGTATTCACGCGCAGCATCAGTGAGCCATCCCCGAGGCGGCGTCAACGTCAACGACCATACCGAGCCGGCAACGCGAGCCACCGAGTAAGGAACGAGTGTCGGCTGCGTCTCCTTCGACGACGAATCGGTGATCACCGGAGCGGGCATCGTGAACTCCGTCACCCCTGCGCTGTTCACGAACGACAGATCTCCCGCGGCCGTTTTCGACAACGTCAACCCGGGCGCCGTGACCGTCCACGAGTAGACGCCCTTGCCTGCCGCCGGAACCTTGTTGATGACCAGCGACTGTGAAACGAGCTGCGGGTGCACCTGATAACGAAGATCCGTATTGGGCAAGACCGAAAAGTATCCGGCCTGATCCGCGCCGAGATCGGTGAACGGGACCGTCGGATGCGACAGGCTCGAACCCGCAGCGCCATCCAGCGACACCGACACGGTGAACCCGTTGTTGCTCACCTGAAATGGGCTCTCCGTATTCGCCCTCGAAGCGAACCTCGGCGCCAGCGGACTGAGCTTCGCCTGCAGACCGCCCGCGCCAGCGTCACCCAGTGCCGTCGAAATGGGCACCCACCTGCCCGCCGATTTCACGTTCAGCGGAGACGGCGACTGCACGAGACGGCGAGTTCCATGCACGTCCCGATAGGTGTCCGAGAACTCGTCGCTCGCGACAAGCGTCGCCGACGACATGTCGAACGGTGCCGACTTTACCTCCTTGCCCGTCGGCAATGTCGTCACCTTCGTCGCCGACACGGTCGGCCTCAGAACACCATCAACGGCCGGCGAGAATTTTCCCGCGGGTTCCGTCGGCGCAACCACCTTCACCGCCGGCGACGAGACGATCGGGAACACCGGCGGCACCGTCGCCGCAGCCTGCGCCGCCGTCGGTGTGACCATAGCCGCGGCCAGCGCCACCACGAGAACAACAGAAGATCGGGTAAGCGATCGCATTGACAACCCTTGAGAGAACCAGCACCGTCGTGGGGGACGACAGGCCATTCAGTAGGGTTGAACGGAACGACTGAAATCTAACGAGATGTCAGATAAATAGCAAGAGTCTTACTATTGATCGCGCGCAGGCTCCACAATAAACTCGAGCCGTGTCTGCCTACTCTGGAATGACAGTCAATGAACGGCTCTTCGTGGCTGGCCTCATCGATGAGTGGGATGCGGCGATCGTCGTCGGCGACCGTCAAGCCGCGATTGAGATATTGACTCGCGTCGGCATGCCCCCGAGCCGAGGGGAATTCACCGTGGATACCACCCTCGCAGACCCCGAATTCTACGGATTCCCGCCCCGGAAGGGCTAGGACGCCACGGGCTGGCGTGCCTCGAGTTTGTACTTCCTTGCATCATCGCGGACGAGCACGACGACTGCGGGGAGCACGAACGCGACTCGAGAAGCTGAAACCACAGGGTGTTGACGCTCGTGATGCTCAGGGACCATCCGGCTCTGGTCAGTGCGCTATCGATTCTTCTTGCACGCATGGCGGCCATTCAGACGCGGCCGCAGGCGGATCCGACGCGGACCAGCACCGACTAAGTGCCGAAAGGCTTCACACACGGGAAAGCGGTCTGCAGCACTCCCACATTGAACCAAGGGGTGGTGGAAATTGCATCGGCGTAGTTCGGCCTTGATTGCTGAGCGCTCCGGCGCCTGATCCGCAAATGCCCAGATAGTCCTATTCCGGCCACTGAGTGTTCCCGCCTTTAGCGATGGTTGCGCCTGTCGATGGCTCCCTGGCGTGATTCGGCCCGCACCGACGATGCAAGACCAACCACAAAACCAGGCAAGGCTACGACGGCGCAAGCACTGCGTAAATCGCTGGCTTCACGCGAATCGTCACACCGTTCCTTCGAGGCAGGCCAATTCGTTCAAGGTTATCAAGCCATCAGAGTGTTAGATATGTAACCATATGTTTCACGGTAGTGACGGACTCGACAGGAGACAGTCAGGATTGTGGAGAACACGCCCACGGACTCACAGCTACAGCTTGCGCACCAGCCGCGTGTAGAAGTCGACGCCGCGTAGGAAGGTCGACACGTGCATCCGCTCGTTCATCGCGTGCAGGGTGCCGCGCTCCTCGAGCGACATCTCGAATGGTGAGAAGCGGTAGACGCTGTCGCTGATCCTGGTGAAGTGCCGGGAGTCGCTCGCGCCGAGCATGATGTACGGCGTCACGATGGTGCCGGGGAAGCTCTCGTCGATCGTCTCCGAGAGCGTCCGCCAGGCCTCACCCGCCGTCGGCGAGACCGGTGACGGCTCGTTCGGCTGCAGAACGTCGAGCCGCACCAGGGGGTCGCGGATGGCCTTCCGCACGTGCTCTACGGTCTCCGCGACCGATGAGCCGACGGCGACCCGAATGTTGACGGTCGCGACCGCGCGCTCGGCCAGCGCGTTGGCGGCCTGGCTGCCCTCGAGCATGGTCACGGCCTGGGTGGTGCGCACCATCGCCCGGGTCTCGTCGCTCAGCCGCCCGAACAGCACGAGCAGCAGCGGCCGGGTCAGGGCGACGTTGCGAAAGATCCAGCGCAGCGGGTTTCGGGCGTGAGCACCCACCGTGCGGATCATCTCCAGGTTGGTCGGCGTGAAGCGGGACCGGAACGGCTTCGCATTGAGCCGCACGATCGCGCGCGCCAGCCGCGCGGTGGCCGACAGCTTCGGGGGTGTGGACGCGTGGCCGCCATCCTGGTCGACGGTGAGGGTAAGGGTCAGAATGCCCTTCTCGCTCACGCCGACGACGGCGATCGGGTCTGTGACCCCGGGGAAGATGCCCTCGACGACGGCGCCGCCCTCGTCGAGCACGAAGCCGGGACGGATGCCGCGGCCGGCGAGCACCTCGACGATCGCCGCCGCGCCCGACCCGACGGTCTCCTCGTCGTGCCCGAAACTCAGGAAGAGGTCCCGCTCCGGCACGTGCCCCGCGGCCGCCGCGGCTTCGACCCCCTCAAGCACCGCCACGAGCGATCCCTTGTCGTCGAGGGTTCCCCGGCCCCAGATCAGCTGGTCGTCGCCCTCGCCGACCAGCTCGGCGGCGAACGGCGGGTGCGTCCAGCCGGAATCGGTGGCGGAGACGACGTCGTAGTGCGCCATCAGCACGCTCGGCGGGCCGTCGGTCCGCCCCTTCCAGCGGTACAGCATCGAGTGGCCGGCAACGATCTCGCGCTCGAGGGTCTTGTGCAGGGCGGGATACAGCTTCGGCAGTTCCGCGACGAAGCGGTCGAAGGGCGACCAGTCGGTGTCGGCCGGGTCCAGACGGGAGATGGTGGGGATCCGCACCAAGGTTCTGAGGTGTTCGAGCGCTGCGTCCATCCGATCATTGTCCCTGACCACGTCGGGCAGAATGGTCACATGGCCCAGTACCCGACCCCGAAATACCGCCGCACCGCGTTCGCCCCCGGCATTCTGGGAGCCATCGTGCTGCTGGCTGGGCTGGCCCTGCTCGACAATCCTGGCGGCTACCTTTTCATCCGGTTCGGTGTCGCGATTCTCGCGCTCATCGTGCTGGTGTTCGCCTGGCAGGCGAAGCAGTGGTGGTGGCTGCTGCCGCTGCTGCTCATCGCCGCGGCGTGGAACCCGGTCTTTCCGCCGAAGTTCTCCGGGCAGTGGTGGGTTGCTGCTCAGTTCGTCGCCGCGCTCGTGTTCATCGCGGCCGGCATTCTGATCCGGATCCGCAATCCAGAGGACCGAAACCGCCGCAATTGACCCGAGAATTTTCATAGCCATCGCCAAAGGAACTGTCGGCGAGCTATCAGCACCCGCAGTGCGGTTCCTTAGCGAGCTGCCCGATTCTGCTGTCTGACACAAAGGAGACAACTCATGTCAGACACACTCGTACAAGAACCGGTGGTCACCGAGCCGGTCGCTCCGGCCATCGCGGCACGGAAATTCGGCAAGGGCGCCGTCACGGGAATCATCGTCGGCGCGGTCATCGTGATCGCCGTCGCCTTCGGTGGCGGCTTCGTCGTCGGCTCTGGGATGCACGCCGGACCGCTCGGTTCGTCGAACTCGAGCCAGCAGGGGCCGGGTGGCGGTGCGCCGAATGGTCGTGGCGGTCAGAACGGCCCGCGGGGCCAGAACGGCCAGCAGGGCCAGAACGGCCAGAACGGCCAGCAGGGCCAGCAGGGCCAGAACGGTCCGCAGGGCCAGCAAGGTCAGAACAACAGCAATAACAACCAGAACGGCTGACCCTCGCTCCATCCAGCCTCACCGGCTACGATGGGTACCTCTCAGGCGGGTCCGGAGCTCCGGACCCGCCTTCCCCATTCAGACGGGTGCCCCCATTACGGATGTAGTCCAGCCAGTACGCGACGCGGCAGCGCCGATCGCGCGGCGTGCCTTTCGCGACGATGTCGTCGTCAGTCTCGGGCTCCTCTCTCTCGTCAATACCTCACTCACCCCGTCCGATGCGACGACCGCCGACCTGCTGTTCGTAAGTGCGGCCCTCGACGCGGCGGGAATCGATCTTCTGCTGGTGCGCGGGCAGGATGACCGGCCGGTCATCGCGGTGGATCGCGCGCTGCGCAAGAAGGTGCAGCGGGTTCTCGCCGAAGCCTGCGCGAGCGAGCCCTTCTACTCACGGCGGGCAGACGCTGTGCGCAAGCACGCGACCCTCGTCGCCGACGGTCACTTCACCGACCGCGCGACCGGTGCGATCCTGCTGTTCCGCCCTCGGGTCACAGCGACCGGTGGCCTGCGGTTCGGGGCGGCGGGCGCGGTGCGGCTCGAGTTCTGGCGCTTCGGCGGGGACACCATCGCCGCTCCCGGTCCCAACTCATTGACCCGGCCGCGAGTGCCACGCGCCGAATTCGTCACCGAGCAGGTCGAGCGGTACGGCCGGCGCTGGACCACTGTCGCCGGCATGTTCACGCCACGGGCGGACGACATCCGATTCGACATCGACATCGTGTTCTCCTGGGTGGACGGCTCGTCGATCGAATGGCAGCGCGTGCGCGCGAGGCGCATGCAGAGCTATGTGGTGGGGGAGGGCGACGACTCCCATGCACGATTCAGGCAGCTCGACGAACTCAAGTACGCGCTCCGCTCTGTGTATCTGTTCGCACCGTGGATCAGGAACATCTACGTCGTCACCGACTCGCCGCGACCGGAGTGGCTTATCGACCATCCTCGAGTGCAGCTGGTCAGCAGCCCTGAGTTCTTCGCCGACCCGTCGGTGCTACCGACCCACAACTCGCACGCGGTCGAGAGTCAGCTGGCCAATATCCCCGGCATAGCAGAGCACTTCCTCTACTCGAACGATGACATGTTCTTCGCCCGGCCCGTCTCGCCGCAGTCGTTCTTCTCGGCAGGCGGGGTTACTCGCTTCATCGAAGCCACCACGCGTATCGGACTCGGCGAAAACAATTCCGAGCGCAGCGGCTTCGAGAACGCCGCCAGGGTCAACCGGCGGCTGCTGGAGGGGCGCTTCGGCGTGGTGATCACCCGTCATCTCGAGCACACCCCGGTTCCTCTGGTGAAGTCGGTGATGCGGGAGTTGGAGGCTGAGTTCCCCGAGGAGTTCCGTCGCACGGCGGCCAGCCGGTTCCGCTCGGCGACCGACATCTCTGTGACCAACTCGCTGTATCACTACTACGCCCTGCTCACCGGCCGGGCAGTCATCGAGCACGGCGTGAAGGCGCTCTATGTCGACACAACCGCGAAGAGCGGCCTCACCTCGATGCGCAAGGTGCTCACGAAGCGCAACGTCGACCTGCTCTGTCTGAACGACGGGAGCTTCCCCGAGATCAGCGATGAGCAGCGCGCGGATGCCGTGCGCGAGTTCCTCGACGGCTACTTCCCCATCGCGGGACCGTGGGAACGTACCGCGGTGCCGGCGACGCTGGGGCAGCTGGGTTAGCTAGAACAGTTCTGCAAGCTCCAAAGGCCGGGTGTCCAGGTCGTCGTCGATCGGTGCGGGCAGCGTGCGGCTCGGCCGGATCGTGACGCCCCGGTCTGCCAGGATCGTCGCCGTCTGCTCGGCGCTCGTGTACGAAACTTCTGCGTGGTCGCCGAGTGGCACGACCGAATGCAGCACCGACTCCTCGTACACGTGCACGAGGTTGTACGACTGGGCGCCATCCCGCGCGCGGGTACCGCGGCTTCCGTCCGCGGCCGCCGGAACGTTGAGATCCTGCGTGTAGCAGGTGGCCGAGGCGACGGACACCGGAATGCCGGCGAAGGTGGACGCCGTCGAATAGTGCAGGTGGCCGGCGATGATGCTGCGGATGTCCGACCCGCGAACGACCTCGGCCAGCGCCTCCTGGCCCCGCAGTTCGACGAGGATCGCCAGGTCCTGCACGCTCGGCACCGGCGGGTGGTGCATGGCGAGAATCGTGCCGTGGGGCGCCTGGTAGGCGAGCTCCTCGGCGAGCCAGTCGAGCTGGGCATCCGTCACCAGTCCATGGTGGGCGCCGGGAACCGTCGAATCGAGGGCGATGATGCGCAGCCCGTTCACGTCGTAGACACGGTCGATCGGTGCGGCAGAGGGGTACTGCCCGAGCAGGGTGGAGCGGAATGCCCCGCGATCGTCGTGATTGCCCATGACCCAGACGACCTGGGCGCCGAGGCGCTCCGCGGCCGGCTCGACGATGGAACGCAGGGTGTCGTAGGCCTTCGGGTCGCCGACATCGGCCAGATCGCCGGTGAAGACCAGCGCCTCCGGTCGAGCCCCGGATGCCTCGAGCAGCGCGAACAGGCGGCGCAGGTGGGCCTCGCTGTCGACACTGCCATACAGCCCGGACGCGCCCGCGACCAGGTGCGTGTCGCTCAGGTGCACGATGAAGTGATCGGGGCGGGGAAACTGCGCTTCGTAGGACTCAGCGTTATCAGACGCACTGTCGGGCATTGTGCAATCGAATCACGCCTCTCTGGACGGGCGGTTAACGCCAGACGGCGATCCATACCCCCACAACGGGGGTGGCGGGTGTGCGCACGGGGGTTCAAAGGCGGTAAACTGCATTCAGACCCGGCGTTCCCTTTCATAGTCCTGACCTCTGTGCTTACGGAAATCTGTGCTTACGGAAATCAGTGCCCGATCCTTCGGCATTGAATTATCTTGCACGGTGCTGCTCAGGTCAGGGACACCGGCACAGTGCATAAGGCATCCAACCGCGCTGCGGGTCACCCGCAGCGCTTTCGCCAGATGGAGAAGCATGGCTCGGTCCGCCAACGGACAGTCGTCGCAGAAGAAATCGACACAGCAGACGCGCAAGCGCTCGTCGGGCACGCCACAGCGCGCCGGCGCTCAGCGCCGCTCACGGGGAGCCGATGATGTCGGTGTCATCCCCGTGCTGGCTCGTGCCGTGCGCGAGGTCGAGGGCGCAGCCGAGCGCGGCAAGGTCGGACCGACCAATCGCACCAAGTTCCAGGTGATCGCACTTCTGATGCGCGAAGAGCGCGCGAAGGCGAAGTCGGATGCGGCGCTCACCGACGCGGAGCGCGCCGAGACCCTCAAGCGCCTCGACGGCGTCGCGACCATCCTGGCCAAGACGGCCGCGCGAGACACCTCCCTCATCCAGCTGCTCGCCGAGGAGACGGCGGTGACGGACGCCGCCCGCAAGCTTCGCCGGGACATGCTGATCGCCGCCGGCATCGAACTGTCACCCGATGAACTCATCATCGTGAAGGAGCCGGTCGCCGCGGCCCCCACGGCCGAGAAGCAGGTGGTGCCGCAGTCGGTCATCGCCCGCCAGCTTTCCAACCCCTTCCTCGCCCCCGATTTCAGCCAGCTGCCGAAGGCGAAGCCGGTCGCGCGCCGGCTTGCCAACTGGGAACTGCTCGACCCGCTGTTCCGCGCATTCGAATACGGTTCGGGTGGCCAGGTGGCCAGCATGAAGCTGCCCGACCCGACCCTGGCCGACCGCAAGGTGCCACAGGGACTCGAGCTGTTCGAGCATCAGGCAGAATTCGTGGCGAGCGCCCGCGAAGGTCATCGCAGCTACCTGCTCGCCGACGAGCCCGGCCTCGGCAAGACGGCGCAGGCGCTGCTGGCGGCAGAAATCACCCACTCATACCCGCTGCTCGTCGTCGTGCCGAACGTCGTGAAGATGAACTGGGCGCGGGAGGTCGAGCGCTGGACGCCAAGTCGGTCGGCCACGGTCATCCACGGTTCGGGGGAGAGCCTCGACGCGTTCGCCGATGTGGTGATCGTCAACTACGACGTGCTCGACCGCCACATCGGCTGGCTGCGCACGCTCGGCTTCAAGGGCATGGTGGTCGATGAGGCCCACTTCATCAAGAACCGGGAGTCGCAGCGCTCGAAGCACGTGCTGTCTCTCGCGCAGAGCATCCTTGCTCGCAGCCCTCGTGCGCTGATGATCGCGCTCACCGGCACCCCGCTCATCAACACGATCGAGGACTTCCGGGCGATCTGGCAGTTCCTCGGCTGGATCGACGGGGACAAACCGACCGCCGAGCTCATGGAACGGCTGGAGGAGAACGGCCTCACGCCGGCCGACTTCGGTTTCTTTGCCGAGGCCAGGCAGACGGTCATCGACATGGGCATCGTGCGGCGCAAGAAGATCGACGTGGCGTCGAACCTGCCGGCGAAACGAATCGCAGACCTGCCTGTCGAGCTCGACGACGATCTCGGCCGCGGCATTCGCGAGGCAGAGGCCGCCCTGTCGGCCCGGCTCGTCGATCGTTTCAACCGCGCCGTCTCTCTGTCGAAGACGGAGCATGATCGCGACGACCTCATCCGCATGGTCGCCCACGCCGAACTCGACGAGTCGAAGGCGGCGAAGACCGGCGACAACGTCTTCACCATGGTGCGCAAGATCGGCCAGGCCAAGGCCGTGCTCGCGGCCGATTACACCGCTCAGCTCGCCCGCTCGGTCGGCAAGGTCGTGTTCTTCGCCAAACACATCGACGTGATGGATGCCGCGGAGGAGACCCTCACGAAGCGCGGCCTCAAGACCGTGTCGATCCGGGGCGATCAGACGGCAACCTTCCGCCAGGCCCAGGTCGACGCGTTCAACAACGATCCGGAGGTTTCCGTCGTCGTGGCCTCGCTCACCGCGGCCGGTGTCGGCATCAACCTGCAGGCCGCGTCGAACGTCGTTCTGGCCGAGCTCAGCTGGACCAGTGCCGAGCAGACCCAGGCGATCGACCGCGTGCACCGGATCGGTCAGCAGGAGCCGGTCACGGCCTGGCGCATCATCGCCTCGTGCGTGGACACCACGGCCAGAGCCCTCCGTGCCGGTGTCGGCGCTGC
>JAZJYU010000093.1:0-2576 GCA_040390225.1 Actinomycetota bacterium | reverse complement strand
TTCAAGTCCTCTTGAGAGGCTCCCCGAAAGGGGAGTTTTGGTCTACAATGGGCGTATTCATTCCTCAGGCAAACCTATGCGCGCGCGATGGATCCTCGTTCCGCTTTTCGTGATCGCCGCCCTTGCCGCCGCCGGCGCCGTGTACTGGTCCATGCAGCCGCCCAAGCCGAAGGTCAGCGCGATCGCGACGCCCGAAGAGCTCTGCGCGGCGAAGAAGGGCACGCTCATCGAGACCCGGTACGCGGCGGCGACCGCCGAAAGCGACAAGGTCTTTCACAGCACAGAACAGTCGAAGAACCAGGCCAGGTCGGGGTTCGCAGTGGAGGGACAAGGAACGAGCGGATTCATGAAGTATTTCCTCCAAGGACTGATCACGATCGATCCTGCGGTGAACGACGACGCCGCAGGAGCGAAGAACGCCATCGCTCTCACCGACGCCGGGGTGGCTCACACTGCCGCGTATGCACTGATCAGCACGCCGGGCAACAGCCGAACCGAGCAGGTACAAGCCGGCATGCTGTATGCGCGATTCTGCCTGCACGCGCGCACCCTCGGTCTGGTGATGCAGCCGCTGAGCCAGGTACTGCAGGAATACCCCACCATGGCCGAACCGTACGCTGCGATTCACGCCGAGTACGCACCGAAAGGCCAAACCATCCAGATGCTCGTTCGGGTGGGAACACCGACCGTCGACTACCCGGTCACAATGCGACGCGACGCACGCTCGCTGGTGCACGCGCCCTGAGCGCGCTCTGCTACTCGCCGCGGGCGACCAGGCCGCACTTCGCCGCAATCGCCGTGAACACCTCGACCCGGGTCTGGCCGTCCATCGGCAGCACCTGTATCGCGACGTGGTCCGCTCCCGCGGCGAAGTGCTCGTCGATGCGCGCGGCGATCGCGCCCTCAGAACCGAGGCCGAACACCGCGTCCACCAGGCGGTCGCTGCCCCCGTTCTCCAGGTCACCGTCATCGAAGCCCGACCGCATGAAAGTTTCGGTGTAGTTCGGGTACCCCAGATAGGAGGCTAGGAACTCTCGCGCTCTGGCTCGCGCTCGCTCCAGAGCCGGTTCGAGCACGACCCCCAGCTCGGGCGCGAGCACCGGGTGGGTGCCGAGAATGCCGCGTGCGGTTCTCGTGTGAGCGACAGGCACGAGGTACGGGATGCTGCCCAGCGTTCTGCTCGCCGCCAACCGCAACGCGAGCGGGCCGAGCGCCGAAAGCAGCCGGCGGTCGACGGGAACGGGGTCAGATTCCGCATCCATCTCGGCGAGGTAGCCGCGGGACTTCGCGAGCGGCTTCTCCCAGGTTCCCAGGTTGTTCCTCGCCACCAGTGGGGCGTGGCTCGGCCCGACACCGAGGTAGAAACGACCGGGGAAGTCGGCCTCCAGCGCGGTGAAGGCGTGGGTCACCTCGGTCGGGGTTTCAGCCCACATGTTCGCAATCGACGTGCCCACCCTCACGGCGCTGGTGGCAGCGAGTACTTCGCGGACATCATCGAAAACCCCATGGGCGGCGCCGCCCGCCAGCCAGATGGTCTCGTAGCCCAGCAATTCTGTCGCCTTCGCGACGGTGACTCTTTCGTCGAGCGGAACCGACCGCGACATCCAGATACCGAGCCGACCGAACGGATTTCGCAGTGACGTCATGAACTCACCCTAATTTGCTCCCGGCGGGCTCCGGATGCCACGGCTTCGGGGTCCGCTCGCGACCCGGCTCTCTTAATCTGTCTCGCCATCCTGCTCGGGCATCGCTTCCGCAAGATTCGCCCGCGACGCGGGTGCCTCGAATGGTTCCGCGAAGTACTGGGTCTCGTGAGCGATCAGCCCGTCGGCGAATTCCATGACGGACACCGACAACGTCGGCTTGCCGTCGTAGCTGATGACGCACTCGCTCACCCAGACGTCTCCGCTTCCCACGATTCGACGCACCGAGAAATGCCGTTCCGCCGGATGACCGCCACGCTGCGCCGCGATCGTCGAGCGACCGCGAAAAACCTCGCCCGACTGCGGATAGTCGAGAATCGCGTCCTGCGCGTACATGGCGTGCTCCGCCACCGAATCGCCGCTCTCCGACGCTCGCCAGTGCTCTTCGACGAGCGATCTCAACGAGTCCACCTCAAGAACTTATGGCTCCAACAGTCATCGCGCCACCGCACAGCGGTAGGTTGGCCACCATGAGTAGCCGTGCTGTGCAGACCACCCTTATCGCCGTCGGTGCGATCGCCCTCGTTGTCGGCCTGATCTTCTTCGGTCAAGGAATCGGCCTGATCGGCGGAAGCGTGATGACCGGGAGCCAGATGTGGCTCTACATCGGGCTGGTGCTCGCGATCGTCGGCATCGTGCTACTGGTGCTTGGTGTGCGCCGCGGGCGGCGCAACCACTAGTAGTCGAAGTTGGAGCCGCCTGCGGCGGCGCTGTGTCGCTGCAGTCGGGCTGCGCCCCACCGGCACGGCCGCCATATTGCGCGGTCACCCGCGCTGCACCGTCTCTCTAGGGCGCAATACGTCGGAACCGGCGGCGGGGACCCCGCTGTAAGCACTCGCGTATAGACAAACGGCTGGCCGGTCGCCCGAGGGC
>JAZJYU010000092.1:5224-6246 GCA_040390225.1 Actinomycetota bacterium | reverse complement strand
TCACCACCACGCTCACGTGGGTGCTCGCGGGCGCGGGAACACTGCTCGGCCTGTCCTGGGTGTTGCCGGTCGGAACATACCCGCGATCGACGACGAACACTCGCCCGTCGTCGAGGAGCAACGGGGTGAGCACCTCGAAGCCGGGGTTGCCGTCGAGCGGGCGGTTCCGCACCAGCAACTGGTCATCCATCAGGTAGCTGCCGCTCATCGACACCTGCTTCCACTCGTCATTCGCACTGTACGACGTGAGGTTCGGCAGCACCGAATCCAGCGGTGACGGCGTTCCGTTGAAGTTGTGTTCGACGAGGTCGTTGCCCGCCTGCGCCTCGTGAAGCCGGTCGACCTGCCAGTGCGAAAGCAGAACGCAGGCGATCGCGAACGCGATCGCGGCGCCGAGGTAGCCGAACCAGCGCCGGGTGAAGGCCAGTCTGAGCAGTCTCATGAGCACCGGAGTCTCATGCTGCCGGTCCTACCTCGACCGGGAAGTCGCGCGCCGAGAGATAGTCGCGCAGATACTCGACGTGCTCATCGCAGGCCAGCCACACCTTCACCCGGCCCTCGGAGTGGATGCGGGGGTTGCGCCAGTTGACGCTCCAGGTGGCCGCAGCGCGACATCCCGCGCGCGAGCAGGTCGGCGTCGCGGGCCCGTCGCTTCCTGTCACAGCACCGAGCAGGCTCACCGGTCGGAGTCCGAGCTCCGGACGATCGCCCCCGGCCGTTCCACCTTCTTGCGGGTGGTCCCGACCGCGTTCGCGAGAACCACGAGGACCATCGGCGCACCGATCGCGATGATCGCGGGGACCACCAGCCACCACCCGTGCAGGAAGAGCAGCGAGATGAGGCAGACCAGGCGGATACCCCAGCCGATCGAGTACCGGATCATGCGGCTGGTCCGGTCGTCGTCGGGAGACCGGGGGATGCTTGTGACCGCTTGTACCTTCGCCATATTCGCCTGCTCCACCCTACGTCTTAGATTGTGGGGATTTGCCCGCAGCGAAGGAGACATGCCCATGGCCACACCA
>JAZJYU010000092.1:220-5214 GCA_040390225.1 Actinomycetota bacterium | reverse complement strand
CGAACCGTTCTCGTCACCGGAGGAAACCGGGGAATCGGCCGGGCCATCGCTGAGGAGTTCGTGGCACAGGGGCATCGCGTGGCGGTGACGGCGCGCTCGGGCACGGGGCCGATGGGCACGATGAGTGTCGTCGCCGACGTGACGGATGCCGACTCGATCGATGCGGCGTTCATCGCCATCGAAGCCGAGCTCGGGCCTGTCGAAGTCGTCGTCGCGAACGCGGGAATCACGCGCGACACTCTGCTGCTGCGCATGTCGGATGACGACTTCACCTCGGTCATCGACACCAACCTCACCGGCGCGTTTCGCGTCATCAAGCGGGCGTCGAAGGGGATGCTCAAGGCGAAATACGGCCGGATCGTGCTGGTGTCGAGCGTGGTCGGACTTCTCGGCGGTGCCGGCCAGGCCAATTACGCTGCCTCGAAGAGCGGGCTCGTCGGCCTCGCGCGCTCGATCACCCGTGAACTCGGGTCGCGCAACATCACCGCCAACGTTGTCGCTCCGGGTTTCATCGAGACCGACATGACCGCTGAACTTCCGGAAGCCCAGCGAGCCGAGTATCTCAAGTCGATTCCGGCCGGGCGTTTCGCCAGCCCGGAAGAGGTGGCGAAGGTCGTGGCCTGGCTGACCGGCGACGACGCGGCCTACATCTCAGGCGCCGTGATCCCCGTCGACGGCGGCCTGGGCATGGGTCACTGAGTTCATTGGTGCGCCGCCGCCTTGCGCGCTGAAGCTATGGCGATTGCATCGCAAACGTGCGACGCCAGCGCCGACGAAGCTGTGCGTCGTCGGTACTCATCCGCGCAAACCCAGGAGCGGCAGCAGCTGCGACAGGTCACGCCTGTCCATCACCAGATGCGCCTCGTCCCGCACCGGCGCCTTCGCGTCGAAACCGACCGCGAGTCCCGTTATGGCCATCATGAGCAGGTCGTTGGCACCGTCGCCGACCGCGACGGTCGCCGTCAGCTCGACGCCGAAATCGGCTGCCCACTCGCGCAGCGTCTCGGCCTTGGCTCGGGCGTCGATGACCGGACCGGCGAGCGCACCGGTGAGCCGCCCGTCGACCACCTCGAGCCGATTGGCCCTCCAATAGTCCAGCCCCAGCTGGGTGGCGAGTCCGTCGACCAGTTCGTGGAAGCCTCCGGATACGACGCCGACTCGACCATGCGCCGCATGCACCGAGGAGATCATCTCCGGCACACCAGGTGTCACGGTGATCTGCTGCGCGACATCCCGGAACACGCTTTCGGGCAGTCCCTCCAGAGTCGCCACTCGCGCCCGCAGGCTCTGCTCGAAGTCCACCTCGCCGTTCATCGCCGCGGCGGTGATCCGCTCCACACGCTCGCGCGAGCCGGCGGCGTCTGCCAGCAACTCGATCACCTCGTTCTCGATCAGGGTGGAGTCGACGTCGAGAACGACGAGAAAGCGCGGCACCCTGTCAGGCTACCGTGACTCCCTTGCCCACGACGGTGATGCCGCTCTCCGTGACCGTGAAGCCGCGCGCGCGATCCGCATCCGGGTCCACCCCGACGGTGGCGCCGGGGGAGACGATGACCTCCTTGTCGAGGATCGCCCGCCGTACGACCGAATCAGGCCCGATGCGTACCCGGTCGAAGACGATCGAGTCGACCACCCGGGCACCGGAGCCGATGACCGCCCACGGCCCGAGCACGCTCCGCTCGATGTGCGCGCCAGAGAGCACCGACCCGAGCGACACGATGGAATCGATGGTGGTACCGAGGTTGCCCTTCGAGTCGCGCACGAACTTCGCCGGCGGCGAGTTGAGCTGCTGGCTGAAGATGGGCCACTTGTTGTTGTAGAGGTTGAAGATCGGCAGGGCCGAGATCAGATCCTGGTGCGCGTCGAAGAACGACTCGATCGTTCCGACATCCCTCCAGTAGTAACGGTCGCGGTCCGTCGCACCCGGTACCTCGTTGCGGTTCAGGTCGTAGACCGCGGCGTCCCCCCGTGACACGAAGTCGGGCACGATGTCGCCGCCCATGTCGTGATTCGAGGTGGGAACCTCGCCGTCGCGCAGCACGGCGTCGATGAGAATGTCGGCGTCGAACACGTAGTTGCCCATGGACGCGAGCACCTCGCCCGGTGAGTCCTTGAGACCGACGGCATTGGTCGGCTTCTCGAGAAACTGGGCGATGCGGGTGGGGTCGTCCTTGTCGAGCTCGATCACGCCGAACTGGTTGGCCAGGTGCAGGGGCTGCCTGATCGCCGCGACCGTCACGCCGGCGCCGGACTCGATGTGGGCATCGATCATCTGGCTGAAATCCATGCGGTACACGTGATCGGCGCCGACGACGACCACGATGTCGGGCTTCTCATCGCGAAGCAGATTGAGGCTCTGCAGGATCGCATCCGCCGACCCGGCGAACCAGCGCTTGCCGAGTCGCTGCTGGGCGGGCACGGACGCGACATATGAACTCGTGATGCCGTCGAGCCGCCACGTCTGCGAGATATGCCGGTCGAGGCTGTGCGACTTGTACTGGGTGAGCACCACGATCTGGCGCAGACCCGAGTTGATGAGGTTCGACAGGGCGAAGTCGATGAGGCGATAGTTGCCGCCGAATGGCACGGCCGGCTTGGCCCGGTCCGCGGTAAGCGGCATCAGCCGTTTGCCTTCGCCGCCCGCCAGGACGACGCCAAAGATCTTCTTCGATGCCATGGGTCTAACAGTAAGTGCAGCGCTCCGGGTGTACTAGCGTTCTCGGGGTGAGAGTCGATCTACTGACGCGCGAGTACCCGCCGGAGGTCTATGGCGGCGCCGGAGTGCACGTCACTGAACTGGTGCGGGCGCTCCGTCACGACATGGATGTGCTGGTGCGCTGCTTCGGACTGCCGCGCGACGAGCAGGGCGTTTACTCGTATCTCGTACCCCCGCAACTCACCAGGGCCAACCCGTCGCTGTCGACGCTCGGCGTCGACCTGCAGATGGCCCAGGACTGCGAAGGCGCAGACCTGGTGCACTCGCACACCTGGTACGCGAACGGGGCCGGGCACATCGCACAGCTGCTGCACGGAATGCCGCACGTCGTCACCGCTCACAGCCTGGAACCGCTTCGGCCCTGGAAAGCCGAACAGCTCGGTGGTGGTTACCGTGTCTCGAGCTGGATCGAGGCAGGTGCTTTCGCGGCGGCCGACGCGATCATCGCGGTGAGCGACGGCATGCGGCGCGACATTCTTCGCTCATACCCGTTCCTTGACGAGCAGCGCGTGTCCGTCGTGCACAACGGGATCGACCTGGAGCGCTGGCATCCGGTGGAGAACGACGGATTACTCGGTTCGCTCGGTATCGATCCGCAACGACCGTCGGTGGTCTTCGTGGGCAGGATCACTCGGCAGAAGGGTCTGCCCTACCTGCTTCGCGCCGCAAAGCAGTTGCCGAGAGACGTGCAGCTCGTGCTGTGTGCCGGGGCGCCCGACACCCCCGAGATCCTCGACGAGGTACGGCAAGGCGTGGCCGAGTTGCAGGCGGAGCGCACCGGCGTGATCTGGATCGAGGAGCTGCTCAGCCAACCCGATCTCTCCGCCGTGCTCAGCTCGGCCACCACGTTCGTCTGTCCCTCCGTGTACGAACCGCTCGGCATCGTCAACCTCGAGGCGATGGCTTGCGGCGTTCCGGTCGTCGGAACCGCGACCGGCGGCATCCCCGAGGTGGTCGACGAGGGCATCACCGGCCGGCTGGTGCCGATCGACCAGGCCGATGACGGCACGGGCACGCCTCTCGACCCGCAACGTTTCGTCGACGACCTGGCGCGCATCCTGACCGAGGTCGTCACCGACCCGGCAGGTGCGAAAGCGATGGGCGCAGAGGGCCGGCTCCGGGCCGAGCGTGACTTCGGCTGGGAGGCCATTTCGAAGCGCACGCAGGAAATCTACGCCAACGTGCTCAAGTAGTCTTGAGGCATGGCCAGCGTTCTCCAGCTCTCCGACGTCAGCGTCGTCCGGGAGGGCAACCCGATCCTGTCCGACATCAATTGGAAGGTCAAGCACGACGAGCGATGGGTGATTCTCGGGCCGAACGGAGCAGGCAAGACGACCATGCTCCAGCTCGCCGCGGCTATGATTCACCCCACGTCGGGCAAGGTGAAGATTCTCGACGACCAACTCGGTGCCGTGGACGTCTTCGAGCTCCGTCCTCGCATCGGTTTCGCATCGACCGCGATCGCCAGGCGGTTCCCGGCGAACGAGACGGTACTTGATGTCGTGCTCACCGCGGCGTACTCGGTCACCGGACGCTGGAACGAGGAGTACGAAGAGGTCGACACCCGTCGCGCCAAGCGGGTTCTGGCCGAATGGAAGCTCGATCACCTCGAGTCCCGCCGGTTCGGCGACCTCAGCGATGGCGAGCAGAAGCGGGTGCAGATCGCGCGATCGATCATGACCGATCCGGAGCTGCTGCTGCTCGACGAGCCGGCGGCGAGCCTCGACCTCGGTGCTCGCGAAGAACTGCTGCAACTGCTCGGCGGCTACGCGAGCGCGAAGCACGCCCCGGCGATGGTGATGGTGACACACCACGTTGAGGAGATTCCGCTCGGTTTCGGCAACGCTCTGCTGCTTTCCGGCGGCAAGATCACCGCAGCGGGGCCGATCGACGAGGTGATCACGGCCGGAAACCTGACCGATACCTTCGGCCTGCCGCTCACCCTGGACAAGAAGGCCGGCCGCTACAGCGCAAGGGCCACCTGATCTGATAAGCTCGGTAGCTGGCCTTCGGCCCACATACTCTTCTCTCCTCGATTCCAAGGAACATTCATGAAGTCTGACATCCACCCCGACTACGCGCCGGTCGTGTTCCGCGACCTCGCGAGCGGCGAGACCTTCCTCACGCGCTCCACGGTGACCAGCGACAAGACGATTGATCTCGACGGAGTGACGTATCCGGTCATCGATGTCGAGATCTCTTCGGCGTCGCACCCGTTCTACACGGGCAAGCAGCGCATCCTCGACAGCGCCGGCCGCGTCGAGAAGTTCAATTCGCG
>JAZJYU010000092.1:0-210 GCA_040390225.1 Actinomycetota bacterium | reverse complement strand
CCTCACTGACGAGCTACTCGCTGGTGAGGTCTCGACAAGCTCGACCCGCTATTGCGCGCGGCCAGGAGCGGCAGCAGCAGCTCACTGCTGAGCGGAGCGAGGTCGACATAGCCGGGCTTCGCCGGGTGCAGCCAGACCAACTCCTCGATCTCCGCGAGCGGACGAACGTCGTGTGTGATGATCGGTGCATCGAATACTTCGCAATCGACG
>JAZJYU010000091.1:16165-29897 GCA_040390225.1 Actinomycetota bacterium | reverse complement strand
ACCGGCCGTCCCTCGAGCGCACTGCACCGATGGAGTGCGTTGGAGCGACGCGACCCCACAGGAAGACCGCACGGGATGCTACTACAGCGAGACAGCGTCATTTCGTCGGGTCGCGCCGTGATTGGGCGACAACCGGATAAGCACGGGTGCTTCGTGGGTGACTGGGTGATCGCGAAGCGGATGGCGTGACGGCCATGGTACGACTCGGGCCATGAAACTCCATCTCGCTGGCGTCCTGCTCGTCCTGTCCTGCACGTCACCGTCCGCACCGCCGCAGCCGGCGCCGCAGTTAACCCGACCGGCCGCGGCCATCGCGAACCCTGCCGCCATCGTGCATCCTGACGGGTGCTTCGACATCTGCAGCAGCAACTTCGAGTGCTCGCACAGCCTCGGTACGCGATGCGGAATCTGCAGTTTCGGTCACTGCACGAACATCAACCCCGAGGCCTTGCCGGGTGACGCCGGCGTCGACGGGTCTGCCTCTACAGCAGGTCCCGCATCCCCTGCAGACCGCCCGGCAAGATAACGGCGTTGATGTCGACGCGTCTATCAGGGCACGACGCGCAACAGCACGCTGCGATGCTCGGGCTTGGGCCACGTCAGGTCGTGCCCATCCCAGTGCGCCGCGGTGGTTGCCACGATGCCCGGCCGCGCGCCGTTCGGCCCGCGGCACTGGACGACGTCCAGCTCTCCCCAGGTCGGCCGGGTCCAGTCCCACTCGAGCAGCCGCGACACGCCGGTCACGATCGCGATGTGACCGATCCACGTCTTGCGTTGGCCGCCGACGGGTAGCGAGAACGTCGGGTAGGCCAGCAGGTCGCCGAGATGCGGCGGGCCAGCGACCACGCGATCGAACAACTCGCGCGCGTGGTCGGCGTCCTCGATCGCGCTGTTCACGTTCAGATCGTCTTCGACACTGGCCCACGGCCCGCGGTTGAACCCCTGCCGGTGCCGGCGCACGCCGTAGCACTCGCAGTACGCGAACCCGAAGCAGTCGCGCGGGCCGTCGATCGTCGAGTCCACGTCACCGGTGCCGAGCTGGTAAACCCCGTGGCCGACCAGCGCAAGCGCGTGCTCGACGGCCTGCGCTGCGCTGTGGAGTGGCCGGGGTCCGGTCGACGCCGCCGCAGTCACGGGGTCTGCCCGCGCCGCGCCGCGACCACGGCATCCGCCGCCGCGTCGTCCGCGGCCTCGCCGGACAGCAGACCGCTGATGAGGCCGGTGGCCTGCTCGGCGGTCAGCGTGCCGGCCTCGTGGTCCGCGATCGCGTTGAGTCCGGCCGCGAGCACGTCGGCGAGAGCCTCGGTGGGCCCGCCGATCGCCCGGGTCGCGAGCAACACGAAGGCCTCGTAGGGCTGGACCTTGGCGGCGATGGCTTGGATCTCGGATGCGAGGCTCATGGCATTCCTTTCAGGGCCTTGTAGTCGGCGATCACCTGCGCGATCGCCCGGGCAACGCCGTCAAGCGACGGCTGGTCGTTGAGGCCGCCGGCCAGCACGATCGCATCCCCCGCCGCGGCAATCGCCTTGTTGACGGACGTGCGCTTGGCTCGGTAGGCCGTCAGCGCCGCCGCCGCCTGGTCGGGCGTGCCGGTCCGCGCAAGCTCGAGCTCGTGGGGCCCGTCGTAGGCGAGCAGGGCGTCCCGCGCGGCCACCACGGTGAGCGTGGCGGTCTGCAGGGTGTCGGCCCGCGTGGTCGCCGCGCAGCCCGGCGCGCCGGCGGCGAGCGCGAAGAACAGGAGCAGGGCGGCGATCGGACCAACCGTCGTGGTCGTTGTGGTTCCCGACGCGGGCGCGCTCGGGGCCGCTGCGGGGTGCAGGTTGATCGTCACGGGACTCGCCGGAGCGGGGGTCGCGGGCGCCAGTTCCTGGATCATCGTGCCACCCGGGACGAACGCCCGCGCCGCGGCGAGCACCTCAGCAAAGCCGGCCTCGAGCCGGTCAACCACCGCCATCACGCGATCGTCGACCGTCGTCTTGGTCCGGGGTGCCACGAAGTGTAGCGCCGTGCCGATCGCGGCGAGCGTTCCGACGATGCCGCCGAGCAGGGCGGTCAGCATCATCGCCCACGAGGTCACCTGCACGACGGCGGGCGAAGTCACGGCCACGCCAACCGGGTCGGCGTGCGCGATCGCCGAGAACAGCAAGAGCACGCAGGTGGCGACGGTCAGCATCACAGCGAGCGCAGCCAGGGGAGCGCGGTATCGAGGAGCAAGCATTGGGGGAGTCCTTGTGGTGGTGTGAGGTGCAGCGAGAGCTTGTCGAGCGAGCGCCGGCGCGGAGCCGAGCTGTCCGGCGGGTTGAAGCGCGTGCCCTGGGGCACCAGATCGGTGCCAGAGATCCGGCGCAGCGCGGCGCGCAGCTCGCGGATGTCGAGGCGCAGCTCGTTGATTTTCTCGTCGGTCGAGTTGCGGAACCGCTCTGACTCGCGCTGGATCGCCGCAGCTCGCTCGTCCGCGGCACCGACGGCCTCGGCCCGGTCGATCACGAAGTGGCCGGCGATCCCGAGGTTGAGCAGCGCCGCGCTGATCCCGGCGTAGGCCCAGCGCTTGCCGCGGCGCATGAACACGTCGAAGCGGCTCGCCCAGGTCGAGACCTTGTGCAGGCGGCCGGCGACCTTGGCGAGCATATGGAAGGGCACCGGCTCGCCGTCGTGGAGCCCGACCGAGCCGGCGAGCGAGTGCTCCTCGGGCGTCGACGGCATCACCAGGTAGATCGCGGGCGAGCTGGCGTCGAAGCTCTGGGTATCGTCGGTGTCGGGCACACCGCAGGGAGATCATGCGCGAGGACGGCTCGTCAATGACGCCTGGCGCCCAGACGCACCTACATCGATACCTGACCGGTACCCGATCCGCCATCAATACCGAGGGCCCATGGCCGAACCGGCAAGCATGACCCCCAAGCAGATCGCCGCCATCGTCACCGCCGCAGCCAAGGCATCGCTGCTGGTAGCGTTCCCGTCGGGCGCCACACCTACCGGTGTGAACATCGACGCCCTTGCCCGCGCGATCGGCAACAACGCAGCCCAGGCGATCGCGTTTCAGTCCGACGCCGACACTCCGGAGTGACAACGATCTTTTCGTAAGACCGCAACAAATACGTAGTGCGGTTCCCGATCGAAACGCCCTACTGTCATGCCGAGCAATCAAGCTCGCTAGAGATATGAGAGGGTAACACTTATGGGTACTTCAATGATCAAGGTGATGATTCCACTGACACTGCTGGGGATGCTGGGGGCGGGTGGGTGTATCGATACTGGTCAGGGTGACGATGGGCATCTCAACGTGGAGTTGGCCGATCAGGTCGGCACGCTATCCGCGACCGGGTGCAATTCTGTAGCTGGACCCATGACCGGAAGCGGAACCACCGTGCAGCGCACGGGCGCTCCGATACCGGGTGCGTTCACGCGTAGTTTTGTCCCGACGTTCTTTCGTTCCGGCCCATGGACCGGCGGGCTCTTTGTCCAAGACGTTAACGGCCTCACGCAGCCGGCAATCGTGTCTACCGGGTCGACGAGCGCGTGGATGACGTTCCCGACCGAGTCCGGCGAGACGATCAACGGATTCTCGATCACCGTATGTGGCGACGGAAAGAGCCTACTCAATGTGGACACTTTCGCTACCATGACGGATGACAACCCGACAGACAGGCTAGTGGCTAGTGGCAGCGGCGGGCCAACGAACAACACCAACACGTGGATGGAATACAACGTTCCGATGGCGCCAACGATCATGACACCGCACAGCAGCATCTATGCCAGTCTAACGGCTGCGTCAGCCCTCGAGCCAACGCCGTCCGAAGCGGTCGCGCTCGTTAGAGTGTACTACGATCGCTGAATAGCAGTTGCGCAAACACGAGTCCTGCTCATAATGCATGCCATGAACAGGCTCGTGCTCGCGCTGCTGACCGCCTCGGCTTGCACTCCAGGCATGCATCGAGCCTATCAGACCTCGATGGGGGCAACTGCAGTCGTCGGGTGGGGGGCCGCTGGAGTGATGACCGTCGACGCGCTCGAACGGCATAATTCACCGTACGTCGAGACGCGTCCCGTGTTCGGACTCGGTCCGCGTGCGCAGCTGGTGACGTTCCAGCTCGTCAACCTGGCGGTCGTCGTCGGCCTGCGGATGATGCCAGATCTGTTCGATGAGGACACACCGTGGGTCAAGGACGTCCTGTTGACCACGTGCGCCGCGCTGGGGACATCTGACGCGTACGGCGACTACACGATGATGCACCACTGATCAGGGCGGCGGTCGGTTGTAGTCGACTTCGATTAGCTTGATGTTGGGGTTGCCGGTCCCGCTCACGAAGTTGAGGATCGACCAGTACGACGTCCCCGAGACCACCTTCGTAGTCAGCCCGGTCAGCGTGATCACCTGGCGCGACCCGTCGCCGGTGACGCCGCTCGAAGACGTTACCTCGGTGATGCTTGATGTCGCGCTCGAGGCGACGTTGGTGCCGAGCGTCGTTTTCCAGACCGATGATGCGGCGCTCAGGATCGTGATGCGGATCTCGAGGATCTGCTCGCCGACGTTCATCGGGATCTCGACCTGCCACCCGAGGTTCGCCGGCGTGACTGGCTGCAGCACCGATCCGCTGTACGGGCCCGAGGCCGCAAACGTGACCTGTCGCGTGCGCACCGTCGTGTCGTAGAGCGGGACCGCGAGCGCTACCTGGCTCCAAAGGCTCTGCGCCTGTCCGGTGAGCAGGTCGTACATCGCGACGAGCGCGGCCCAGGCCTGGTTGTCGTTGACGCTCTTGACCTGCGTCCCGAGCGCGGCGGCGGCGGTCGGCAGGCAGTACGGCAGTCCGTACTCGAGGATATTCGTGCCAGACCCGGTGCCGGTCAGGTTCACGAGGTTTGTGCCGGCGAGCGCATGCGCGTTGGTGTCGGAGATCTGGATGTTGTTCGCGTCGCTGACCACGGCGAAAAAGTCGACCGTGGGCGCGAGCGCAGGTGTCGCGGCCGGCAGCGCTCCACCGACGTTGCGGAGTCGGAAGCGATCGCCGGTGATGAGCCCGTGCGCGGTGACTCCGAGCTGGTCCGTCGAGGTGTTGACGGCGGTGATCGTTATCGCTGGCATGGCGGTCTCCCTTTGTGCACTTGTGCAAAACGTCAGGACGTCAGGTGATCCCAGACCTGCGCGAAGCGGAGCGAGATCCGATCGCGCCCCGGCCGCTGCAGGCCCACGGTCATCAGCATGCGCTGAGCCTCGATCGTGATCTGGACATCGACGGCCGAGACCACGCGGTCCTCGATCATCCACGCGAGCGCCTCGCGGATGTACGTCTCCGCGCTGCGCCCGGTGTCGGGCGTGAGCTTCGACCTGTCGAGCAGCCACAGCCTCGAGCCGATGAGATCGCGCTCGACGGTAGCGAACTCGTCGGCCCACCACCCGCGGCGATCGCTCGGATCGCCGCTCGGTGGCACGTCGTCGGACTCGGCCCGCCGGTCGACGAACAGCGACAGCAGCACGGCGGTCACGAGCCCCATGTCCGACGCGATGTCGCTGTCGATCATGGTGAGGTCAGCGCTTCCGATTCCGACATCCCACACGAGCGCGATGTCTCCGAGCCCGATCGCGCTCGACGTCGCCGACGAGCGCGATACCGGACCGGCGCCGGGCGCCACGATGACCACCGAACCCACGGACACGTCGAGTAGGAGCAGGCTCATCAGGCCCCCAGCAAGTCCCGGTCGCGTGCTGCGGCGCGTCGCTCACGCTGGAGTTGATTGGCGCACTCCAAACACTTCCGTAGACCAGAACTCTTAACGCGCGCCGTGATAGCGAGAATATGGCCGCGCTTGCACACAGTTAGTGCCGGGCGCCCATTGCCGTTCCATGGCGACATACGGTGATTGTAAGCCGTGCCGCGCGTCCTGCTGCACGTTCGACAGAATCTATGTCCGTTGATATTGATAGCCGTGTTGGACGGCGTGAACTCGTGGCCATGCGGGCAATTGGTATGCAGTGCGCCGCGTAGCCCCCGTTTGCAGTTTTGCTGCCGAGTCACCGGCTCTAGGTGAGCCGGATTACAGCACGATCTGGTGCGACACAAGTGATCAAGTTCGAGTCCATTCTGGACGGTGCCAACCAGGGTTTCATAGGCCAGGCGATGCGCGGAGCGCGACACCCGATTGAGCGTTAGTCGACCATACCCGCTACCATCTAGCGCGGCACTCCATAACCAGCATCCGGTGTTCGGTTCTGGGGTCACCTTCTCCCAGAATCGGCACGCGATACGGGGGTCATCGATCGAATATGACATGGTCAAGCTCCAAGCAGATCTCTATCATAGAGCGAGAATTGAGAGTCGTACAGCATGTTCGTCGACTCGATCACCGTGCCCTTCGTGTGACTCGGGGCCATCGTGTCGACCAGCGCCTGCGCGGACGCGACGAAGTACACCCCGGGCAGGCTCGGGTCGCGGTAGATGAAAAACGCGTAGATCTCGCGGTCGTCGCCGATCGCGATGCAGAACGCGCGCGAGCGCTCGAGCACGACGACATCAGCGGCGGCCTGCGCAAGGAGTGACGCGAGCGCGGTCTGAAAGTCGGCCGGCCGGAAGCGCTGGCGCCGCACGAGACGTCCGACGACGTTGGCGCGGCGCTCGATGATCGACGGCGCCGCGACCAGGTCGAGCTCGCGCTCGTACTCGGGCAGGAGCTCGAGCGCGGTGCTCGGGTCCGCCTCGTTGAGCATGTCGCCGACACGCACGTCGACGCGCGCGAGCTCGTCGGCGCACGCGAGGAAGATCGCGAACAGGAAGCTCTCGACCAGGTCCCACAGCTTGCCGGGCGGCAGGAGCGCGATCATCATGCGCGCGTACGCCTCGGCGGGCCGGGCGACGGCCGCGACCACCAGGCCGTCGTCGAGGAGTAGCAGGCCCATGGATTAGCCGTTGACGATCACGCCGATGTCCCCGGCGGCCGGCGCGGTCGAGAACGCGGTCGTGAACGACAGCACGCCGCCGGCGAACCCGGTGATCTTCTGCACCTGGCCGGTGAGCGCCGGGGTGACGTTGCCGGCGAACCGGAAGTGCGCCTCGTTGGCGAGCTGCCCTGTGGGGATCGAGACCGCGACGCCTTCGCTCGCGAACGTCACGGGGAACGACGCCGCGGTGAGCGAGCCGCTGACCACCGTCGCGATCAGCGGGGCATCCGCCTCCACCTCGACGAGGACCTCTCGGAGCGCCATGCCGCTGGCGCTGATCCGTAGGATGTGGCTGCCAAGCACGGTGAAGTCAGTGGCCGCCGGCGTGTAGTAGCAGGAGCCCAGCGCGTTGGTCACGTCGGGCTGCGTGATCCCGTGCGAGATGCCGCCCGTGCCGCCGCCGGCGGCCGAGGTCCCGTTCGGCTTGACCACCCGCACGGCGAACGTGAGCGCTGACGCGTCGATCGCTGCGTCAGTGCTGTCGTGCGTGGTGAAGGCGATGGGTGCGATCGAGCCGAGCTTCCGGTTGGGCATGATGGTCTCCTAGGGCGCGAATGCGATGACTGCGTTGATCTGAACTGTGTTGGCGGAGCTGCTGACCGAGAAGGTACCGGACCCACCAGTGGCGGCGAGCGTGCCATCCGCCCACGTGTCGATCATGAAGTTGGCCGCCACGCCTGCTGCGCCGTCGCTGCGCTCGCTGAAGCCCGCGAGCGTGCCGTTAGCCTCCGTCATGGTGCCGGCCGATCCGCAAAATCCCCCGGTCATCAATGCCACTCTCCGATTGGGGCCACTGGTGGTGAACGCAGGGACGGTCACCGGTCCGGTTCCGATTGAGTTGCTGGGCGTGAGCGTGATCGAGTCGACCGTGGGGTTGGGGTTCGGGCCGCGAACCGTCCACGCAGTAGCGGTGTTGCCTGTGGAGCCGGTGATCGTCACCGTGGTCGGCGGCATGTGACCGTTGCTGGCGGCCAACAGCGCGGTCGTCACCTGCCGCGTGAACACCGTCAGCCCGACGGTCACCCCGGATGACGCCGCATCCGTCGTCACGCCGCGCGGCGTCCATCCCGATGGCGTGGTCACGGTGCCGTGCGCAAAATATCCCGTACGGACCGTGAGAACCTCGGTGTCGCCGTTCTTCTGATCGCCGTGCGATACCGCGGTCGGGTTGGTGGTGCTCACCCCGGTGGGGCCGACGCCGATCAACTGCGGCGCCGCGCCGATCGTGGTGGTGTACCCGAGCGCATCACAGATCGCAGCGCCGGCGCGCTGACCGATCGTGAGGGACGAGTTCGCCGTGTCGTGGAGATGGTCGCTGACCTGCGGACAGTCCGCCTGGTCAATGAGTATGCATAGCGGGTCGGTGGCCGCATAGGCGACTTGCTGCGCGATCACCGTCGGCGCATTCACGTTCGCGTTGACCACGTCGGGGTTCGTCTTGATCCAGACGATCAGGAGCCCAGATCCGAAGATCGCGCGCATCGCCGTGCACCACGCGCCCATGTTCGCGCCGAACGCGTTGGCTTGCCCGAGGTTGGCGGCATCATTGGTCCCGGCCGACACGACGATCGCCCCGAGTGACCTTCCGGTGCTCGTCTGAAACGCCTGAAGCTGCGCGACCTGGAGATTGAACAGGTTTCCGGCGCCGGCTGCGGGATACGTCCCGGTCGGATTCATCTCCACCGCGAGGGTCGCCCCGACCACGCCATGCTTGACGATCACCGGAGCGGGCATGCCGCGCGCGAGGAGCGTGGGGCCGAGCGACATCTCGAAGCCCATCGACTGCCCGCCGGATGCCGCGTAAAGGCTCAGGTTAGTCAGCGTACGGAACCCCGGATAGTCGGTATACGTGTTGGATGCGCCGGCCCCGACCGATGCCGCATATCGCGTGTTGTACTGCACCGCCGCGAGCGGCGTGCCGACCGCGAATCGGGAATCCGCCGTGTCCGCCACGCCTATGCCGACACAGTTGGAGTCGCCGACGATCGCGATCAACGTCTTGGGTGGGGTGGGTTTTACCCGAGCGCTCAAATAGCCCATGGGGTCGGCGAGGGTGTCGAGCGGCATGCTTCAGGTCTCCATCTGGTGGGCTACACCCACGTGATCGTCCCGACGGTTGCGAGCTGCCCGAGCGCCGGCACGACGTCGGCGGCCGGGACCGTCACCGCGTTGTCCGTGACGCCAGCGGCGTCGCCGACTGCTGTGCGGATCTGCGAGAGCAGCACGGCGCCTCGCCCGGCTCCGTCGCCCGGCTCGGCCACGCGACTCAGCAGGTCGGCCAGCTCGGCAGCAATCGCCGCTCGGGTGTCGGCGTTGTCGGGGGCCACATGGATCGTGAAGGCGACGGCCAGCGTGGTCGGCGCTACGACGGTGACGGCCGCGGTGATGGGACGGTTCGCGTCCTCGCTTGCCTGCACCGCCGCAACCTCGCCGCTGTCCGGGAGGATCGATCCGATGTCGTTGTCGCGAACGAACCGAACGACCACCGTGCCGAGCCCGAGCTCGCGGCGGTACACCCAGACGCGGGTCACGCCGGCGACGAGCAGCGCCCATGCCTTGTAGTCCTGATCGGCGCCGCCGGCGGGCGGCTCCTGCAGGCGCAGCTCGTACCGTGTCCGGATCCGCTCGGTCCCCGCGTCGCCGGCGTCCCCGTCGTCACCGCCCGTGATCCCGCCGGTCGCCACCACGGCGGACGAGGCGACGCCGGCCACCGTGGACTCGAAGGTCACCGCGGCGCCCGCCGCGAGGTTCCCGGCAGCGCCGGCGGTGACGGCGATGACCGGCAGCGTCGCGGTGCCTGCCGCGATCGTCTGGCCGGTGACCACGCGATAGGACGTCACGGCGTCGAGCTTGATGATCACGCCGGCCAGGATCGAGCTGCCGTTGGTCCCGGTCGCGGTGACGGTCCCGGTCGCGAACGTGGCCGGCAACGGAACAATCCCGTACGGCGCCGCCGAGCGCAGGAGCTGCTCGCGCTCGGCGGTCGCGGCGAACAACTGGCGGACCGCCCAGTCGAGGTATCCGTACAGCGAGTGCACCGCGCCGGCCCACACCGCGCTGATCACGTCGGCCATCGCTCGGCGCAGGAGCGGGCCGCTGACCTCGAGCCGGCCGCGCAGGTCGCCGCCGATCCTCGTGATCAGGTCCGACAGCGAGGGACGAGCAAACGGCACGCCACGAGGGAGATCACGCGACGGAGCGGGGCGTCAAGACAGCTTCACGATCTGGGACAGGTACGCCGTCGACGCTGACATGAACGAGGTGAGCGCGGACGCGATCGAGGTGCCCGCAGCCGCCCCGATCGGTCCGGACGGCGCGCCCACAATCCCGCCTACCGCAGTGCCGATCGTCGTGACGAGGGTGCCCAACGCGGACAGGAAGGCGTTGCCGAGGAGCGCCTGCTGTGCGGCGGCAGCGCCTGCGAGCGAGAACGTCCGCCCCGGCGCGGGATCCGCGACGATGTCGCCCGCGCCGGTCATAGTGATCTTCGCGCCGGTGTGGTGGTACATCACGACGTCACCCGGCGCGCCGCCCGTTGGCCGCGACCGGTTGTCGCCCATCACGATCACCAGCGGGTGCGACTGGTCGCCGTTCGGGAACAGCACCACGCCCTGCGCTCCGACGAGCGGCACGGACGAGAACCCGTAGGGCTGGAAGTGCTCGGCGTCTGGCCCGGTCTCGCCCTCGAGCACGCCGATCTGGAGCATCTGCGTCTTGCCGGTGTCGTCGACCAGTTGGACGGTCGCTCGCCCGGCCCCGTTTGCGATCCGCGTCGCGAGCGGGCGGATCAGATGCATCAGCTGATCGAAGTCCGCCTTCGTGAGCGTCGAGGCCGCCATCACACCCCCTTGGCCAGCTCGTTCCATGCACCGGTCCCGCCGGTCGTCGCGGTCTGCGGCTCGGGCTCGAACGCGTCGGGTCTCACGAGGTGGAGCTGCGTGATCGTCCCGCCCTCGCCGGTCGTGTACTCGACCTGCGAGATCAGCATGTCACCGTTGATGCCGGCCCTCGAGATCACGACGAGCGCGAGCGCGTTGAGCGGCCACAGGTCGGTGCTGTTCGGCTGCGTCCATCCCTGCACCGTGACCATGAGCGTCTCGGCCCGCGCCGCGCGAGTGCGCGCTTCCCAGTCGGCGCGGCGCTTCGCGGTGGCCACGTCCATCGCCTTGTCGGGCCGGATCACTTGCACGCGATCGAGCCGCTGCACACCGATGTCCACGGCCTCGGCAAGGACGCTCGTCGCGGCGCCCGAGACCTCGTCCGACCCGGGGATCTGTGACGAGATCTTGTAGCGGCGGAACCTGTCCTTGCCATCGTACTTGATCGAGTACCGCATGATGTTGAAGCCGAGGATCAGCGCGGCGGCGCGCGCGGAGCCCCGTCGTGTGATCACGATGCCGCCGTTGCCGTCGCTCACCACGAGCACGCCGCTTGAGCCGGCCGCGCGCTTGATCGCCTCGTAGCAGGTCTCGCCGCTGTGCGCGACGAGCAGCGGATCCTTGACCAGCTCGAGTCCCGGCTGCACCGAGACGGAGATCGCGAACTGCTCGGCGATCTGCGTGACGAACTGCGCGATGTCGATGTTGCGCCACGTCGTCTTGTGGCTCTTGCCGGCCGTGCCGCCCGGGGTTTCGATCAGGAGCGAGTTCTCGACCAGCGCGCCCGCGCGATCCTTACCCGAGTATCCGAGCGCGATCGACGACGCATCACCCTCGTGGTCGCGCTCGTCGATGTAGCCCGCGATCACGGTCTGGCCCGGCTGCCCGGGCGGGCCGATCGTGACCTTGCATGGGTCCTCTTGGACGATCGGCCACAGCTCCGAATCGTCGCCCCAGCGGTCGCTCACGTCTAGGGTGAACGAGCCGGCGAGCGCCTCGATCGAGCGCGTGATCCGCACGGCCTTCCACCCGCTGTAGGCGCGGCCGTTGACGAGCAGCTTGACCTCGAGGTCAGCCATCCGTGCCCTCGTTTTCGTCGCTGTATCCTCCCTGCCTGAGCGTCCAGCCGTCGACTGCAGCAGTGGCGAACGCGAGCGCCGCCCATCCAGGCGAGCCACCGCCGAGACAGCAGACGCCAATCAAGACGCAGACCGCGAACGATACCCAGTTCGCGCGGCGGATCCCAAGCGACGTGACCGCTGCGTCTACGAGCGAGACCAACAAATCAACGATCAGGAGCATCGATATCACCCTACCGCGCTGAGCACGCGCAGGTCACCCACCACGAAGCCCGGGTGCCGCGCGGCCACCCGGTTTCGCGCGATCACGTCAAGCTCCAGGTCGACCGAGCCGTAGAGCTGGTAGGTCAGCAGGAGCGACGGGATCGCGGTCCGGCGGGTCACGGTGATGATCCGCGGGAACACGTCGGCGCCCGGCACCGAGCGCAGCAGGTCGGAGCGCAGCGTGACGAGCGCCGGGTACGCGGTGTCGCCGGCGCCGAGCGCTTGCTCCTCGAGCTGCGCGGCAACCTGGTCGCGCGCCGCGGTCGCGTCCTCGATCGAGGCGTACGGGACGGTCGGCGCCAGCCGGGCCGCTTCGATCGCTATGACCCGGCGCAGCGCGCCCGAGAGCGCGGCGAGGTTCGCCGCCTCGCGCACGCGGGTCGCGGTCAGGACCTGCACCGGGACACCGAGCACCGTGTTGTACGCATCGGTCAGCGCGGCCAGCATCGCGCCAGGCGCGGCGATCGCGGTGGTCACCAGCGCGGCGATCGCGCCGCCGAACGAGTCGAGGATCGTGGCCGGCGCGCGCACGAGCGCAGCCGCCTGAGCGGTGACGAGCTTCGCCTGACTGTTCAGTGTCGCCAGCTCCTGCGTCGTCGCCGCGACCGGCCCGAGCGCCGACGCGAGCCCGCCGGTCGCGCTCTTGAGCGCGGTCTCGGCGCTGGCCAGGGCGAATCCGGGCAGGCCGACGGGATCGAACTTCTCTGCGAGCTCGAGCTTCGTGGCCGCGCGGGCGGCGGTCGCGCTCGCGGCCACCTTGCCGATCGGGTCCGCCACCGTGATGGGCACCGGCGCCTGCAGCGGTGTCTCCGTGAACGCCATCGTGAACGTGGCCATCCCGCCCTCGGCCCGGGACTCGCGCACCGACATCGGTCCGCACATCGCGCGCTTGATCCCGTAGTAGGGGTGCACGAGCGTGCCGGGACCGGAGTCGTCGTCCTCGAGCGCTGAGAGCAGCCTGTCCCGCTGGGTGAGGTAGTCGTCGCCGATCACGTAGCCCGTGATCTTGAAATCCCTCGCTTCGCGCCCGACGTCCTCGACGAACGGGTCATTCCGGAACGGGAACTTGTGGGTGACCAGCCGCCGGCCGCCCGCGCGGTCCGACTCCTCGACGAAGAACGGCACGCCGCGGAAGCTCGCGCCGACGAGCCTACGCCCGTTGAAGCTGACGACCGAGAGCCCATCGCGCCACGCGTGCGACGGCAGCGTGGTCACGGCGCACCGAACATGTGGGACCCGACGCTGAAGTCGAGCGCCGCCGTGTTGCGCGGATCGGCGGTGACACGCATGCCCTTGGGCGGGTTCGTGAAGTTCACCGTCAGGCGGTTGTCGCTCGGCGGGGCCGCGGACGGCGTCCCGAAGGCGCCAGCCGGGATGCGCGGCGCGGCGGGCGGCGCCGGCAGTGGAGCAAACGGCGCGAGCGGCGCCTCGCCTTGTCCGCCGCCCTGCATCGTGCCGAGAAACGAGCTGTTCGCCGCCGCTCGGTTGATGCCGTCGATCTGCCGCTCGACCACACCGGATAGCGCTTCGACCTTCCGGAACTGGATGAAGCCCCACTCGTCGAAGTATGACTCGGT
>JAZJYU010000091.1:6104-16155 GCA_040390225.1 Actinomycetota bacterium | reverse complement strand
GCGCGAGCGCAGCGATGAACGGCCCAGCAGGCGACGCGAGCAGCGCGGTCGAGAACGCGATGATCGCGGGCAGCACCGTCGTCATGAGCGTCGCGCCGAGCGTCACGAGCGCGGAGATCAACGGCCCCGTGATGACGAGCCCGGCCGCGATCGCAACCGTCTTGAGCCCGCCGATCTTGTCGACGAATTTCGACGTCCAGTCGATCGCCTCGCTGACCTTCTTGACGACCTTGTCGACGGCGCCCGGCAGCTCATCGCCGATCTGCTTGGCCCACAGCTCGACATCGGCGCGGTGAGCGACGAACCAGACGGTGAGCTTGTCGATGATGATGGTGAGCGCCGGCGCCAGCCCGCGGACGAGCGCCGCTTTCACGCCTTCGGTGGCAGCGTGCATTTTCTTGAGCGAGTCGTCCGTCTTTCCCGCCGCGTCGGTCGCCTCGCTCATGCCGCCGGCGAAGTGTGCGAACTCGGTGAGCAGTTCCTGCACGCCGGCCGAGCCGCGGGCGAGCAGTGGGGCGAGCGCCGGATCTCCGACGGTTTTCATCGCCAGCGCGGCGCGCCGAGCGGGGTCCGGCAGCTTGGCCTCGGCATCGGCGAGCAAACCGAGCGCCTCCTCGAGAGAGTTCGCCGCCGTGACCTGCTTCGCGAGTACCGGGCTGATCTGGTTGAGGAACTTCAGCATCCGGCCGGTTCCTGCCTTGGCCTGCCCCATGTTCGTCAGCAGCGTCTGCAGCGCCTCGTCGACGCCTTCGACTGGCGCGCCCGCACGCTCGGCCGAGTAGCGGAACGCGGCGAGGAAGTCGGCCGACGTCCCTAGTCGTTCTGCGGTGTCGCCGAGCTTGTCGAAGTGGTCGACCAGCGAGAGCACGCCGGCTACCGCGACACCGATCACACCGCCGACCACGGCCACCCTGCCGATCACCTCGCCGACCGCGGCACCCACGCCCTTGAAGCCGTCCACCACCGAGTTGAACCCGCTCTTGTCCGCGAGCTTGTCGAACGCCGAGCCGAGATCCTTGTACGGCTTGTTGAGCGTCTCGACTCGCTTGGTGATCGCGTTGAGCTTGGCCGTCGCCTGGTCGACGGTCCGAATCACGATCGAGAGGGCGGCTTGCTTACTTGCCATCGGGCAACCACTTCTTCGCTTGTTGGTGCCACATGGTCAGTTCCCAAGCGTCCATCGCCCACAGTTCCGATGGCTGGAATCCGTAGAACTTCGCCAGATCGGCTAGAGCCTCTTGCCAGCCCCCTGGCACCGATTGAAAAAAGCGAGCGCGGCGCCGGTCACCTCCGAGGCATCGTCGGGATCGAGTGACTCGATCACCCGAAGGTGCTGCTTGCAGAGCCGCGAGGCGATCAGTTGCAGCTCGTCGACCGTGGGGACGCGGTCAACCGACATGCCCTTGAGCATGCCGAAGTTGCCTTTCTGGAAGGCCAACTCCGTGATGGTCTCCTTGCCGAACTCGACCGGTGTCCCGAGCTTCACAATGATCGGCCATTGCTTGTTCTCGAGCATCCGTTGCGCCGCTGCGGTCGCGTCCGGCGAATCATCTGACCATGGCGCCTCGTCCGACATCAGATCTCCTCCGCGTTCTCGGGGTCGGCCTCGAACTTCGCCTCGAGTTCGCCCGATGCCGCGCTCGTCTTACCCTCCCCGACGTAGAAGGCATGTCCGAGCTTGATGATCTTGCCGTTCTCGAGTTCGGCCTGCACGGTCGCGTCGGTCAGCCCCGTGATCGCCTTCTGGAACCCGGAGCTACCGTCGTCCGTGATGGTCACTTCGAGGTACGCCATGATCCTCGTGATGGTGACGCCGTGGAAGCGGTCGACGCCCATCTTGCTCTCTTGCTTGTCGCCGCCGAGGCTGTAGTCCACGCCGCCATTCGCGAGCTTGACCTCGCCGTTGATCGTCAGCTGCCGTAGCCCGAATCGCCTGTTTGCCATGGTGATTGCCTCCTACAGGCCGAACTGGATTTGCGCCCCGATGACCTCGAGCTGACCGATCAGCGTGACAGGGAGCGCGAAGTCCAGGCGGTTGTGGTCCGTGGAGTTGATCACGGCATCGAGCCCGGCCTTGAAGGTCGGCATGTCCTGCGCGAGTCCATCGGTGATCGCGTCGCTGTACCAGGTCAGCGCTTCGCCCTTGGCCAGCGCCGGAGTCATGACGAGCTGGCCGGGGCCGAACCGCGTCCCGTCCTGCGCGAGCTTGTGCCTCGAGAACCGCGACATGAAGACGCGGAACCGGAAGCGCAGCAGCATGAGCGTGAGCGGCGTCGTCACGTCGAGATACGTGGCGTCGGCCTGGCCGCTCGGGTTCGTCTGGAACGTGGTGATCGCGCGATCGATCATCACGGCGCCGGTGAGCTGCCGGCTCGTCGCGATCCCATCGAACAGGAGCAAGTTGCGCTGCGGGAACTGCGTGAACTCGTCGATCGCCGCGACGGCAACCGCGTTCAAGTACCGCAGGGTGTTGAATGGTCGGGCCGGGTCGATCGACGCCGCTCCCGCGATCAGCGCGGCGGTCTCGGCCGCGAACTCCATCGGCGGGGTGAGCGGGTTGGCGCCGGGCTGCGCGATGATCTCCGAGTACACGCTGTTGCGCGTGAGCCCGAGCGTGGCCAGCGTCGAGAACGAGCCGACTGCCGACGTGATCGCGACGCCATCGATCGCACGCAGCGGGCCCGCGCGCGAGAGCAGCTCGGTCTCGATCGCGGTGAGCGAGGTCGCATCCTTGTAGGGGTGGGCCCAGATCTGGAACCACTGCGTGGCCATGCCGGCGATCAGGCTGGTGAGCACCGGGTTCCCGGTCCCCGCGACCACGCCGCCCATCGCGGTGATCGTCAGGCCGACGCCGGCGGGCGTCTTCTCACCGTTGTAGTTGGCTCTGATGTCGTATGCGTTGCCGACCTCGCCCTTGTGGCGGAACGTGAACGTGATCGTGGAGCTTGCCGCGACCGCGGTGATCGGGAGGTCGGGGTTCGCAGTCACCGCGGCGGCGATGTTCGTGGCGATCGCCGTCGAGGCGTCTCCGACCGTCACGCCGACCGACACGAGCACGGCGCCGAAGTAGAGCGAGAGCGTCCGGCTCTCGGTCGCCGGCCCCGTCACGACGATCGTGCCGGTCGGCGCGACGCCCGCGCCGTTGTCCGCGAGCACGCCGAGAAACAGCGCCGTGGATTGGTTCGAGGCGAACCAGCCGATCGCCTCGCGGTGAAGGATCGAGCCGCGCCCGCCGGCGGTGATCGCGTCGGCGATGCTGGTGCATGGCACCACGGTGTCTACCGCCGCTGTGCCGGTCGACAGCTTCTGGCCGATGATCAGCGCGTTGTAGGGTAGCTGCGCCGGGCCGGCGTTCACCAGCGAGGTCGCGAACTCGACGCCGATGGTGGGCGTGCGAACGTTCGACGGGAACAGGTTGAAGGCGACCATGAGCTACCTCGTGGTGAGCGGGGTGGTGGGTTCGCGGCCGGTCGGGGCGTCGATGTCGCCATCGACAGCGACAAGCTCACCGGTGAGGAGCAGGCGCTGGAAGTGCTCGGCATCGGCGCCGCCGGCCGGCATTTCACAGCCCTCGGGTGGCACGCGTCGCCGGGGGTCGCTCGGAAACCTGATCACCGCGTTCGGCTCGGCCGGGCGTACCTTCATGACGCACAGGGAGATCACCCGGTGCGCGGCGGTGTCAAACCACGGCGGCGAGCACGAAGTCTTGCGGTGCGATCACGTGCTGGCGCAGGTTCGGCGCTACCACGACCACATCGACCCGGTAGCGCGCCGGCGAGATCGCGGTGTCGCCGGTCCCGAGCGCGATGATCGCCGTGCCGGTCGCCGGCGTGGCCAGCGACACGACGACACCCGAACCGAGCGCCTTGAGGATCGTCGGGGGATCTGGCGCGCCGTCCGCCGGCTTGACCCGGAACTCGATCGCGGTCGCGGTCGCGAGGTCGAACGGCTGCCCATCGTCCTGCAGCACGGTGAGCAGGAAGCTCGCGGTGTCGCCCTGGTAGACGGTGATCGGCCCGGGGATATCGACGGCGATCACGCCCTGGAGCTGGAGCGTCGCGGTGAGCCGCGGGGTGACAGGGAGCGTGGTAGCCGACGAGAGCAACAGCAGCGACATAACGCCCTACCTCTGGTTGAAATCGTCGGTGATGGTGTGGTCGGCGTCGAGCTGCGTGACGGCGTGCGTACGCAGGTAGTCGGCGAGCAGCGCGGGCGGCAACGGGCTCGTCAGGTACGGGGCGACGTAGGTCATGCGGATCACGCCGATCAACGGGTCGGGACGCAGCTCGTTCTCGTCCTCGATCGCGATCTCGGTCTCCGACAGCCAGCACCCGATCCCGCCGGCGAGCCCTCCGAGGTAGGGGTCCACGTCCATCACGATCTCGATCTGCGCCGCGAGGTCGTCGAGCGCTCGGGTCGCTGGTCGCGCCTGGGTGTGCTCGACCCACGCGACAATTACTACGTCCAGCTCGCGCAGCAGCTCGCCGGGTCGACTCTGCTTGCTGTCGTCGACTACCGTCTCGTGCTCGGTGTAGACCGAGATCGCCGGTAGCCCGCCGCGCCGATGCGGCTCGGTGCGCGAGTCGTCCACGCGGGTCTGCGCGGCCGTGGGCCCCGCCAGCAGCCGGGCGATCACCGCGTCGCGGATCAGCTGGCGCGGGTGCGCCACGTCAGCCGGCCTTGCGCAGCGCCAGCACGACCGAGCCGAAGTCCGCGGGCAAGCGCTCGACCACGCGGTAGTCGGTGCCGCCGACCATCACGTTGCCGGTCGCGATGCCGCCGATCGTGAGGATCGGGTTGTCGAGGTCCGGGTCGACGGGCAGGTCGGCCAGCTGCAGGAACACGGTTGGGACGCGCGCCTCGACGCCGGCTTCATTCGCCCCGCTGCCACCCGCGAGCTTGAATGAATCGTCGAAGATCCCGACGACGGCAACCGGCATGCCGAACTGCGGCCTGTAGATGACCGTCTCGCCGCCCAGCAGATGCTGGGCGTTGCGGTCGATGCGCGCGACGTTCTCGCCGAACCCCATCGCCTACCGGTTGACGTACGTTGCCGAGAGCGCGAACGCCGGTGCTCCGGTGAGCCGGACCTTTCCGATGATGTCGGTGGATCCGCCAGCGACCGCCTCGACAGCCACGAACACGCCGCCCTGGCCGAAGAAACCGACGGTGGCCGTGCTGCTGAAAACCTTGTTGGTGTCGTCCCAGTACACGACGAGGCCCGCGGTCCACGCCTGCGATGCGGCCTTCGCGTGGCTGTGCACTCCGGTCGCGTCGCCGTTGAACGCGACCGTCTGCGCGGCCGTATCCCGTGGGATCACGAACTGGCTGCCGATCATGACGCCGGTTCCGGCGGTCACGCCGCCGGTGGGCGCGATCAGGCTGAGTGCGTCGCCGGGCTGGATGAAGCTTCTAGACATGGTCGATATCTCCTGTGGATCTCGTCAGGGTCGCGGCTCAGGTGCCGGCGCAGGTGATGGCGCCGCGGAAGTCGAGCACCGCGGTACCGTAGTCGAGGATGACCTTCATCTGAACACCGTCGAATCCGAAGCTCTGCTCCGTCTCGATGCGCGGCGCCTCCTGCCCGTCGATGAACCCGACGGCGAACACGGGATAGAGCGCCGGGTCCGCGAGCAGGTAGTGCCGCGTCGCCGAGACCGCGGAGAGGTACGGCGAATCGACCATGTCGCGGAACAGGGCCTGAACCTTGTTCGAGACGCCCTGCGCCTTGTTGTCGGTCGGGTCGGTCGTCGAGGTGTTGAACTGCTTGATCGTGCCGCCGAGCTCGACCGGGCCGAGCCAGACCACGGGCCGCAACGCGAGGAACTGGTTCGCCGACGGATCCTTCTGCTTGGCCATCGTCGCGCGGGCCACGTCGATCGTCGTCGGGCTCATTGTGCCGGTCGGACCGATGTTGATGCGCGAGGTGTGGAACAGCGGATTAGCGTCGTAGTTGATGCCGAGCCCGCTGTTCGGGGTGATCAGCGCGAACGCGTCGGACTCGACGGTGAGCGCCGCAGCGAGCCCCAGGTTCGAGGCCAGATTCTGGAACGCCCCCATGTCATCGTTGGCGAGCGACCGGCGCGTGATTCCGATGATGTTGCCCTTGGTGGCCGGCGACATCGTCCGCTTCTCGCCGTCCGGGATGTTCTTGTGCTTGACCTCACCCGACTCGCCGACCGTGTCGAGCACGCCGAACGTGCCCGGCCGGTAGAACGTCGAGGTGCGGAAGTCCTGCACGCTCTTGCGCCCGGCCCACAGCGGCCAGGTCACCGGGGCCAGCGCGTACCAGCCCATGAAGATCTTGTTGACGACGGCCTCGAGCAAGATCGAGAAATCGGACGTCGTGTTCATTCCCTGATCGCCAGCGCGGGACTGCAGCGCGGCGCGGATGAGGCTCTCGCCATGCAGGCCCTTGGGCGCCCGGCCGCGGAGCTCGAGCGCATACCGCGCGAGGTCCGGCAGGCGCATCCCGCGGAACTCGCCCGGGTCCGTCGACACCCCGTCGAAGTTGTGCGCGAGGCGCCGGACCTTTTTCGCCTCGACGATCGTGTCCGTGTGGCCACTCCTCTCGAGCAGCCATGCCATGCCGCCGCGCACGAACTTGTCGCGCGCATCCTCCCCCGCAGTGATTCGCACGTAAGGATCGATGCCTGGTTCCTTGCGGATGACGACCTTGAACGCCTCGGCGCGCGCCTGCTCGACGGTGCAGTTCGCCCTCACGAGGTCGTCGGCCCATTGGCCGCCGAGATTCGCCTCGTCCGCGATCCCGCGGATTGCCAACTGCCGCGTCTGCTCGTTGATGCGAGCATCCTCGGCAGCCGCCTCGCGGGCAGCGGCGAGCGCCTTCGCGTTCTCGATGCGCGTAGTCAGCGCGGCTTGCGTCGCGGCCGCGGCCGGCGAACCGCCCCGCGTGCCGCCGGTATCGGTTCCGGTCTCGGTGTCGTCGGCCATCTGTCTCTCCTGCTTCCTAGTGTTGATGAACACGCACGGGTGACGCTCGGTGCTCGCGGCGCGGAAACCCGCGCCATCGTCGGCACCCATCGGGACCACGGAGAGCTCGTAGGGCTCCCAGTCGGTGGCCTCCATGATCGGGATCTTGTCGGCGCCGCCATCGCTGACCTTGGTCATCTCGTAGGTCTGGTAGCCGACTGAGATGTTCTGAACGATCCCGTCTTTCACCATCCGGTAGATCTGGTCAGCCTCGGGACTGTCCTCGGCCTTCGCGAACCGCAGCGTCGCGACGCCGCGCTTGCCGTCGATCGAGGCGCTGCCCGGCTGGACGACACCGATCACGCAGCACGCATCCATGTCGTCGTGGGCGTTGAGCAGCGGAGCCCCGTTGTTCAGACGCTTCATTCGCACCGACTTCGGATCCAGCGAGAGCTGCTCCCAATACTGCTGGAAGTATCCTCGCAGCACGCGCGCCCCCGTGGTCCAGACGACATCGATCGTTCGCATCTCGTCGTTGAGCGTCTTCGGCATGACCGCTGCCTGCAGCGTGAGCCGCGGCAGGTCGACCATCGTGCGCGATTCCGTTGCCATCCCGGCCACCGAGATCATGCGACTGCGGAGCCGTCAAATGGTGGCGATCAGGCGGCGGCCTCGTCGTCGAGCTCTCCGGTATCATCCTCGCCGTCCTCGTCATCGAGCGGCGCAACCGTTCCATTCGGCTTGGCCGGTGCGGCCCCATCCGGTGCGGCGCCCGAGGCGGCTACGGCCCCGACCTGCTGGGCCTGGCCCGCGGAGGTCAACTTGCGCGGGTCGCAGTCGAGAGCGATGCCGCGGCGATCGATCTCGGAGTTGAACTCCTCGATCTCGTCGAGCATCGCATCCGGATCCTCGCCGAGCTCGCGAATCATCGCCGGCCATGTCATCTGCCCGTTGCGTACACGGCGCTGATATGCGGTGCTCTCCTTGTCGACGTCGAGCATCGGCATCGGCGCCGGGTGCCACGCTGCCGGCGTGGTGCCCACCTGCACCCCGGAGAGATTCAGCGCTTGGAGCATCCACAACCAGGATGGCGCGCAGAACTGCGGGATCAGCATGTTCCAACGCCAATGGTGCACGTCCTGCTGGTGGCCGAGCCGGGCCATGCGTCCCGAGCTGTAGTTGACCTGTGAGTAGTCGCCGGTCATGTCCTCGTAGGTGACGCCGAGCCCGGCGGCGATCTCGCGCAGCAGGCACGTGCTGTACGACTGGTGATCGGTCGCGCTCGGCGGGTTTGCCACGGTGACCGTCCTCCCCGGTGGCAGGTTCATGATCATGCCCGGCTCGAACGTTTCCGACGGCTGACCTGTCGCCGAGTCGGTCCCCGGCATACCGCTCGGGCCGCCGTCGCCGATGTCGGTCACGAATGCGGCCATGCACGATGCGATCTTCGCTTTCATGAGCGTAGCGTCCGAAAACTCGTGGAAGTCGTGGAGCCGGACGTCGACCGATGCGAACCACGACGGGCCGCGCACCTGACCCGCGCGCTCCTGGTCGTAGACGTGGATCACGTCGGCGGCATCGACGCGCTTCGAGATCGGAGAGAACGAGCTCGCGCCGGTGCCGAACGAGAGCACGCTACCCGGATGCCGATCGAACAGCCAGTATGCGACGCGCCGGCCGATCTGATCGAACTCGATCCCCTGGATGATCGGCCCGCCGCCATCGGCGATGATCCCGTTGCGGGCCGTATCGAGGAAGTCTGGCTCTAGTACCTGCAGCTGCATCGGCACCGCCAGGCCGTCCGTCGGGAGCCGCCAGCGTCGGCGGATCAGGATCTCGCCGCTCTCGACGACGGTGCGCATCGCCAGCGCCTGAATGCCGTACATGTTCAGCCTGCCGGCGCTGTCGCACTGTGTGGTCTCGGCCCAGTCTTTCCACGCCTGCATCACGCGATCGGCGGACGGCCCCTTCGCCTTGGGCCGGATCCCCCATCCGACGATGTTGGAGACCAGCCGGCGCAGACCATGCCGCGCCCACGGATTGTTCCGGACGAGGTCGCGTGCCTGGGCGCGCAGGATCGGCAACGCCATGATCCCGGCCGCCGCGTTCGCATCGGTGCCGAGCCGGTGCCAGTTGTCGGTGCGCCGACCGACCGATGCGGATTCGTAGTGCCGAGCCATCGCCCGGGAACGGGCCCGGCTCGCTCCCCACTGCGGCGCCATCCATGTGATCAGCCGGTCAAGGATGTTCACAGGCCGCCCTCGGAACCGCCATCGTCGAAGCCGCGGCGGCCAGGGCCAGTGTTGAGCCCGGACTGTGTAGTGCCGAGCCTGAACGTGGGCGTCTTGTTCAGCTGCCGGTTCATCTCGGCGAGCAGCGCCCGCATCGCCGGGAGGGACTGGTAGGTCTGTTCGCGCGCCGGCGGACCCTCGTATCGGACCGTCAGGAGACCCGTGGCGATCGCGGCCTGCAGCTCATCTCGCTGTGCTTCGGTCCATGCCATCCCTCGTGGAGATCACCCGGCACCGGGTCGGTCAAATCACCGGCTGTCCCCACAGAACGTGATCGCGCCGTTCTGCACAAAGCCGTGGAATGCACAAAGGTGCGATTTGGTCACGTGCTCGGCGATGCAGCCAGCCGCCACGGCGGCAGCCATGCTCGCGTACGTCGGCTCGCGGCGGATGCTCGGCGAGAGCGTCAGCGTCTCGAACGTGTCGCCGGTGCGCTGCCAGATCGCGCCGTTCTGCTGCCAGCCGTTCGACACGCTGCCGTCGAGCGCCGGCGTGAACGGGATCGCGTGCGAGCACCCGGCGTGACCCTCGGGGCAGTCGAAGTGGACGCCGCGCACCGCGTCGCCCGGCTGGCCCGTGTAGCGCCCGGAGATCCAACGCGGGTTGCAGTCAACGAGGCGGGTTTTGCGTTCGGCCATGCACCTTCTGGATCGCCCGGCGCGCGCGGCGTCAACGATCGACGGCCGGCCCATCGGCCAGCAGCGCGATCCCGTGCATGTCGATCACCGCCGGCGCCCGAGCCATCCACCGGGCCGGCGTGGCGCGCCGTTGCCGCCCCCCAGGAACGACGAGCGCGGGGCTTGGGTGCGCGGGGATGCGGGCACCGG
>JAZJYU010000091.1:0-6094 GCA_040390225.1 Actinomycetota bacterium | reverse complement strand
AGGAAGTGGTTCTCGCGGTTCGGCAGGACCTGCCACTCGAGCGTGTACCTGCCCGAGCGCTTGCTCACCGTTTTGACCAGGTGCTCGGCGGTGATCTGCTTGAAGTACGGCACGTCGTGCTCGGGGAAGTGGCAGTAGCCCGGCGGCGCGGTGCCGTCCTCCCCGAGCTCGAGCCGCAGCCAGCCGTAGAACTCGCTCTTGCCGACGTCGACGCCGATGGGCCACATGCGGAATCCGCGCTGGATCCGCTTGCCGCGCACCGTGACGTCGACCGCCGTGCTCGCGCCGACCAGCAGTCGCGCACCCGACACGCCCTTGCACGCGATCACCCGGTCCCTCGGGTATCGGCGGGCCCAGTTGTAGACCGCCTGGGTGTTGTACCCGCTGTCGACCGCGAGCATCTTGATCGACCACTGGCGATCGTCGGCGCCGGGGAATGAGCGGGCGAGCAGTTCGTCGAGCTTTGCCCACGGCGAGCCCGGCTCGGTCGCCTCGAGCGCGGTGTCGCCGTGCAGCTCGCCGGCCTCGATCGACCAGTTCTCCTTGCTCGGAGCCCAGCCCTTGACCTCGTAGACCAGCCGATCCTTCTGGACGTCGACGCCGGTGGTCAGCACGATCACCGGCTCAGGCACGGTTCCGACCCTGTAGTCCTCGCGGCGCTGGTAGAGCCGCTCCCACTCCGGGGCCTCGCCGCGCTCGACCCACGTCTCGCCCAGGTCCGTGTTGATGAACGTCTTGAGCTTCTCTGCCCGCTCGGCGCCGGGCTTGTTCGCGGCGAGGAACCGCTTCACGATGTCGCTCCACCCGGTGTTCGGGCTCGTCGAATACCCGCTCCAGATGTGAAAGCTCGCGTGGCCGTCGAACGCGCCATCTGCGCGCCACTCGCCCGCGTCGATCATCGATCGCTTGTGCCGCTCCTCGATCGCGCAGCCGTTCGCCGAGCACTCGAAGCATGCCTCATCCGGAAGGTTCTCGGGCTCGGACGGCCACCACATCACGTGGCCGCGCTTGTCCCCGCGCGCGCGGAACACGAGGAAGTCCATGTGACCGCACTGCGGGCACGGCACGTAGAAGCGGCGCTGATCGCCGGCCTCGAACATCTCGGCGATGCGGCTCGTGCCCGCGATCAGCGGCGTAGACCCGGCGATGATCTTGCGGTTCCAGAATTCCTCCGCTCGTTTCTCGCCGAGCGAGATCGGATCGCCCTCGTCCCCAGCGCTGGCCGGGTAGGCGTCGACCTCGTCGAAGATCACGACGCGGCGCGAGACCATGCGGAACCCGGCTCCGCTGTTCGCCCCGACGACCGACAGCACGCCGCCGGGAAACTCCTTGTCCAGCACCGTGTTGCCAGTCGTCTTGACGCTCGCTTCGCTGACGAGCCCGGCGAGCACCGGAAGATCGCGGAGCATCGGAGCGATGAACTCGCGGCTGTACTTCTTGCCCGTGTCAACCGTCGGCTGCACCGTCATGATCGGGCACGGGTCCTCGCTCATGTAGTAGGCGATCGCCGCGTTGATGCACTGGGTGTAGCCGACGCGCGCCGACTTCATCACGCTCACGCGCTCGACCGCGGGATCCGTGATCGCGTCGAGGATCCCGCGCTGGTACGAGCGGGTTTTCCAGCGGCCTGGCTCGGCCGAGTTGCGCGAGCTGAGCCGGAAGTGGAGATCGGCCCACTCGGACAGCGAGAGCCGCGGCGGCGGGCGCAGCGCCGCTGTGGTGCCGTCGAGCCAACTACTGGGCGCGACCACGGCGGTGCTCCGCGTCGAGCATCTTGCGTACGCGCTCGATCTCGTCGGCCGGATGCGGCGTGCCGCCCGCGTTCATCGCGAGGTAGTAGCCCAACACGGCCGCGCGATTCGGCAGCTCGTACACGCGCCACTTGAAACCGACGTGCAAGCGCAGCCGTCCGATGAACTTGCTCAGCGGCTGACCGAACGCGGTCACCTCGTCGTGCATGAACATCCGCGCCGTCGTCAGCCGCTGCAGCCCGTCGATGATCTGATACGGACCATCCGGCCCGGAGCCGAGCCATCCCGATCGGTTGAAGCTGAGCAGCTTGCCGCCCTCGCCGCCGCGCAGGATGTACTCGACGTACGCCGAGCGTTGCTCCATCGTCCAGACGTGACCGCGCTGGAAGTCCGGAGACAGGTCAAGGTGTTCGTCGTCGACGTGATGAGCGAGCGTCCGATCGAGCGACGTCCATGCCACATCGACCTCGTAGACCTGGCGCGGGAACATCCCGATCTCGTCGAGCTTCACGTTGCGCCCCCGGACAGCTCCTCGAGCGCTGCGCGCAGCAGCTCGTCGACCACCGGCACCACGACGGCCGCGAGGTCAGGCAGGCGCTGGCCCACCGCGGCGGGCACAGCGCCGATCCGCGTCTTGACCAGCGAGTACGCGCGCGTCACATCCTCGCGCGCCACGTCGGTCGGGACCACCGCCCCGCGGCGCTCGGCGAGTTCCAGCTCGGCAAGCTCTGCCTGCGCGGCCTCGCGGCGGGCGCTCGCGGCGGCGCGCACCGCCTGCGACACGTTGTAGGTCGGCACGCCGTCGGGCAGGTCGGATCGGGTTGCGCCGCCCCGCGTCTCAGGTGGGGCCGAGGGTGTGGATTCCGAGCCCACACCAGGCGCGATCGATGGAGGGCGCGCGGACGGCTGGCCCACGCGCGTCTTGGTGTTCGCCTCCCACTCGCGATCCGCGATCGCGACGTCGATGATCGTCGGGCGCCCGCGCTCGTCCCGGCCCACGCTCTCGTGCAGCCGGCCGTTCTTCACAGCCTTGCTCACAGCGACGTGCGAGACGCCGCGGAGCTTGCCGTAGTCGGTGAGGGTGATCGGCGAGGTCACCGGCGCGCCGCCCTGCGCTCGACATCGCCCGCGATCTCCTCGATCGCCAGCCGAGGCGACTCGCGCGACGCCCGGTCACGGCGCTTGGCCGCTTGCTGCCCGGCCAGCACGGCTGCGCGCTCGAGCCCGGCCGCGATCATCCCCATGTCAGCAGGCGACGCGACAAGCAGTGGGAAGCCGTGACCACCGGTCCCGAGCGACACCGCATCGGTCACCGGGTCGATCGCGATCACGATGCACCGGCCGTCGGGCAGGATCAGCGGCTCGAGGTCGAACGCCTTCATCGGATCATCGCGCCCTTGTCGAGGATCTCACGCAGCTGCCGGATGCGTCCGACGTCGAGGGGCGAGAGACTTGCCCAGTACACGATGGCCTCATCGGCCACGCGCTCCAAGTCGCGGATGCGCGCGATCAGCGCCAGTGTCACCGCCTCGCCGGGCGTCCAGTGATCGCCGAGCGCGTAGTCGGTTTCCATGGCCTCGCGAGCATCACGCTCGAGATGATCGAGGTCGACCACGCGCGGCGGCGGTGCCTCGATCTCGACCGCCGCCACGTCCGGCGCGACCTCGACCACCGCGCCGAGCCCCATGCCGGGCGCCATGCCCGCGAACTGCGCCATGTCGCGCTCGACCTGCTGCCAGCGCAGTGCCAGCGCGACCCGCTCTTCGAGCAGCCGCTCGCTCGTGAGGCGGATCGCGGACGCGCGCTCGACCGCGGCACGCTTCGCCTCGGCCGACTCGCGCCCGCGGCACTCCGCGCAGTCGCACCGCTTGGGCTCGTCAGCCCGGCGGTCAGTCGAATGCCCCGTCATCATCTCGACCGGGATACCCTTCGCTTCCGCGATCTTTCGGAACGCATCGAGCGCCTGCAGCGCCGGGACGTCCTTGCGCCGGTTCCAGTGCGCCGTTGCCTCGCGGTCGGCGGATGGCCCGGTGTCAGTGATCGAGCATGGACCGAAGGCTCCGCAACGCTGGCATTGGACACACCGCGGATCGCGCCCGGTCCACGGATGCCGATCGACGACCGGGTCAGCCTTCCCGCAGAACGGGCAAGGCAGCATCTCGGCGACCAGCGCATCTGGCGGGATGGGCGTGCCGTGGGCTGACGGTGGCGCCAGCGGATGCGCACCCCATCGGTGGCCGGCGCCAGCCGGTGACCAGTGAGCAGCGCCGTGGCCCCGTCGGAGGTTGCACACGACCATGCCGCCCGCATCGGTCTCGTGCGTGGCGTTGCACCGCAACATGGGCGGGTCGAAGCTGTCGACGACGGGCGCGGGCGGGATGGGCGCGAGGTCCCGCGACTGAAAGCCGAGCGTGGCGTGCGGCGGATCGTCGAGACGGACCCGCGACCAGCCTGGGTTGTCGCCGGGCAAGCGCGGCATCACGGTGCCGACGAACCCGCCGGCCCGGACGCGGGTTCCATGCTCGTGGTCGGGTGCCGGCTCGAGCGGACAGGCGCGAGCGCGCTCGTGCATCTCGGCGACCAGGTCGAACCTCGCGCCCGGCCGCGCGGTGCCGGAGGTCTGCGAGGTCGGCAACGGCATGGGCACGAACGGCTGACGCGCGGCGGTCAGGCGCGCGGACTCGGGTGGATCGGCGGCGGGCGCCGGCTGCGCCCAGGGCTGGCCAAGCTCGGGCCCCTGATCGGGAGGCGGGTTGGTCGCGATCCGCTCGCCGGCCCGGCTGAGCGTGGCCTGCGTCTTGGCGAGCGCAGAAGCCGCGCTGTCGTCGGTGACGGCGGGCGCCGGTGCGGTCGGTTCGGCAACGACCTCGACGCGGTAGCCCACCGAGACGCCGCGCGGCCCGGTGCTGGCGCGCAGCACCGCGGCGGCATGCTCGTCGGTGATCCGTCCGATGACTTGCGCGCCGGTTACGGTCGCATGGCCGATCTTGCGGCCCGACTCGTCGACGACATCGACCGCGCGCTCCGGCGCTGGCCGTTCGGCGAGTAGCTCGCGCAGCTGATCGATCTCCTTGGCCTGCGCCGCGACAGCATTGAGCACGACGTCGATCGCGGCGGCGATCTGCGCCGCCTTTTGCTCGCCCACCCACGCCTCCCTAGGCAGCAGACCGCTTGCCCATGCGCAGTGGGTACCCAGGGTCTCGCGGGCCGCTTCGAGGGTCATGGGCGTCATCGGCGGGACATGCTTTCCATGGTGGGGCGCACGAGCGCCGCAGTGTTCGCGCGCTTCTCCTCTTCGGTTGATTCCTTCGACCTCCACTCGCTGCACCCGAACGTCGGCAGCGTGCGCAGCGAGGCGTGGTAGCCCGAGGCGTCCATCGCGTAGGCAGGATGCACAGGGCGAGCGCCGAGCTTGGGCTCGCCATCGTCAGATTCGGCGCTGGCGCACCGGCCGTACAAATCCGGGCGCGGGTTGTATTCCGCGTCGAACACGTCCTCCGGATCGGGCCGTTCCCAGTGCCGGCACGTCGAGCAGGTCGAGGTCATTGGGCACCGCCGAGCTTCGCTGCGAGGAATCGAAGCTCCCCAACCCACATCGCCACTGCTTCACCGCCGACACCGGCTGGAAGCTTGCTTCCGATCGGGACCCGACCGATGCACTGGAGCAGCGCGGTGACCGCTGCCCTGTGCTCGTCAAGTTCTGCGCCGGTCGCACGGAGCTTGGTGATGAGCATCGGCAGGTCGCCCGCTGTTGCGCCGTGGGTCTCGAGCGCCGCGAGGTAGCTCGCCAGCGTGGTGTAGAGCGGGGGATCGGCGGGTGGCGGCGCCGAGCCATGCTTCGCGCACAGTTCAACCCCGACCGCGTTGACCAGGTTGCGGAACACCGGCGGGTCATGCTTCGCAGCGGGGTTGTCGCGGACCTCGCCGCACGCCGGGCACTGCAGCTGGACGAAGATGTCGAACCCCATCACCGTGCTCCTCGCGACCAGCCGAGCTGTCGCAGGTAGTCGTCGTAGTCGCCGCGCGCCACCGTGACCATGCACTGGCGCGCGCTGTACTCGACGGACGCCGACTCGCGAGCCACGGCGAGCTGGCTCTCCAGCACGATGGTGCGCGTCTCGAGCTCGAGACCTGCGAACCAGACGCAGGCCAACCCGCCGCCGACCAACGCGATCAGCAACCACCGGATCGGGTCACCCATGGCTACGCGTCCTCGAGCTCGGGAAGCTCGCCAGGTAACGGGCGGCTGAGCGTGCGCGTGCCGCGTGATCCCACGAGCTCGGAACGGAGGCGAGGAAAGCTCGCCGCTTGACGATTCGGTTAGCGCCCATGCCAACCACCCT
>JAZJYU010000090.1:31953-37582 GCA_040390225.1 Actinomycetota bacterium | reverse complement strand
TAAGTATGCGTCCTATGACACGTTCGACACGACCGGGCTGAACTATTCAGGGGAAGTCAATGCGACGACCGGCGGGATCGGGACTGTCGACCTGGCGGACCTTTCGGTTAGCACGGCGAAGCTTCAGGACGCCGCGGTCGCTACAGCGAAGCGGCCGGGCATGCGCTCGCGACTCAGCTCGGCATCCAGCTCATCTCCAACCAGCCGCAGTACTCGATGCTGTGGCGCGTGATCGAGAAGGATGTCGTGCCCACCAGCGCGAAGCTGGGCGTCTCGCAGATCGTCTGGTCGCCCATCGCCCAGGGCGTGCTCACCGGCAAGTACCTTCCCGGTGCACCGCTCCCCGCCGGCTCCCGCGCCACAGACGAGAAGGGCGGGCAGGACACCATCAAGCGCTTCCTCGCGGATGACGTGCTCACCGCGGTGCAGAGCCTGAAGCCGATCGCTACCGAGGCGGGCCTCGACCTGGCCCAGCTCGCGGTCGCCTGGGTGCTGCAGAACCCGAACGTCGCCGGCGCGATCATCGGCGCCTCGCGCCCCGAGCAGGTCACCTCCAACGTGAAGGCGGCGGGGATCGTTCTGCCTGCCGAGGTGCTGGCGAAGATCGACTCGGTGCTCGGCACTCTGCCCGAGACCGATGCTTCACTGACGGCCTCGCCCACCTCCCGGCCGAGTTGAAAATTTTTTTATGACATGTCACCTAAATTCGGAATATCCGGGTGACACCCGCAATTGCACGAAGCATGACTACTACTGAAACCCATCCTGCTCTCGTCGCCGGCACCTGGACGCGCGACCCCGCCCACTCGGAAATCAGCTTCACCGTGAAGCACCTCCAGATCAGCAAGGTGCGTGGCACCTTCAAAGACTGGGACGTGACCATCACCACCGGTGAGAAGATCTCCGACACGAAGATCGAGGCATCGATCGACGTCTCCTCGGTCGACACCGGGCAGGAGGCCCGCGACAACCACCTGCGCTCCAGCGACTTCTTCCTGGTCGAGGAGCACCCGCACATGCTGTTCTCGAGCACCTCCGTCGAGGCGGACGGCGACGACTTCACGGTCGTCGGCGACCTGACCCTGCGTGGCGTCACCCTGCCGGTCACCCTCAAGGGCGAATTCAGCGGCATCGTCACCGACAACTACGGCAACACCAAGGCGGGCGCGACGGCGACCACGAAGATCAACCGCAAAGACTTCGGCGTCAACTGGAACGCGGCACTCGAAGCCGGTGGATTCACCCTCGGCGACGACGTGACCATCACGATCGACCTGCAGGTTCAGCTCCAGCCCGCAGCGTAGGCGGTCCGCTGAGCGTGTCGAAGCACGCTTCGACACGCTCAGCGATCGAGGTCAGCGGTGCGCGTCTGGCTCGTGATCTGCGTGCTCCGCCGGCTCCAGCTGGAATGTCGAATGCGCGACGTCGAAGTGGTCCTTGAGACACTCGGTGAGCGAGTCGAGCATCACATCGGTGCGGTTCTGCTTGAAGATCTCGGGCTGCACCACCACGTGTGCGGAGAACACGTTCGACCCGGGTGTCATCGACCAGACATGCACGTCGTGCACAGACACCACGCCCGCTGTCGCGAGCACGTGTTCGCGGATGACCGCGACATCGGTGCCCCGCGGCGTGGCCTGGCTGAGCACTCGCAGCACGTCCCGCATGAGCGAGACGGCGCGGGGCAGGATGAGCACCGCGATGGCCAGTGATGCGATCGCGTCCGCGCGCACGAAGCCGGTCGTCAGGATGACGATGCTCGCGATGATGACGGCGAACGACCCGACGAGGTCCCCCAGCACTTCGAGGTACGCGCCGCGCATGTTGATGGAGTCCTTCGCGCCGCCGCGCAGCACGAGCAGTGCGGCGGTATTAGCGATCGCGCCGACGATCGCCACGCCCAGCATCAGCGGCGCCTCGACCGCAGCGGCCGGAGCGACCAGCCGCTGGATGGCCTCCACCGCGACATAGACGACGACCGCGAGCAGGATGGCGGCGTTCACGAACGCGGCGAAGACCTCGTTGCGCCGGTGGCCGAAGGTCTGCCGGTCGGTCGCGGGCCGCGCCGCCAGCACTGTGGCGACGAGGGCGACCACGAGCCCGGTGAGGTCGGAGAGCATGTGCCCGGCGTCGGCGAACAGGGCGATGGACCCGGAGAGCAGCGCTCCGGCCACCTCGACGACGAACACGACGGAGACGATCCCGATCGCGACCGCGAGCCGACCGCGGTTCGCGGTGGCCACATGGTCGTGCTCGTGACCGGTAGCGCTCATCGCTAGACCGGAAAGACCAGGAGCGTGCTCGTGGCGGTGGCCACGAGTTTGCCGCTCGCATCGTGCACCGTTCCCTCGGTGAAGGCGGCGCGGTTGCCGGGCTTCGTGACCCGTCCGACAGCGGTGAGCGTTCCGCTGTCAGCGGTGACCGGCCGGAGATAGCTCACCGTGATGTCGAGCGAGGTGTACGCCTGGCCGAGCGGCAGGGTGGTCTGGGTCGCGCAGCCGAGCACCGAGTCAAGCAGGGTGCAGACCAGGCCGCCGTGCACCGTGCCGATCGGGTTGTACATCGACTCATCGGGCTCGCAGGTGAAGGTGACCGTGCCGACGTCCGCAGCGACGGCCCGCATCTTCATGAGCCCGACGATCGGCGGGGGCGGGATCGAGCCCTCGATCAGCGCCTTGATGTAGTCGAGACCCGGCATTCCGAGCGCCTTCGCGGCGCCGATCATCGGGTCCTCCCATGTGACGTGCCGAGAGCGCTCAGGCGTTGTGGTCATCGATCATCCTTCCCAGCTCCAGCCTAGGTGTCCACGAGTAGCCCGGGAATGCGGTGGTCTGCCGTACGGTGGTTTCTGCACATCCATGGAATGAGGAGCACATGTACGACTGGCTCGCACTGCAGAAACAGGCACACCACGAGTTCGGGTCCCGGCTGTCGCAGGTGACCGACTGGGACGGTCCGACCCCGGACGACGAGTGGACCGTGCGCGACCTGGTGCGGCATGTGATCATCGAGCAGCAGTGGGTTCCTTACCTGCTCGAGGGCGGCAGTATCGGCACAGCGCAGTTCGCGATCAAGCCGCTCGGCGACGACCTCGCGAAGGAGTGGCACGTCTACTCCCTGGCCGCGACGACGGCGTGGTCCGATGCCTCGCCCGACGCCATGGTGACACTCTCATACGACACGGTGCCGGTCTCGGAATATCTGCGCGAACAGGTGAGCGACGTCGCCATCCACTCCTGGGATCTGGCCCGTGCGGTCGGCGCGGACGAACGCCTCGACGATGCGCTCGTCGAGGCGGTCTGGACGGTGTTCGAGCCCCAGAAAGAGACCCTCGCGGCAAGCGGGCTCTATGCGCCGCCGGTCCCGCTCGGCGATGACGCCCCGCTGCAGTTCCGGCTGCTCGCGGTCACCGGCCGCGACCCGCGCATCGCCGCCTAGCTAGAACCCGGCCGGCTCGTGGGGCACGTAGTGCTCCTCGAGCCGGGCGAGCTCGTCGTCGCCGAGCTCGAGTTCCGCGGCGGCGATCGCGTCGTCGAGGTGGGCGAGCTTCGTGGCGCCGACGATCGGCGCGGTCACCGCAGGCTTCGACAGCATCCAGGCGAGGGCGACCTGCGCCCTCGGCACCGAGCGCTCCGCTGCGATCGCGGCCACGGCATCGACCACAGCACGGTCCGCCGTCTCGTCGTGCCCGTAGAGGGCGGTCACGCGAGAGTCCTTCGAGGCGCGCGAGGTGGACGCGTCCCAGTCGCGGGTGAGCCTTCCGCGGGCGAGCGGGCTCCACGGGATGACACCGACGCCCTGGTCGAGGCAGTACGGGTGCATCTCCCGCTCCTCTTCGCGGTTGAGCAGGTTGTAGTGGTCCTGCATGGACACGAATCGCGTCCAGCCGTTCAGGTCGGCGGCGTGCTGCGCCTGTGCGAACTGCCAGGTCCACATCGACGAGGCGCCGATGTAGCGGGCCTTGCCCGCCTTCACGACGTCGTGCAGCGCCTCCATCGTCTCCTCGATCGGCACGACGGAGTCCCAGCGGTGGATCTGGTACAGGTCGACGTAGTCCGTGCCCAGCCGTGCGAGGCTGGCATCGATCTGCTCCATGATGTGCGCGCGGGAAAGACCCGCGCCGTTCGGCCCCGGGCGCATCCGCCCGTGCACCTTCGTCGCGATGACGACGTCTTCACGCTTCGCGAACTCGCCAAGAGCGCGCCCCACGATCTCTTCGCTCGACCCCGCCGAGTACACATTTGCCGTATCGAAAGTGGTGATGCCGCTCTCAAGCGCCCGGCGGATGAACGGCCTCGACTCGTCCTCCGGCAGGGACCAGTCCTGCAGTCCCCGCCCCGGCTCCCCATAGCTCATGCACCCGAGGATGACCTCGGACACCTGCAGACCGCTCGACCCGAGTCGCACCTGTTTCATACCTCCGTTCTAGCATGGGCGCATGGTCAGCCACGCCGAACGACGGGAACTGCGGTTCGCGGATGCCGCTGCCTGGGAATCCTGGCTGGACGCGAACGCCGCGACCTCCGACGGCGTGCGTCTCGTTCTCCGTCGTGTCACGACCGTGGCCGAGGGACTTCTCTACCCGGAGGCACTGGATGTGGCCCTCTGCTTCGGCTGGATCGACGGAACCGCCCGGCGGCTCGACGACGATTTCTTCTTCAGGGACTTCGGCCCGCGCCGGGCACGGAGCATCTGGTCCCAGGTGAACATCGAGCACACGGATCGCCTGATCGCGGCCGGCCGGATGCGGACTCGAGGGATCGAAGAGATCGAGCGGGCGAAATCGGACGGCCGATGGGATGCCGCGTACCGCCAGAAGGGTGCCGAAGTTCCGGATGACCTCGCCGCGGCGCTCGCCGCCAGCCCCGCCGCATCCGCGATGTTCGACCGCCTCACCGGCCAGAACCGCTTCGCCGTGCTGTTCCGTATCGGCACCGTGAAGCGAGCCGGCACGCGAGCTGCGAAGATCGCCGGCATCGTCGCGGCGCTCGAGCGCGGCGATACCATCCACCCCCAAAGCGGGAGCGCGCGGAAATAGCCCGTTTCCCGCATGGCAGAAACGGCGGCGAAGCCTTAGGTTTACCGCTGTGGACCGCCGTATCTTTCTCGGAACCGTCGCCGCCGGCGTGCTCGCCGCCGCCGGCGCCCTCGTGATCGGCGACGAGGTCGGGCGCGGCGCGCTCACCACACCGGCGGGACCGATCGCACCCACTGAGCGTGCCCACTTCGTTCGGCGGGCCGTTCCCGACGCCATCGCGGCCGCGCAGGATCTGCCGCCGCACTTCTTCCCGCCGAAGCTCACCAGGCATCCGCTGCCGAGCGGCACGATCACCGGCCTGCCCGGACCCGGCAACTATGTCGCGCTCACCGTGGACGACGGCACCAGCACCGAGGTGGTGCGCCTCTACACGGAGTTCGCGCGGAAGACCGGCATGAGGCTCACCTTCTTCCTCAACGGAGTGAACGCCGCGTGGACCGACAACGCGCCCGCCCTGAGGCCGCTGGTCGAGTCGGGCCAGGTGCAACTGGGCAACCACACCTGGTCGCATCCCGACCTCACGAAGCTCTCATCGGGTGCCGTCGCCGACCAGTTCTCACCAATCGTGAGCCGGCTCGCCGGCACCTGAGC
>JAZJYU010000090.1:20731-31943 GCA_040390225.1 Actinomycetota bacterium | reverse complement strand
CGCAACGAGACCTTCATCAAGAACACCTACGGTGTCTCGGCCGTCCCGTACTTCCGCCCGCCGTTCGGTTTCCACAACGCCGCGGTGGATGCGGTGGCCCGCGACCTCGGCTACACCGTGCCAGTGCTCTGGTACGGCTCGCTCAGTGACAGCGGACTCATCACCGTTGACCAGCTGAAGGACTTCGCCACCCAGTGGATGCTGGCGCAGCACATCGTGATCGGGCACGCCAACTTCCTGACGGTGACAGAGTGTTTCGACTTCCTGGCCGACCTGATCCGCCAGCGGCAGCTGATCCCGGTGACGCTGAACGACTACTTCGGCTGAACCGCGGCGGCCAGCAGGGCGACGGTCACGGTGCCGCCCTTGGTGGGCTGCTCGCCGACACGTTCGAAGCCGAGCCGGGCGTGGAAGGCGAGCGAACCCGGGTTCGGCGGGTCGAGGTTGACCTCGCAGTCGACCTCGGCACGCCCTTCCGCCCTCGCCAGGTCGAACACCGCGTCGTACAGCTGCCGGCCGACGCGCCGGCCGCGCGCCGCTTCCGCGACAACGATGCGGTCGACGTAGAGGTAGTCGTTCCCGCGCGCTTCGAAATAGCGATAGTTCTCGCTCGCGTATGCGTTGCCCGGCCGAAGGCCGATCAGGAAGGCGAGGAGCATGTCATCCTCGTCGCCAGTGACCGCGAAGGCGAAGCCGTCGAACGCGAGCAGCTCCCCCAGCTCCGCGACCGACGAGATCGGCACGGCCGGGTAGGCGGCATCGTTGAGCGGCAGCACGTCGGGCAGGTCAGACACGGTGAGGGCACGGAGCATGCAGACAATGTATCCCGGGCAGAATGGGCACATGCTCCGTCGTCGCAGGAACCTCCGGCTCATGGTCATGCTCGTCGTGGGCATCGTCGCGACGGTCGTCACCGCGTCGTTCGGCGAGTGGGCGTTCGCCCCGACGGTGGGCTGGTGCTTCTCGTCGGCCATCTACTCGACCTGGGTGTGGATCGCGATCCGCAACAAAGATGCCAACCAGACGGAGGAACTCGCCGGCGCAGAAGAACCCTCGCGCAGCGTCGCGGACCTTTTGGTCGTCGTACTCAGTGTCGCCAGCCTCTTCTCGGTGGCGTTCGTCCTGGTGCAGGCGGCCAACTCGCACGGTATCGCGCGGGTGCTCCTCGCACTGCTGGCGTTCGTGAGCGTGGGGCTCTCCTGGCTGCTCCTGCACACCCTCTACACCCTGCGCTACGCCGTGCTCTACTACTCGGGCAGCAATGGCGGCATCGACTTCAACCAGCGCGAGAATCCGCAGTACACCGACTTCGCCTACCTCGCGTTCGTGCTCGGGATGACCTACCAGGTGTCGGACACGAACATCACCAGCCACGTCATCCGGGCGACCGTGCTGAGGCACTCGCTGCTGTCGTTCGTATTCGGCGCGGTGATCCTCGCGTCGACGATCAACCTGGTCGTCGGGCTGTCGGGCTAACCCGCCGTCACGAAGTCGATCAGCTCCTCGACCCGCGCCAGCAGCACCGGCTCCAGATCCGCGTAGGTGCGCACGCTGCCCAGGATGCGCTGCCAGGCCGCGGCGATATCGGCCTGATCCGTGTGCGGCCAGCCCAGCGCCTCGCAGATGCCGTGCTTCCACTCGACATTCCGGGGAATGACCGGCCACTCCGACCAGCGCGGGCCGAATGAGCTCAGCCGCGCCGGCTTGACCCCCTGCCAGACGTCGACGAACGGATGCCCGACCACCAGCACGTTGGGATCGATCACCGAATCAGCGATCCTGCTCTCTTTCGACCCCGGCACCAGATGATCGACGAGCACCCCCAGCCTGCGGTGGGCGGTCGGCGCGAATTCGCGCACGATCTGCGCGAGATCGTCGATGCCGCCGAGATATTCGACGACCACACCCTCCGCTCGCAGGTCGGCACCCCAGACCTTCTCGACCAGCTCCGCGTCGTGCCGCCCCTCGACGAAGATGCGACTGGGCTGGGCGACGCGGGCGCGCTGGTCCGCGACCGCGAATGATCCGGACGCCGTGCGCGCGGTGCCGGCCGGCACCGGCGTCGGTGCTACGAGCGTCGCTGCCGCTCCCCCCACCAGAAAACCGGTGCCGAGCGGAAACACGCGCACCATCCCGTCGAAGTCCTCGACTCGTACGAGCCTGCCCTCGATCCCGAGCACGACACCGTAGAAGCCGCTCTCGCCGTGCTCGACCTCGAGTCCGGCATGTGCCTCGACATCCGGCGCCACAGTGAGTGAACGGCGACCGCGGTTGTCGTCGACGACGCCGTCACCGAACCGGTCGAAATCCACCGAAGGTCAGTGACTCTGCTTGCCCAGCAAATGGAACGGGATCGCCAGCGAGATCGCGACCGCGACGATGCCGCCGAAGAACATGATCGCCATTCCCTCGGTGAGCTCGAACGCGTATCCCATGAGGAGCATGCCGCCGACGAAGAATGCCAGGGCGATGATGAACACGATGACCTTCACGGGACCTCCGATAGTGACGACTGTCCAATCATTCTAGGGAGCGGGCAGGTCGGCGATGCTACGGCAGCAGCGCGATCTTTCCCTGGCGCGGCCCGCTCGACGCGAGCGTGTGCGCTTCGGATGCCCGGGAGAACGGGAAGACCGCCTGAACGGGAACGCGAAAGCGGCCAGCAGCGGCGAGGTCCGCGGCGGCGGCGAGCCCATGCCACCCTGAGGGCTGGCCGGCGAGCTCGCCCCCCGACATCCGCACACCGAGCCCGGCCGCCGTATAGTCGGCGATGGTCACAACCGTGTCGGCCGAACCGGTCAGATCGACCAGCTGTGGCAGCGAACCCGCGCCGGACACATGAAGCGCCCGGTCGACGTGACCGACGCGCGACGCGAGTCCCGGACCGTACGTGGTCGGCTCGGCTCCCAGCGATGCCAGGAATTCGTGATTCACGGCGCTCGCCGTTCCGATCACACGCACGCCGCGCGCGACGGCGAGCTGCACAGCCACGCTTCCGACGCCACCGGCAGCACCGTCGATCAGCAGCGTCATCCCTGCGCGCAGGTCGAGCAGATCGAGCACCCGCGTGGCCGTCTCCACGCTGCTACCCGCGGCGCCGGCCTGCTCCCAGGGGAACGCCGAGGGCCGCACGGCCCAGTTCGCGAGCACCGCGAACTCCGCGTTGGCTCCGCCCAGGGTTCTGATATCAACCGTGCCGAATACCTCGTCACCGATGGCGGCACCGGAGGCGCCCGCACCGATCTCGTCGACGATTCCCGCGGCATCCACCCCCGGAATGTGCGGCAGGGCGAGGGTCTTGCTCATCGGGGTTCCGCCCGACCGCAGACCGAGATCCACCGGCGCCACGCCGCTGGCGAGCACACGGATGCGCAGCCGGCCATCGGCCGCGTGCGGCTCTGGACGCTCCGTGAGCGCGAGAACTTCAGGTCCACCGAAGTGGTCGAATGCGACGGCGAACACGCCGCTCAGCCCTGGGCCAGAACGGAGATATCGTTCCACTTGTCCCAGGTGGCAAGCCGGCTCTCATAGTCGGCCTTCGCGATCTGGATCGGCGCGGTGCCGAAGAAGATGCGCAGCGGCGGCTCCTCGGCATCGACGACCTTCAGAATCGCGGCGGCGCTCGCGTTCGGGTCGCCCTGCGAGCCGACCCGGGTTGCCCGGGTGCGCTGCGCTTCGGCATGGGCCTCCTCGTAGGCCGGCAACGCCGTCGCGTGCTTGGCGGATGCCCCGCCCCAGTCGGTCGAGAACCCGCCGGGCTCCACCAGTGTGACGTGGATGCCGAAGCCGGCGACCTCCTGCTGCAGCGCCTGCGAGAAGCCCTCAAGCGCCCACTTCGACGCGTTGTAGATCCCGATGTTGCCGAACGCGCTGATGCCGCCGATGGACGACACCTGGATGAGGTGGCCGCTACCCTGTGCACGAAGGAACGGCAGGGCGGCCTGGGTGACCCAGAGGGCGCCGAACACGTTGGTCTCGAACTGGTCGCGGGCCTCCGCCTCGCTCAGCTCCTCGATGAAGCCGAACTGGCCGTACCCGGCGTTGTTGATCACGACGTCCAGTCGCCCGAACTTCTCGTGAGCCTGCTCGACCGCTTTGAAGTCCGCATCACGGTCGGTGACATCGAGTTCGATCGGCAGGATCGCGTCGCCGTACTTCGCGACCAGGGTGTCGAGACTCGACACGTTCCGCGCGGTCGCCGCGACCCTGTCACCGCGCTCGAGCGCCGCCGCCGCCCACTCGTTGCCGAATCCACGGGACGTGCCCGTGATGAACCACACCTTCTCAGTCATGTCAGGTGCAGCGCTTTCCCGCCGTCCGCCATTCCTTCCTGGCACCCGATTGGACACGACTGATCCACGCGGTGGTGTCCTCGAGCTCGAAGCGCCCTCCGCCGAGATCGCGAACTGTGGAAATTGGCTCTGAAGCGCGCGGTCTTAGAGCCAATTTCTACGTTTCGCGCCGCGATTACTGATCGTCGTTCTGTGCGGCGGAGGCGTCGCCCGACGAGAGGTCGGATTGGCTCTGGCTGACGGCGCCGTCGGCGGTCGACAGGGTCGAGTCGAGGCCGGACAGCGGATCGGGACTCGCTGGCGCCGTCACCGGTGGAGCGGTCGACTCGTTCGAAGCCGAGGTCGGAAGGGTGCGTGCGCCGCAGCCGGCTAGTGCGAGCGTCGCGACCAGCGCGACTCCGATCGCTATGCCTCTCACTGAAGCGCCGCCCTGATCGCCTTCGCGTCGGCCGTTGCGGCTTTCGCCGCAACGCCGGCATTCTTGATCGACGCACGAGTGCCGGCGAGCACGGAATGGTCGGCGTTGAACTGTGACGGGGTCACCGAGAGCGCCGCCGCAGAAACGCCGGAGCTGTCATTCTGGGCCGTCGTGATCTGAGTCGCCAGATCCGCCATCTGCGCGTCGACCGCAGGGGTGTCCTTGGACTTGTCCGGCCCGGCGAGCGCCGCCTGTAGAGCGTGCTGGGCGGTGAGCAGCGCGGGAATGGCCGAATCGGTGAGCGCGTCGGCGGATGCGGCGTACAGCGACTGCGGAATCGCGACCGCGTAGACGCGGTACCCGGTGTAGATCGACTGGACGTCCGTCTTCGCCGTGGCGACATCCGTGTCCGCGGCGATCTTCGCCTGCAGAGACTGCATCGCGGAGAGGTCGCCGTTGAGTGTGCCCAGGATGGTGGACCGGTCACCCGGGCTGAGGTACGCGTTGGCGGAGACCTTCGGGATGGCGGTGTCGAGGGCGGTGATGCGCGCGGCCGTCGCTGCTTCACCCGCGGCCTGCACGGCGGCGAGACCGCCGGTCGGGGTGGCGGCGAGCGCCGGGCTTGCGATCCCGGCCGTCACGAGCACGGCGGCGGAGCTGGCGATGATTGCCAGAGCTGTTCGATTCATGACTGAAAATCTGGCAGCGCTGTGTTCGAGAGCGATGTCCCCGATGTTCGGGCTATGTAAACCGCAGGAACCCGGTGACGACCAGCTCGCGCACGCGCGGCAGAAGGTTCGCCGAGAGCGCGGTCTCGTCCACGTCGAGCAGCTCGGCGATCGCGGCGACGATGGCGCGCACACTGAGCTCGCCGTCGCAGGCGCCCACCAGTGCCGCGAGACCGGTGTCGAGCGGCATTGAGCGCTGAAACCCGGAGCCCTGGCGAAGTGTCATCACGGTCGGGTCGGCGTCGCCCGGCCAGTAGTGCCGCTCCTCGGTGACATCCGGCGCCAGAGCGAGCAGCTGTCTGCCGAGGGCGTCGTCGTCCAGGCCTTCCAGAATCTCCTGGCATTCCAGGCCGCTCGCGATGTGCGGGCCGAGACCCGCGCCGACCGGGCCGTCGAGCCGCTCGATCCGGCGCAGGCCCGACCCCTGCTGCAGGGTGAGATACCCGAACCCCACGGCCGTGACTCCCCGAGTCTCGAAGTCGTCGAGCCAGGCGTCATACAGGTCGTCGAATTGCGGACCCGGCCGGGTGCCGCCGTCGCGGATCCAGGTTTCGGCGTAGAGCGCGGCATCCTGCACCTCGCGCTCGATCAGCCAGCCGCCGAGTCCACTCGCGTCGAGCCACTCGGCCGCGCGGTCGAGCCCGTCGACGTCGGCGCGGTACTCCCAATTGCCGAGGAGCTGGGCAACCCCGCCGGCGGCGAGATGCTCCGGCAGACCCGCGATCACGGATGCCACCAGCGCGTCGCCCACCATCCCGCCGTCGCGATACTCGTACTCCGGAACACCGTGAGCGCGCGGGGTGATGACGAACGGCGGGTTCGACACGATGTGGTCGAAACGCTCTCCTGCGACCGGATCGAACAGGCTGCCCTGGCGGAACTCGATCGAGTGAACGTCGTTGAGCGCCGCATTGAGCGCGGCGAGCTCGAGCGCTCGGCGCGAGATATCGGTGGCGACCACACGACGAGCGTGCCGGGCGGCGTGCAGCGCCTGGATGCCGCACCCTGTGCCGAGGTCGAGGGCACTGTCGACCGGCCGGTCCAGCATCAGTCCGCTGAGCGTCATCGACGCGCCGCCGACACCGAGAACGTGGTCGACCCGCAACGGGACACCGGTCGACAGCTCGCCGAGGTCGCTGGCGATCCACCAGCCGCCCACCCCGTGAGCGTCGACGAAGCTGTACGGTCGCAAGTCGAGAAGCGGCGCTCCCTCTGCGTCGACCAGCCCGAGCTCGACGGCACCGTCGATCCCGAGAGCCGGCAAGGCGACCGGGAGGTCGCGGATGTCCACAGGCAGCCCGAGAACGAACGCGCGGGCCAGCGTGGAGAGCGGGTCGCTCGCACGGAGCCGCCGCAGCGCCGGAGTGCGGTGCCCGCGGTGAAGCGCTGCCGCGGCATCAGCCCCCCAGAGGCTCGTGAGCGCTTCGACGGTGAAACGTGCGGCCGTGAGGTCGCGTCGAAGCAGGCTGGCGAGTGTCACTGCTCGATCGGCTTCGCGAGCCCCTCGATGACCTGCACCCCTGGCAGCGCGGCGAGGATTGCGCCTGAGACCAGGATCTTCGACCGCCGCACGCCCGACCCGACGATGACGACGTCGGCCCCGGCGACGCGGGAGTCGATGTAGACCGGCCAGTCGGCGGGCAGGCCGATCGGCGTGATGCCGCCGAACTCCATGCCGGTCAGCTCGACCGCCTGATCCGTCGGCAGGAAGGAGGCCTTGCGCACATCGAGAAGTTTTTTGACGGTCGAGTTGATGTCGGCACGGGTGCTCGCAAGGATCACGACCGCGGCGATGCGCTCTTCACCCTCCCGCTTGCCGCCGACCACGACGCAGTTCGCGAGCGTGTCGGCCGACAGACCGAAGGCCTCCTGCGTCGCCGCGGTGTCGGAGATGGCCGGGTCGATCTCCACCACCCCGACCTTGCCGAGCAGCTGCAACCGCGCGAGCAGCTCGCGCACAGGGACCGACAGCAACTCTGGCTTCTCGAGGGCCGGAACCGAGACAAGCGAGCCGAGAGTGTGCATGCCCCCATTCTGCCCGTGTCGAAGTCTGCGATTACGCTGGAGGACGTGAAACCGCTGACCGAGGCCGAGATCCGAAACTCGATCGTGAATGCCTCGAAGGGCGAAGCCACCCGCATGCCGCTGCCGGGGCTGCACGAGGTGCTCTGGGACGAGCGCGAATACCTCGGCTGGCGCGACCCGCAGGCACCGCTGCGCGGCTACCTCGTGCACTGGATGGATGACCGGCCGGTCGGTATCGTGCTCCGCGCATCGAGCGCGAGCATGCGACAGGGCATCTCGGCGATGTGCTCGCTGTGCCGTACCTCCCAGCCCTCGGACCAGGTGGCCATGTTCTCCGCCCCGCGGGCCGGCCAGGCCGGCCGCGACGGCAACACGGTCGGTACCTACATCTGCGCCGACCTGGCCTGCTCGATGATCATCCGCATCCTGCCGCCCAAGCAGCCGATGCAGCCCGACCCGGAGGAGATCGTCGCTCGCCGGGCCGAGGGTCTGCTCACTCGCGTGCAGAACTTCACCGCCGACGTGCTGAAGTCCGCTTAGCCGGCGCGGGCGTGCGCGCTAGTCGCGCGCCTTGCCTGCCGCCTTGGTCTTCTTGTCTGCGCGCTTCTCCTTGAGGGACTTGGACGCCGCCGTCTTGGCGGTGGTCTTCTTCGGTGACTTGTCGGCCATGGTCATAACTCCCTCGCTGCAGTGCCCGGCTGGCGCCGCGTGCCTGAAGACTACAGCTCTTGACTTCGCCTAACCCCGCAGCAGTCTGACCACGATCAACGACACCGCACGCCAGCCGACCAGGAAGAGCCCGAGCACGAGGGTCGCGACGACGACGAAGCCGAACTCGACCCCCTGACCGCTCACCAGCCGAAGAAGCATGCCCGCCGCGACCGTCACCAGCCAGATGACGATCGCGGTCGGCCACAGTCGGCGCGGTGTTCGCCACGCTCGGATGACGAGCCAGCCGATCAGAAGTCCGCCCAGGAACGGCCACAGCGTGACCAGGGTACCCAGCACGCTCTCGCCGTGTGATGCGCGACCGATGACCACGAATACGACGACGAACAGAACATCGATCGCACCGGAGACGATGACGACCGTGCTCGGCCGCTTCGACAAGCTCAGCGACCGGGTTTTTTGGCCGGCCGGGATGTCGGCTTGCCGGTCACAGCGTCGATCGCGGTCTGCCCGGGCGGCAGGTTCGAGAGGTCGGGGGCGATCACCTCGGGCATGCGACCGGAGTCCGGAAGGCCGAAGGTGGCGACCCGTCCGTCACCGGGGGCGAGCACGAGGTCGTCCGAACGGCGGGGAAGGGTCTTGCCACGGAAGAAGTCCGGCTTGATGATCCACCAGATGGCCATCAGCACCGCGCCGACGACCAGGCCGCCCACCCCGATCACGGCGTCGGCACCGATGCCGAAGATCGTGATGTTGTGACCGTTGGAATCGACCTCCCAGTCCGGGGCCGCGTAGGAGATGAGGCCGTAGACAAATGCCGCCGCGAGCATCACGCCGCCGGCGAAGGGGAACAGGCCGCGCATGATGAAATTGCGGAACGACGAGAAGATCGTCTTTCGGTAGAACCAGACGCAGGCGAAACCGGTCAGCCCGTAGTAGAACGCGATCATCAGTCCGATCGAGTCGACCAGGGCCGTCAGGATGTCTTCACTGATCAGCGTGAACACGAGGTAGAACGCGATGGAGACCACGCCCATCGCGATCGTCGACCAGGTCGGAGTGAGGTACTTCGGGTGGATTCGCGCGAACTGCGACGGGATCGCCTTGTACACGGCCATGGAGAGGGATGTGCGGGCGGTCGGAAGGATCGTGGTCTGCGTGGACGCCGACGCCGAGGTGAGGATGGAGATGGTCAGCAGCGCGATCAGGATCTTGCCGATGATGCCGCTGCCGAACAGAACCGGGCCGATCGAGAGGAAGACGTTGGCGGCGTTGTCACCGTTCGCCAAGCCGATTCCCTTGTCGCCGACCCCGGCGAACGACACCGTCGCCGTGGTGACGAGGGTATAGGTGATGAGCAGCAGCACGGTGCTGATGATGGCCGCGCGGCCCGGGGTCTTCTTCGGCTCCGCCGTCTCTTCGTTGACAGACACCGCGGTGTCCCAACCCCAATAGATGAAGATCGCGGCGAGCAGCGCCGGCGCGAGCACCGACCCGAAGTTGAGAGTGAAGGGGTTGAACCAGTCGATGTTCGGGATGAGCGACGTGGCGACGCCGTTGCCCGAGTAGACGCGAACGAGCGCGAACACCGAGAAGATGATGAGCACGATCACCTCGATGCTCAGCAGCACCTGCTGGAGCCGGGCTGAGATCTCGATACCCCGGTAACAGATCCAGGTCATGAGGGCGATCCAGATGATGCCGGCGACCGTCGACCAGATCACACTGTTCGATGCGTCCACCGCCCACTGCAGTCCGAAGTTGCCGAGCAGCCCGAAGGTCGTCGACCCTGCTATCTGGGCGAGATTCGCCATGACTATGACGTCGGCGACGATGATGCCCCAGCCGCCCATCCACCCTGCGATGGGTCCGAAGGCCCTGGATGCCCAGGTGAAGGTGGTGCCGCAGTCGGCCTCCGCCTTGTTCAGTTCCTGGTATGCGACGGCGATGAGATACATCGGCACGAATGCGAGCAGCACCACGCCGGGGGCGTGCACTCCCGCCACATTGTTGCCGACACCGCTGATGACGATGTAGCCGAGGGCCGCTGCGAGGCTGTACGCAGGGGCCGTCGAGGCGACGCCGACGACGACACTGGAAACCAGTCCGAGCGCTCCCCCCTTCAGACCTTTACTGTCGACGTCGCTCGAACTGGAAACCGCTGTCGTCATGCGCACTCCCCGGGAAGAAGGTGAACCGTTTCGGCTACCCTAGTGCTCCCTAGCGGGCGAGCGCGATCAGCTTGCCGCGATCTGCGACACCGAGTTTCGCGAAGATCGAGTTCACGTGGGTTTTCACGGTGGCGACAGAGATGAACGCCGCGGCCGCGATCTCGGGGTTGCTGAGGCCTCGCACGATCAATTCGAGCACCTCGAGCTCGCGAGCCGTCAGAGCGGGAAAGCGCTCGGCGAGCGGCTTCGCGGGAGCCAGCCGTTCGATCAGCCGGGCACCGACACCGGGGGCGAAGGTGGCCTGGCCACGAACGACGGACCGGATGGCCGCCTCCAGTTCGCCACGCCCCGCGTCCTTGGTCAGGTAGCCGCGTGCGCCGGCGCGAAGCGCCCCGAGGATCGAGTCGTCGTCGGCGTAGGTGGTCAGCACGAGCACCGCGACGGTCGGCTGGGCCGCCACGATCCTGGCAGTCGCCTCCGCACCGCCGAGCACGGGCATCCGCAGGTCCATCAGCACCACGTCGGGCTGGAGCGATGCGCACAGCTCCACGGCCTGCACGCCATCGACGGCTTCGCCGACGACCTCGATGTCATCGAGCAGAGACAACACGGTGACCAGTCCGTCGCGCACCTCCGGCTGGTCGTCGGCCACCAGTATTCGGATCACGCCGGGACCGTCGCTATGACCGCGAACCGGCCACCGGTCGACTCCGCGCTCAGCACGGAGCCGGGCAGTGCGGCGAACCGTTCGCGCATCCCCTCGATGCCGTGGCCGCCCCCCGGTGCGTCCTGCGTTCGGCCGCTGAGTGCATTCGAGACCTCGAGCGAGACCGATGTGTCGCTCCAGTGCACGGTGACGAACACCGGCATGCCGGGCGCGTGCTTGCGCGCATTGGTCAGCGCCTCCTG
>JAZJYU010000090.1:8320-20721 GCA_040390225.1 Actinomycetota bacterium | reverse complement strand
AGACCGTGACGGTCCTGGACAAGGATGGGCATATCAGCGGCACCACCACGACGATCAGCATGGCGATCGCGACGGATGCCGCTGCACTCAGAGAGTGCGGCACCCCCTCGACGATCAGGTCGGTTTCGCCGCCCAGGGACCGGTGCGCCCGCACGAGGTCGTCGATCGCGCCGGGCAGGTCGACAGCTTCGATCGGAAGGTCTTCGCGCAGGGCCTCGACGGCCCGCTTCGCCTCGGTGAGGCCCGCGACGGCGAGCGCGCGAGCGTCGGTGACCCTGGCTGTTGCCTCGCCTGTCCTGCCTGCCTCGAGCAGCGCGCCGACGGCATCCAACTGCACCACGAGTCCGCCCAGGCTGTGTGCGAGCACGTCGTGGATCTCGCGGGCGACCGACTGGCGATGCTCCTGCACCACCGCCCGCGCGTGCTCTTCGGCTAGCGCGCGCATCCGTTCCTCCGACTCCCGGTATTGGCGCCGCGAGTACCCGCCGAGTGCAGCGATAAGCAGCCCGCCCTCGATGGTGAGCAGGGCGTATGGCGGCAGGTCGTTGAAGAACACCCCGGCGGCCACCAGGCCCGCCCCGGCCAGCCAGGCCGCGACACCCTGCCAGAGCGCTCGGCGCGGATCGGCGAGCAGGCGGAGCACGCCGATCGCGGGTGGCACCACCATGAGGCCCGCTGTCGGGACCGCGACCAGGGCTCCCGCCACCCCCATGACCGCGAACAGCAGCCCGGTGGCGAGCAGCAGGCGGCGGGGCAGGAACAGCACGACCAGCCAGGCGAGAAGCGATGCAGAACCGAGCAGCACTGTCCATTCGGGCAGCCCCTCGATCACCAGCCGGGTGAAATAGAAGCCGACGGCGAGAGCACCGACCAGGTTGAGCACCCTGCCCAGCCAGGTCGACGACTCCGCGTTCACGGTCCTATCCTCGCGGTGCCAGAGCCGCCGAGTCGAGCTTCGCCACCCGGGCGGCGAAAACGGCCGTGCGCGACAGCCGGTTGGCGGCGAGCACGAGCAGGATGATGCCGGTCGACGTGGCCGCCACCGCCCCCGACCGCGTCGCCCAGACGTCGATCCCGACGCGCACCCCGATCATGACCACCCAGAGCACCATCCCGACCCAGCCGGTGCGGCTGGCGAACTCGGCGGCCTGCCGGGCGTTCCCGGTGGCGAGCGGTTTGAACTGTGCGATACGGCCCATGATGGCGCCGACGCCGACGGCGATCACCAGCTCGATCACGATCACGCCGAGGTCAAGAGCAGTGACCTTCGCACTCTTGGTCTGGTCCGCTATGAGAAAAAGGCCGATCACGCCCATGATTATCGGAAGACGCCACATGCGGGAGACGATCACCGGCTGCCACCGCAGCTGGCGGACGGCGATGAATCCGACCAGCAGAAGGATGATGGCGGCGTTCGCGAGAGTTTGCAGGTTCATGGCTCAAGCCTCCCGCCGATAGCCTCGCGAGTCGCCCACCCAGGGGTGGAAATCCGCCTGCTCGGGCGGGATGCCGCGTCCCCCGTTCTGGGTGGGCGTTGCGTCTTGTAGTTGTCGTGTCGTCCACATAAGTTTGCAGACGTTGGATAACTGACATCTGTCAGGAAGACACCAGAGCGTCCCGGAAGGACACAGCATCATGACTATCAATCGACTGGCGATCGCCGTTGTCGCAAGCGTGGCGGTTTTCGCGGGCGTGAGTGCATCGGCAGCAACCCTTGGAACCATCACCACGACTGATGTCGGCGCGGGCAGCCAGACAATCAAGGGGCCGTACTCGGCCGTCACCGTCTCGTACACGACCGCCTACGAGCCCCTGGCCAACTCCGGAGCGGGCGCGTACATCGTGACCGGCGTGACCGTGACACCGGGCAGCACGTTCGCTGCAGGGGCTCTTGTCAGTGCGACGCTGAAGGGTTCCACCGGCACGGCACTTGCCACAGTGAGCGGCACCTCGACCGCCACCGCGTCTATCACGATGGCGGTGAGCCAGTCAGGCTCCTTGGGCATCCCAGTCGCTGACGTGCTCGGCGTCTCCGTCGTGATCAACGGCACAACGACCACTGCTTCCGTCGCCACCAAGTAGTCGTAGGCGGTCGAGCGGCGATCGTCGCCGTGTCCAGGTATCGGCCTCTGCACATGAGAAGGGATCGCCCGAAGTGGCTCTTCACCGATTGGCGATTGCGATCGTCGCGAGTGTGGCCGTATTTGCCGGGGTCAGCGCGTCGGCGGCCCCCCTCGGAACGATCACCACGACCGATGTCGGCGCCGGCAGCAACGGCGTCACGTCGGCGATCACCACCGGGGTGGCCGTGTCGTACACGACGGCATACAGTGCCACGCTCAACGGCAACGCCGGAGGCTATCAGGTGTCGACGGTCGTGCTCACCACGACCAGCGCGATCGCAGCTTCGGCCAGCGTGCGGGTGACACTCAAGGGAGCGGCGTCCTCCTCGCTCGGCGGCGAGCTGATTGGCGTGGGAAGCGGCACGACCACGACGACGCTCACCGCCCCCGCCGGGATCGCCGTCGCCGACGTCGTCGGAGTCTCCGTTGTGATCAACGGCGGGGCAACGACATCCACGGGTACTACGAAGTAATCGAAAGGCGCGCACGTGTCAACATCGTTCATCGAGTCAGCTGACCATTCCGTCCTTTCAGCGGATCCGGAAACACCTGCTGAAACGCGAGCCTCCGGGCTTGACAACGAACCCAAGCGGAAGCCGCGCCGGATCCTGAGATTCGTCGTGTCCCTTGTGGCGCTGCTGATCGCCCTCGTGGCCCTGTGGCCCGCCCAGTACGGCGGGTTCACCGGGCTCACGATCGTGAACGGCCACTCCATGGAGCCGACCTACCACACCGGCGACCTGGTGCTCTCGCTCCGTCAGCCGAGCTATCAGCCGGGCGACATCGTCTCCTACCTGATCCCCAAGGGCCAGCCGGGCGCCACCGGGCGGGTGATCCACCGCATCGTCTCGGTCAGCACAGCAACCGGGTCGGCGGTCTACACCACCCAGGGCGACAACAACAACAGCGCCGACCCGTGGCACTTCGGCTCCTCGGATGTACTCGGCAAGGCGATCTACTCCATTCCGTCGATCGGCACGCTGCTCAGCAAGCTGGCCAGCCCGCTCATCCTGGGGCTGGCGAGTGCCGCGACCGTCTTCGGGATCGTCTGGCGGTTCGGCCGCGACAGCAGGAAGAGCAAGAAGGGCGCGCAGAGTCGTCATCGGACGAAGCGCTAGGAAACCCGCATGCCGTCCGGTCCGCGCGGTCGTCACCGCTCACGCGCTCGCGAGCGTCGAGCGGTGACGCCTCGTGTGCTCGCACTCGGGATTCTCGTCGTTGTCGCCGGCACCTGCGGTGTGGTGACCGCCTCGGCGGCCACACTCGGAGGCATAAAGACGACGGATGTCGGGGCCGCCAACGGTGCGGTCGCCATCCACACTTCCGGCATCACAGCCACCTGGACTGCCGCGTTCTCGGCCGGGAGCTGGATGCTGAACGGCGTACTACTGGCCACCCCCGGCGCCGACCGCTTCGCGGCAGGCGAGCAGGTGCGGCTAGCCCTGATCGACAGCACAGGCGTGAAGATCTGCGAGCTCACGGCGACGAGTGCGAGTCAATCCGCGACGATCGCGATCGCGCGGGCTGCGATCGATTCCGCCTGCGGGTCCGGCGGAGTCGCGTTCAGCCGAATCGACCGAGCAGCCATCACGGCGGTGCGGTCGTGAACCGCGGTCTGGTCGCCGGCATCGCCGCACTCGCGCTACTGGGGTCGATGGTGACCGCGGGTGCCGCGAGCGTTGGCAGCATCAGCGGCGGCCTGTTCGGTGCCGCCGGCGCGCTCACCGCACCGACAGCCACGCGTGCGGTCACGGATGTCGCCCTCACGACCGCGGGCGGCCCGCCGACGGTCTCCGCCCTGACGGCCACCGTCACCGGTTCCGGTCTCGCAACACTCAACGGCGAGGCCGTGACGGTAGCACTCCTCAACTCGGCCGGCGCTCAGGTGCAGGCCGTCTCGGCGACCCTCGTCACCGGAACCAATCTCTCCGTCGCAACCACGGCGACCATCACTCTGCCCGTTCCCGGCTCGCCGCTCGCGTCGTCGTTCGCGAGCTGGACCGTCTACATCGCCGGAGCGACCTCACTCGGCGGCGGGGCGGATGCGACAGCTCGCGCCATCACGCTCGGCAGCGGCGCGCTCGCCGCCGTCACCTGGACGAGCCCGGTCATTCCCCCCTCGGGTGCCGCGCCGGGCACAACCATCGTCACCGTCACCCCGTCGAACATCAATGTGTACTCGACCTGCCTCACCGTCGCAATCACGGGCACGTCATCCACCCCCGTCGCGTGGGGCTTCACCATCGACTACTCCAAGCCGCCCTACTACGGCTACCGCCCCACCCTCGATGCTCACGCCATCGTCGCGAGCGACGCGGGCAGCGTCCTCACCCTGAAGGGAACCTCGAACGGGAATACCGCCTGGGAGGAGTGGGGCAACAACGCACTCATCAGCAACGCCCAGACCCTCAACATCCTGGTCTGCACCTACAGCTACCCGGGCGCGTTGCCCGACGAGCCGCAGGCCTACAGCGTGTCCGCCCCGGTGCACGGCTCGACCTGGACGAACACCCGGGCCTGCATCGACCGCACCGTCACTGGCAACGGGATCTACCCGTTCTACTTCGGCTGGTCCACCAGCTTCGACATGACGGCGGCGATCGCCCTGCTCAAGACGAATGACGCCGGCTCTCCGCGCGCTTTCGTCTACCAGCCGAACCCGACCACGCCCTCCACGTACACAGCCGGCACGACCACCTACACGATGACGGAGAACACGTCGCAGGAGATCTCCGGTACGCAGTCCGTCGTCGCGGAGCTGTGCGTGTCGCAGTACTGAGCAGCCGTTGGCCGCCACCTGTGCTCGCGCAGCCGCGCTCGAAGTCGCGCGGCACGAAAGTCGCCAAATGGCCCCTCAGGGATGGACGGAAGGTCGATTTGGCGACTTTCGGTCCACGCGTTCCGAAAAACTACCGCGCGCGAAGCTCCTCGACGAGGCTCGGCCGGCTGGGCGCCCAGCCGAAGGTGAGGCGCGCCTTCCGGCCGGTGGCCTGCTGGTCGAGGAACAGCGCCCGCGCGAAATCGCCGCCCAGCCGCGCGATCGACGCGGCCTCGTCTTCGGCGGCGACCTCGCCATCCGGCCCCACCACGGCCAGGCCGATCTCCCGCACCGTCGGGTTGTCGCCGTTGACGCCCAGGTAGCGCTCGCCTCCGGGCGCCTCCTCGAGCACCTTCACATACAGGTCGGCGAGGTCGTCGACATGGATCGTCGTCCAGTGCTGGTCGCCACCGCCGACCAGCAGCAGCGCACCGGTCCCGGTCTTCGGCGCAGCGGTGATCGTGGCCGGGATTCCCTTGCCGTAGCCGTACACGATGCCCGGTTCGATGACACTGCCGACGAAGTCCGCGCGCAGCACCCGCTGTTCGCGCGGTTCGCGCCAGGCGGTGGCCTCGGGAGCGTTGATCGGGGTGTCTTCGGTGATGTCCCAGCCCGGTCCGTGCACCCACACGCCGCCGGTGTGCACATAGTGCTTCTGCGTGCCGTTGTACGCATCGAACACCGCGTCGAGAAGGGCGTCGTCAAAGGCACCCCGGTCGTCTTCGGGGGTGGCCGCGTGAATGAATCCGTCGGTGTCGCGCAGCTGCATCGCAAGCCACTCCGTGTCGGGCAGCGGATGGATGACTGCGGTCGCCCCCTCGCCCGTCACCAGGTCAGCACCGGCCTGGCTCCTCACCACGGCGGTGACCTCGTGCCCGCCGGCGACGAGGGCCTTCAGAACGGACGATCCGACGAACCCGGTGGCCCCGGTGAGAAGTACGCGCATTCTCAAAATATTAGGGTTTCATGGTCTGTATGAAGGCCATCATCAGCACCACCGGGGTTCCCGCAACCGATCCGTCCGCCCTGATCGACGTCGAACGCGAGGTGCCGGAGCCGGAGGGGCGCGACCTGCTGGTCGAAGTGAAGGCCGTCTCCGTGAACCCGGTGGACGTGAAGCGTCGCGCGAGCTCCCCCTCCGGCACCGTGCTCGGCTACGACGCCGCCGGAATCGTGCGTGCGGTCGGTGACGCGGCCGAACTGTTCGCCGTGGGCGATAAGGTCTACTACGCGGGAGCCGTCGATCGCCCGGGATCGAACTCGGAGTACCAGCTCGTCGACGAGCGGATCGTCGGGCACAAGCCGGCCCAGCTCGGCTTCGCCGGCGCGGCGGCCCTCCCACTCACCACCATCACGGCATGGGAGGTGCTGTTCGACCGGCTCGGATTGCACGAACTGAGCGCGGGCACGCTTCTTGTCGTCGGCGCGAGCGGAGGGGTCGGGTCGATGATGCTGCAGCTCGTCGACGCCCTGCTACCCGGAGTGACCACCATCGGCACCGCGTCGCGTCCGGAGGCGGTCGAGTGGGAGCGATCCCTCGGTGCGGCGCACACCGTCGACCATCACGGCGACCTGGTGGCGCAGGTGCTCGAGATCGCCCCGGATGGCGTCGAGTGGGTGTTCTCGGCGCACACCGAAGGCCAGTTGGAGACCTACGCCGCCATTCTGAAGCCGTTCGGCCAGATCGCCGCCATCGACAATCCGAGCAGCGCAGACATGCTGCCGCTCAAGTCGAAGAGCCTCGCCTTCCACTGGGAGTTCATGTTCACCAGGCCGGTGCAGCACACCCCGGACATGATCGCCCAGCACGAGCTGCTCGACGAGGTCGCCGGACTGGTCGACGCCGGCCGGATCGTCAGCACCGTCACCGAGAAGCTCAGTCCGCTCGACGCCGAACAGCTGCGCGCGGCGCACCGGATGGTGGAGGACGGCCGGATGATCGGCAAGGTCGTGGTCAGCGGCTGGCCGTCCTGAACCGTGCGAAAGCGGCCGCCGCTTTCTGGAACGACCGCTCTTGTGCCGCGGTCAGCCGACTGAAGGGGTCAGGAGTCACCGTGACGCCCGCCGCCCGCTCGGCGCGCCTCCACGTGCCGACCACCTCTCCCCCGGCCACGATCAGCGGCAGGAAGATGCCGTTCAGGCCCGGCACGATCTTCTCGAAATGCTCCTCCGCGAGAGGTGCCGACCTGTTCTCGTAACCGAGCAGGTATTCGTCGAAGCCGGGGAGCGCGTGGACCGCCGCGGACATCCGCCCGCCCGCAGCGCGATCGAGTTCCGCCGTCGACGCCCAGTTCGGCGTGCCGTCGTATTCCAGTTCGGTCAGGTCGCGGGCGGCGAGTTCCAGACCGCGGCGGGCCGCCGCGAGGGTGAGCTTGGTCCACCAGGCGAAGTCGCGCACCGTCGCGGGGCCGTGGCCGGTGAAATAGCGAAGCGCCAGTTCTCGCAGCGCCTCGTCGCCCTCGAGCCGGCGCGGCTCGCGTACCCACTCGTCGACCAGCACGAGCCCCTGCTGGGTGCCGAGCGGCGGGCCCCAGCAGACGACCGCGGTCTGGGCGAGATACCAGATGACGTGATAGCCGCGCTGTGCCGACGGATCGATGCCCGCATCACGAAGCACGGCGAAGTAGTCGTCACGGGTCAACGCTTTGCCTGCGAGCGCCGCACGGGTGACCTCCGCCGCCCTGCCGAGAGCTCGCCCATCGAGGCCCAGGTCGCTGAACCGCTTCGCAGCGCCCTGGATCGTGCGCGGGCTGGTCACGTCGAGCACCCAGCCCAGATCGCCGGCGAGCATGAAGTGCAGCGTGCCGCGGAAGGGTGCGGACCGGATGATCGCGCCCGACCCGAGCGCAGCATCCAGGTCGGCGATGGTGGACCCCGTGGCACGCAGCCCCAGCGCCCAGCCGCCCTGCACGAAATCCTGGGCCTGCGTGGCGAACAGTTGCCGAAGCACGCCCGGGATGGTGAGGCTGTCGCGCCCGGTGATCCGCTGTGCGGAGAGGCGCAGCCGCAGCATCTCCCGCCGGCTGATCTTCATCCCGCAAGTAAAGCGCACGCCCCCGACCCGCTCCCGGGGGAGATCGCCGAATCGTCGACCGGCGTTCACTGAGAGCAGATTCCGAATGTCAGCGGAATAAAGCAGACTGGTAGGACGCTCTCAGAGAGCACGGCGTCGCCGCCATTCTCCTTACCGCCCTCACGACGGGACATTTCCGTATGACCACGACCACCGACGATTCCGTCCTCATCCCGGCCGACGACGCGCCGAAGAACCTTGATGCCCGCAACCGCCTGGTGATCGGCGTGCTGATGGTGTCGGTCTTCGTGATGATCCTCAACGAGACCATCCTCGGCGTCGCGCTGCCGCAGCTTTCATCCGACCTGCACATCGAGCCGAGCGCCGCCCAGTGGCTGACCGCCGCCTTCCTGCTCACAATGGCGGTCGTCATCCCGATCACCGGCTTCCTGCTTCAGCGGTTCCACACACGGCCGGTGTTCATCACCGCGCTCAGCCTGTTCAGTGTCGGCACCCTGGTCGCCGCGATCGCTCCCGGGTTCGAGATCCTGCTGGTGGCCCGCGTCATCCAGGCCGGGGGCACCGCGATCATGTTCCCCCTGCTCATGACGACGGTGATGAACCTGGTTCCGGCCGAGTCCCGCGGCCGAATGATGGGCAACATCTCGATCGTCATCTCGGTCGCACCCGCGATCGGCCCGACGATCTCCGGACTGATCCTCAACGCGCTCCCGTGGCGCTTCCTGTTCCTGCTCGTGCTGCCGATCGCCATCGCCGCACTCATCATCGGCGGCATCCTGATGAAGAACGTGACGGAACCGACACACACGAAAATCGACGTCGGGTCGATCGTGCTCTCCGCGGTCGGCTTCGGCGGCGTGGTATTCGGCCTGAGCAACGCGGGCACCGCGACCAACGCGCTTGAGATCTGGGCACCGCTCGGCATCGGTGCCCTCGCGCTGGTCGCGTTCGTGTTCCGTCAGCTCGTGCTCCAGCGCGCGAACCGTGCGCTGCTCGACCTCCGCACGTTCAAATCGCGCACCTTCACCTTCTCGATCATCATGTTCACGATCAGCATGATGTCGATGTTCGGCGTGATCGTGCTGCTGCCGTTCTACCTGGTGCGCGTGCTGCACCAGGACACGCTGACCGTCGGTCTTCTGCTGCTGCCTGGCGGCCTGATCATGGGACTCGTTTCACCGATCGTCGGCCGCATCTACGACCGAATCGGCCCGACGCTGCTGCTCGTGATCGGCTCGGTACTGGTGAGCGCCGACCTGTGGGCGATGACCCTGCTGAACGAGCACAGCTCGATCGTCTGGGTGCTCGCGGCGCACGTGACCCTGAGCATCGGCCTTGCGCTGCTGTTCACCCCGCTCTTCACCGCAAGCCTCGGCAGTGTCGAGCCGTCGCTCTACTCGCACGGCAGTGCGATCGTCGCGACCCTGCAGCAGGTCGCGGGTGCTGCGGGAACGGCGCTGTTCGTGACCATCATGTCCGCGCAGATCGCCACGCTCGCCGCCCAGGGGGCGAGCGATGCGACCGCGACCAACGCGGGCATCCACGCCGCATTCGTGGTCGGCGCCATCATCTCGCTGTTCGCCATTCCGGCCGCGTTCTTCGTGCGCAAGAACGCGAACCCCGAGACCATCCCGATGGGCCACTGACCGGCTAGGTAGCCCACCCGACGATCACCCGGTCGATGTCGCGCAACGCGGCATCGGCCAGGGTGTCGCCGAATGCGATGGACTCCTCGGCCCACTCTGGGTCGGTGTGCGCGGCGAGCGCTCGCCGCAGGCTGCCGACGCGGCGTGACAGCTGCCCGATGCGCTTCGACGCCTCCGCCAGTTCTGCGGGCGCAACGCCGGCCAGGGTCTCGACCGGCGCCGCACAGCGCTTCAGCGCCGTGACGACGTGCCCGTGCCGCTGTTCGACGCGCCTCAGCCTCAGGATGACGTCGGCAGCCCGCAACGTCGGCACGAGCTGGTCGATGGCGGCGAGGCTCGCCCGGAAGCGCGCGGCCTCGTCAGGCAGACGCTCCGGATCGGTTCTGGCCGTGCCGAGAACGTCATTCAACGCGGCCAGCGAGTCGAACATGCGCCGCCGCAGCACGTCACGGGTGCGGATCGGAAGGATGAACCATGCGCAGACGACTGCCAGCACCCCTCCGATCAGCACGCCTACGATGCGGTTGAGCAGCAGTTGCTCGCCGCCCTCGCCGAAGTACCCGTAGAGGAGGGCCAGTGCGGCGGTCACGCTCGCGGCCCAGAACGAGTAGTTGATGGCCCGGAGGGCGAGGCCGATGGCAAGCGCGACGAACACCCCGACGATGGCGACGGCATCACCGGGCGGGAACAGCCCGGCCAGCAGGGTCGCGGCCGCAGTGCCGACCAGCGCACCGACGGTGCGCATCACACCCTTGTAGACGACGTCTCCTCTGCCGCGATTGCCGCTTGTGACCACGTAGGCCGTGATCACGACCCATGGCCAGTGCTGGCCGAGCAGCAGGTGGCCGATCAGGAAGGCGGCGGCAAGAGCGGCCGCGAGCTGAATGGCCATTCGCGTGCTCGGTGCCAGCCGTCGCTCACCCGGAGCTCGTGGCCGCACCTCACGCGCGGGCGAAGCGAGAGGCGCGGGCGACGCGAGACGTGTGGGCGACAGGAGCCCCGTGCACTGCGCCAGCAGACGCGTGAGCAGCGACCACCCCGCAGCGATGATCGCGACCACGGCGGCCCAGGGAAGGAACGCACCGTGCCCGGATGGCATCGCCGGCGCCGGGGTGATGAGCACGGCGATGAACGGCGGGGCGATGAAGGTGCCGATGCGCGAGGTGAGCGGCCCGAACCGGCGCAGCCAGATCGCGCCGCTCACGGCCACGATGAACAGAACGGAACCGGCGATCGGCAGGTCGAGCAGCAGCGCGCCGACGCCGAACGCCGCCAGCGCCACGACCGGAACGATGACGAGGCCGAACAGCTGTTCCCGCGTGCTGCGCCCGGCGTTGGTGCGCGACAGGGTCATCGACAGCGCGACGCTCAGTACGAGCAGGCCGTCATCCAGTCCGAACGCCTGCTGCAGCACGAGCACACTGCCGAAGCTGAGCAGCATCGACACCAGGGTGACGGCCGCGTCCCGCGTGTCGGCGAGCGAGAATCTCACCCGCCCCATTCAATCATTCGCCACCGCGCCGGGCGACACCGCATCAGGCCCGGCGCTCGACCTCGGCGATTATCCCGGGCAGCACCTTCGCCATGTACGGACCCCAGAACAGTCTCACGATCGCCCCGACCACGAGTCCGGCGCCGCGACGGGGGCGGAAGGTGTAGGTCCAGCGAATGTTCGTGCCACCGGGTGCCTCGCTGAACTCCCACTCGGCGCGGGCGCCCGAGACGAGCGAACCGAACAGCTTCTGAAAGTCGCTCAGTTCGTAGCTGAAGGTCTCGGGCTTGTCCACCTGCACCAGGTGCTCTATTACGTACCCGCCGTCAGAGAGCATGAGCTGCCGGGTCTGTCCGGCAGCGTCCCACGCTCCGGTCTGGTCGCGCACCTCGAGCACCGCGGGCAGCGGCCCGAACTTCGGGTAATACCCGACCGGAGTGAGCGGGGTCGCGATCTCCCAGGCGCGCACGAGGGAAGCCGTGGTCGTGCCGTCGACGGTCGCGCTCGCTCTGGTCATGTCAGGTATTCGTAACTCAGGCCCAGATCGACTGCAGCGAGGCGGCCAGTTCCCGGCCCTGAACGCGGCCCGCCTCCGCCGCGGGAGGGCGGACCGCCGGGTCGAGCGGGTTCTGCCCGAAGGCCGTGATGGATGCCGTATCGGCGAACACGGTCGTCACGGTCGCGGCGCCGAGGGCGGCCAGCTCCGCCGCCGTGATCGTCTCACCGACGGGACTCACCGGGGCCGTGGGTACCAGAATCAGCACCGGATCGCTGCCGACCACCACATCGGCGTTCGCGAGCGAGCGCACCCCGCCATCCGTGTAGTGAACGCCGTTGATCTCGACCGTCGGCCAGATTCCCGGCACAGCGCAGCTGGCAGACACGGCATCCACCAGCTCGACTCCGGAGTCGCGGTTGAAGACGGTGAGCTCGCCGGTTCCCGTGTTCACCGCCGTGATGAGCAACCGCCGGTCGGGCCAGTGCTTCACCAGCAGGCGCGACTCGATGACCGCGCGGCGATCTGCCGGCCTGACCGTCTGCGCCTGGCGCGCGAACGCCCCGATACGTCGACGACGATCCTCATCTGACGTGACTCCCCGCAGCACCGAGGCCATCGTCTGCTGGAAGGCCTCGAGATCCATGTCCGCACCGAGCTCCGCGGTTTCCCGTTCGAGCTGCATCGCGAACAGATCATCGATGGGAGTGCCGCCGGCGAGCTGAGACGCGACGGATGACCCCGCCGAGGTGCCAAGGTACGTCACCTCGGGTGCCGTGATCGCGTCGTAGA
>JAZJYU010000090.1:0-8310 GCA_040390225.1 Actinomycetota bacterium | reverse complement strand
GTTCGCGATCGCTGTAGTAGGGACATTCGCGCCACGCGTCGAGCGAATAGAGACGCTGCTCGTTCTCGCCGAGGACTCGCAGATCCTTCCAATGCATGTCGAGGCAATACGCGCAGCCGTTGATCTGCGAGGCGCGCAGCCGCACCAGATGGAGAAGCGATTCTTCGAGTCCGCACTGCGCGATGTATTGGTCGAGAGCGTCCATCGCGTCGTAGACGCCGGGAGCCGCATCCCGGATGCCGATGAGCACCCCGAGCTCCCACGCGATCCCGGCGAGACCGCCGCCCGACAGAACCAGTGCACCTGACATGCCGCAACTCCTTCGTCAGATGCAACGCTAACTCAGTCCGGTGTCCTTCTTCGCCGCGATCAGCATGGTGAGCAGTTCATCCCGCGACGCGAGAATGCGCGCCATGTCCTTCCCGGCGAGTTCGTCGGCGACGCCGGCGATCACCGGCCTCACGTAGTCGTCATCATCGGGGAACGCGGCGAGGTCGTCCGCCCAGTCGCGGATCGCCGGACCGAGATGATCGAGGGTGTGCGCGATTCCGGCCGCGCCGCCGGAGGCCTCGAGGTTGAGGAAGACGCCGAGCAGTGCCCAGCGAAGTCCCGGCCCGTTGGACATGGCGATGTCGAGGTCGCTGACGCTGATCGCGCCGGTCGCCACGAGCGAGAACGCCTCCCGCCAGACCGCCGCCTGCAGCCGGTTCGCGATGTGGCCCCGCAGTTCCCGGCGCACACGGATGGGCCGTCTACCGAGCATGGCGTAGAACGCCATGGCGGCATCGACGGTGGCTTCGCTGGTCAGCGATCCCCCGACGACCTCGACGAGCGGCATCAGGTGCGGTGGGTTGTACGGGTGCCCGACGACGAAACGCTCGGGGTGAACGGTGCCGGACTGGATGTCGGAGATCAGCAGTCCTGAGGTGGACGACGCGATGATCGTGCTCGCGGTAACCGCAGCCTCGATCTGCGCGTTGAGCACGCGTTTGAGCTCGATCCGTTCCGGTCCGCTCTCCTGCACGAAGGTGGCACCGGTGACGGCGCCCGCGACATCCGCGGCGAATTCCACCTGGTCGTGTGTGCCCGGCGGCACGGCGGGATCGTAGGCGACCACGTCGAGCCCGTGGTCGAGGAACAGCCTCGCCCAGCTCAGCCCGATCGTGCCGGCCCCGATGACGGCGACTCGATCACTCATCGCCACTGTCACTCATCGATGAGCGCCACTGCCCTGGTCCAGCCGGCCGACGCCGCACGGATCTTCACGGGGAAGCAGGCGATGGTGAAGCCGTGGTCCGGCAGGGTGTCGAGACTGTGCATCTTCTCGATCTGACAGTACCCCGCCTCCATGCCCGCTTTGTGGCCCTCCCAGATGATCGATGCGTCGCCGGTCTCGGCATAGCGTTTCGCGGTGTAACTGAACGGGGCATCCCATGACCAGCCGTCTGTTCCGACGACCCGGACGCCCTGGCCGGTGAGATGCAGGGTCGCCTCGCGGCCGAAGCCGCAGCCGCTGTCGACGTAGTCGTCCTGCCCGTAGCGGGCTCCGGCTGCGGTGTTCGCGACCACGATGTCGAGCGGCTGCAGCTCGTGACCGATGCGTTTCAGCTCGGCGTCGATGTCGGCGGCGGTCACCAGGTACCCGTCGGGCAGGTGCCGGAAATCGAGCTTGACCGCTGGCCGGAAGAACCAGTCGAGCGGCACCTCGTCGATGCCCCAGGCCCGATCGCCGCCGTCCATGGTGGGGTGGTAGTGCCACGGCGCGTCGACGTGGGTGCCGTTGTGGGTGGACAGCGAAACCTTCTCCACCGCCCACCCCATGCCGCCCGGAAGGTCTTCCGGCGCGAGCCCCGGGAACAGCGCAGCGATGTCCTTGGCCGTGTCCTCGTGCTTCGAGTAGTCGATGTGCAGGCGCTGGAACGGCGGATCGGCCGGAACATCGTTCTCGATGGGGATCGAGATGTCGACGAACCGCGTCATCAGTGACCGGCCGTCGTGCTCGCCCACGGGTTGAGCAGGGCCTCCGTGAGCTTCGGCGAGGCGCCGTCCTCCGTGGCCGTCATGCCGTCCGCTGCCGGGAACGCCTCCATCATCGAGTCGGGCATGTCCCAGTTGCGGAAGAAGTTGTTCGAGCCAAGCGACGGCATCCAGAGCTTCGCCTCCCAGTCCGGAACGTAGTTGCGGTACCCGCCCGAGTTGAGTTCGACCCTGAGGGTGCTCGGCTCGCGGAAATAGAGATAGTTCTGCTCGCCGATGCCGTGGATCGACGGGCCGTACTCGATCGAGGTGCCGTTCTCGAGCAGCACATCGGCCGAGCGCACGAGGTCCTCCGCGGTGTCCGCCCAGAACGCGATGTGGTGCACGCGTCCGGCGACCGGCGACGAGTCGAGCACGACACCGAGGTCGTGCGACTTCTCGTTGGTGGTGAGCACGGTGAACACGTTGATCGGTGCCTGGTCGAGGTGGGTCCTGGCCATGATGCGGAAGCCCAGCGTCTGCGAATACCAGTCGGCGAACGCGTCAACGTCCGATGCCGTCACGGTCACGTGGTCGAGGAACCGGGGCGCGGCGGCGTGGCTGCTGCGCCGCTCCGGACGGTCGGGGTAGCTGGACTCGAAACCGGGCTCCGCGACGAAGTTGTCGATCTGCCAGACCAGGGTCATCGAATGACCCCACGGGCCGACGAAGGTGTACGCGCGACCGTGCGAGGGGCCGCTCTTCGCCCACACCCCGGTGACTCCCCTGGCCTCGATTCTCGCCACGAGCTTGTCAAGCGCTTCGTCGCTGTCGGTGCGCCAGGCCATCGTGCCCAGGCCGGCATCCGCGCCCGGCCGGATGACGAGGCTGTGGTGGTAGTAGTCCCCCCAGCAGCGCAGGAACACCGCGCCATCGATCCGGTCGATGATGCGCATGCCGAACTTGGTCTCGTAGAACACGGCGGACTCTTCGACGTCCGGGCTGGTGATCTCGAGGTAGGCGAGGTGCGCGAGCTTCTTCTCCACTGTTTTCTCCCTTTTCTAGTCGCTCTCGGGCGCCGGATGGCGCGCCGAATAGTGCCCGCCGGGCGGGCGGTGCTCGTAGTCGCTCAGGCGGTCGGCTGAGCGCTCCTGGTGCCGCTGCGATATGGCTCGTTGAGCTTCCCTTCGAGGAAGGCCGTCTGCCCGGGCAGTTCGGCCCTCATGCCCTCCACGGCGAACGGCATGTTCTCGATGTTCACCTGCATCTCCGCCTCGAGGATGGCGTGCGAGACGTCGTGCACGAGCTTGGCCCGATCGAACCGGATGTCCGCGACCGCTGCGAGCGACTTCTCGACCGCCCGGTCGGCGAGCACCTCGTCCGCGAGAACGATCGCGTCTTCGAGAGCCATGCCCGCGCCCTGGGTGAGGTGCGGCGCCGCCGTATGTGCCGCATCGCCGAGCACGATGATCCTGCCCCTGTTCCAGGGCTTCGGCAGCACGAGCTCGAGCAGCGGGCTGTAGACGATCCCGTCCGGCCCGTCGATGGCGTCCCTGATTCGCCCCATGATCCCGCCGAAACCGGTGAGCCGCGACTTCAGCAGCGTTCCGAAATCGGCGGGATCGTGGTGCGGGTTCCCGGGTTCGGGGGTGACCAGGAACATGTACATGTATTCGGTCGAGAGCGGGATCAGCCCGCCCTTCACCGTGTCGCCCTGGAACACGGTGGTTCTCACGATGGCGTCTGGCCGGTCGAGCTGGAGCCGCCAGACCCCGTAGCCGGAGAATGCCGGCTCGAAAGACGACCCGAACAATCGCGTGCGGGTCGGGGACTTGACGCCGTCGAAGGCCGCGACGAGGTCGTATCGCCCGGTGCTTCCGTCACTGAAGGTCGCGGTGACACCGCTGCCGTCGTCGTCGAGATCGGTGACGGTCGCGCCGTACCGGATGTTCGCCCCGGCCCGCTGAGCCGCCCCGAGCAGGATGCCGTGCAGCGCCGGCCGAGTCAGAGCGGCATTCGATGGCACCCGGTCGTCTCCGAGAATCGACGGCACGAAGATGATCTCGTTGTCCTGCCAGTCCCGGAACTCGTTCCCGTCGAAGGGGAACCCGACGGCGAGGCACTCCTCAAGCACCCCGAGGTCGTCGAGTGCGCGAAGCGAGTTGCCCGGCTGGTTGATGCCGACACCGAGAACCCGGGCGTCCGGCTTGATCTCCACGACATCCACCTCGACGCCGCGCTGGCCGAGCGCGGCCGCCGCACCCAGGCCGCCCACCCCGGCACCGATGACCAAGACCTTGCTCACTGTCATGTCGACTCCTTCGTCACACGTTGGCGCAGCGCTGATGGCTGTGTATGTACATTAGGAGCGCGCGAGGACGCGCACATCCCGCGAATTCGATACTCGGCATCGACCAGATCGATAACGTACAAGCTCGACAACGTGTACAGAGGAGTGGAAGATGCAGCTCGGCAGCGTCGACCTGAACCTGCTGGTCGCCCTCGACGCGCTGCTCGCCGAACGGAACGTGTCACGGGCCGCCGACCGACTGCTGGTCGGCCAGCCCGCTATGAGCTCGACCCTTGCGCGGCTGCGAAACCTCTTCAACGACCCGCTGCTGGTACGCGAGGGCCGTACGCTGAAGGCCACCCCGTTCGCAGAGTCACTGGTCGAGCCCGTACGCGCCGTACTGAGCCAGATCGAGAGCATCATCAACGTCGGTACCGCCTTCGACCCGCTGGTCGACCACCGCACCTTCTCCGTGATCGCGAGCGACTACGTCGCGCTCATCCTGCTGCGGCCGCTTCTCGAACGACTGCCGTCTGTGGCACCGAACGTGCAGATCCACGTGCGGCCGATCGAACCGGACTTCCTCGAGCAGGTGCGGCGCAACCAGACCGACGTGCTCATCTTCCCCCGGGAACTGATGCCGGCACAGATCGACTTCCCGGTCGAGGAACTGTTCACTGATCGCTTCGTCTGCGTCGTGGACGCGAACAACACGGATGTCGGCGAAAAGCTCGACATCGATCAGTTCTCCGATCTGCCGTACCTGCGCTCCAACCAGGGCGTGATGACCTCCATCGTGGAGTCGAGCCTCGACGAGCTCGGAATCGTGCGCAACGTGGAGATGGTGGCGCAGTCGTTCGTGATGGCCCCCTTCCTGCTGCCCGGCACGCGACTGGTCACGATCATCCAGGAGCGGCTGGCGAAACTGCTCATGTCCGACTCGAACTTCCGCACCCTCGAACCCCCGTTCAGAATCGACACCATCTCCGAGGTCATGGCGTGGGGGCCGAAGCAGACCGCCGATGCCGGGCACGAGTGGCTGCGGGCTCAGCTGCGCGAGGTCGCCAGTCTGATCTGAGCCGCACCGACCGACCCGTATCGATCGAGTCGATAGCTCGCATCGCCACCCGGTCATTGAGCGCTCACCTCCGTCACCCCAAGCTGAGATGGGCGACGACGCCTGAGAAGACGGGGTCACTATGCGCTGGGCGAGCTACACCTCCGAGCGGGACGGACTCGAACACGTCGCCGTGGTCGTCGACGGCGCGCTGCACGGCATGCCCGCGGGCGCGACCCTGCGAGGGCTGCTGGAGAGCGGAGGGCTCGACGCGGCGACCCGTTCCGCGATCGACTCGCCCTGGGAGGTGGCGTCGCTCGACGGCGCGCGACTGCTCGCACCGGAGAGCGTGCCGCCGAGCATCCGCGATTTCATGTCGTTCGAGAACCACGTCGTCACCTCGATGGCGGCCCTCGGCAGCACTGTCGACCCGGTCTGGTACGAGCAGCCGGTCTTCTACTTCACCAACCCGGCGGCGGTCGTCGGACCGCGGGACGACATCCCGGTTTCGCCCGGCTCGCAGCAGTTCGACTTCGAGCTGGAGGTCGCGGCCGTGATCGGCGAGGGAGGATCCGATATCGCCCCGGCAGACGCCGAGCGGCACATCGCCGGGTACACGATCCTGTGCGACTGGAGTGCTCGAGACCTGCAGGAGAAGGAGATGAGGGTCGGCCTCGGCCCCGCCAAGGGCAAAGACACCGCGACCACGCTCGGGCCGCTCCTGGTCTCCCCCGACGAGCTCGAACCGTACCGAACCGATCGCGGTTTCGATCTCGGCATGACCGTCGAGGTGAACGGCAGGCGATACAGCGAGGGCAACTGGTCGAGCATCTACTGGACTTTCCCGCAGATGATCGCATACGCCTCACGCGGCACGACGCTCCGCCCGGGCGACGTCATCGGCAGTGGCACCGTCGGCACCGGATGCATCCTCGAACTGTCGCGTGTGCACGGGCATGACGCGTTCCCCTGGCTCGTTCCCGGCGACGTTGTGCGCATCGACGTCGACCAGCTCGGAACGATCGAGTCCGCCATCGTGGCCGGCCAGCCGGTCATCGACCTCTAAAGAAAGCAGCACAGTGTTCGAACTCTTCCCGGGCAATTACGTCTGGAACCTGTCAACCAACATCGCGATGAACACGGGCGGTCAGCTCAACGAGGTGGTCGACGCCTGCCGCCCGATCATCGAGCTCGCGAGCGCGGGAGACGAGGGCACCGAGGCCTACCTCGAAGCGTGGAGCGGACTGGGAGACCGGATCGCCGGGCTCGCCGCCGAAGACCTGGCTGCCGGCCACACTCTGAGCGCCGCCACGAAGTCGGTACGAGCAGCCGTCTACTACATCACCGGCGAGCGGATGCAACGGGTGGGCTACGAGCCCCGCACCGTCACATACCAGAAGATGCTCGACTGCTTCGCGACCTTCGTCAGATACTGCGAAGAGCCGGTGGAACGGGTCGAGATCCCGTTCGAGGGGTCGAGCTTTCCCGCACTGTTCTACCGCGCGCCGTCGGCCGGCCCGAAGACGCCGGTGATGGTGCACTTCAACGGCCTCGACTCCACCAAGGAGATGATGTGGGGCTCGCCGCTGCGCACCGAACTGGCCAAGCGCGGAATCTCGCTGCTCATGGTGGACCACCCCGGCACGGGCGAGGCGCTGCGCCTGCGCGGCATGCACGCCATCCCGCAGAGCGAGCGCTGGGGCACGGCGTGCGTCGACTACCTTGAGTCACGCGGTGACGTGGAGCCGACACGAATCGGCATCCTCGGCTGGTCGCTCGGCGGCTACTACGCCCCACGGGCCGCGGCGTACGAGAAGCGCTTCGCGCTCTGCGTGGCATGGGGCGCCAACTACAACTGGGGCGAGCTGCAGAAGCGCCGTGCCGAGCGCGAGGGCGAGAACCCGGTGCCGCACTACTGGGAGCACGTCGGGTGGGTGTGGGGCAAGGACGGTTTCGAGGAGTTCATGGCGTTCGCCCCGCAGGTCTCCCTGGTCGGAGTCGTGGAGGAGATCACCGTGCCCTTCCTCGTCACGCATGGGTCCGGCGACAGGCAGATCCCGATCGAGTACGCATACGCGCAGTACGAGGCAGCGGTGAACAGCCCCGACCGCGAGCTGCACATCTTCACGCCACGGGAGGGCGGGGTCGAGCACGTCGGTGGCGACAACATGCTGCCGGGCGCATCGCTCATCTCCGACTGGGTCGCGGAGCGCCTCTAGCGGGTGGGGAGCTCGGCCAGCAGTAGGCCGAGTTCCTCGCTGTTCCTGGCGACACCCGCGAAGTAACGGTCGGGGCGTACCAGCAGTGCGATAGCCGCCTGCGACTCGAGCTGACCCGCGACCGCGGCAGACGAGTCCGCGGAGGCGACGAAGACAGCGGAGGTCGACTCCGGCGAATCCGCCCCCGTGCCGAGCAGTAGCAGGTACCGCTGCCCCGCCTCGTCATCGAGCGAGCGGCCGTCGTCGAAGTAGAGCTGATCACTGAGTTCACCGACCGGTTCCGACGGCGTGCCGAAATGCACTCCGTGACCGAGGCTCGGGAGGATCGGCACGAGCCGGCCGCCGCTCTCGCGCAGCAGCTCGTTGCGCTCGTCCGCGCTCGTGGCGTCGATCATCTGGCAGAGCTCTGAGACACGCGTCGCCTCCTCGATCCAGGCCTGCGCGTGCGGCTTGCGCTCGACCTCGTAGGTGTCGAGCAGCGCGGTCTCTCCTGCGCGCAGAGCGCGCACCAGCTTCCAGGAGAGGTTCGCCGCGTCCCTGATGCCCGAACACATCCCCTGCGCCATGAACGGCGGCTGCAGGTGTGCTGCATCGCCGGCGAGGAATACCCGGCCGACATGCCACGACGAGGCGACAAGAGAGCGGAAAGTGTATTTCGCAATGCGCTGCACGTCGACATCGGCAGGGTCGACCATCGGGCTGATCATCCGCTCGACCGAGTCGGGAGCGGCGATCGCCTCCGGGTCGTCGCCCGGCATGATCTTGAACTCCCAGCGCACCCGGTCGTC
>JAZJYU010000089.1:10402-15410 GCA_040390225.1 Actinomycetota bacterium | reverse complement strand
GATCAGCTCGTCGTCGATGATGGCGTTGTACATGCCCATGCAGCCCTCGTCGAAGACGCCGATGATCGCTTTCTCGCTCGTGAGTTGGTCGGCCAGCGCGTCGCCGAGCCGCTTCTCCAGGCTGTCCGGCTGGGTTCCGAGGTCGTGGACGTGGGAGGAGTCGTGCACGATCGCTCCGGTCTCGATCCACTCGCGAACGCCGTCGACGAACCAGTCGTCGGTGAAGTCGACGCTCCAGATAGTCGAGTAGGCCACGCCCATCTTGGTGAGGCCGGCATTCAGCCCGAGAAGTCCGACCAGGCCGGGTGCGCCCCCTTCGAAGTTCGCGACGGTGAGAATCGGGCCGCGGTGCGTGCGCAGGCCGGCGAGAACATGGTGGCTGTACTGCCACACGGCCTCCGCGACGATGAGCGGGGCATCCGCCGGAATGGTCTTGAACACCTTGAGGCCCATCCGCTGGCTCGAGATGAACCCATGCCCGGTGCGTGGATCGATCGGATTCGCGCGCTGCACCGCCCAGCCGAGCTCGTCGATGACCCGGGTCACCGCCGTCTCCATCGCGTGTTGCACCGGCCAGCCGGCGGTGTTCGCCGACTCCCGCAGGTCGCCGCTGGCGATGAGGTACGCGGTGCGCCCAGCTGCAGCCGGGCGCTCGAAGGTGGTGGGGAACAGGTAGGTCATGTCAGTACTCCTTCAGTGAGTGATGGCGCTCTGTTCGGCTCGCGCGAGAATGTCGACGATCCCGGCACCGAACCGTGCGTCATACCGGTTTGGCCGGCCGGTGCGAATCGAAAGGATCAGCGCGGCCAGAGCCGGGGCGATGCTGTCGGCCGGGGAAGCGCCGGCGAGCGCGGGCGGCGCTGAGGTCACGCCATCGGCCCCCCAGAACTCGACACGGAAAATCCCGCCGCCTTCGCCCAAGGTGTAGCTCAGCGTCGTCGTGCTGACCCCGCCCCCCTCATGACGTGCAGACAGCACGAAGGCATCGCCACGACCATGCTCGCCGTGCACGTCGACGATCGGGCCGAGCCCGGCGACCAGCAGGGAGACCGCGTGCGGCCCCACATCCCAGAGAGCGCCGTTGTCCGCCCTCCGCCACGGGGATGCCGAGAACGGGCCATCCGTCACGCGGAGGTCGCCGAGGATGGTGGCGTTGCCGCCATCCCAGTCTCCGGGCGCGACCACGTCATCCACCCACGGACCGGTCGATCCTCCCCAGAGCAGCGAGAAGTTGACCGCCGACTGAACTCCATTTGCCGCGCAGGCGTCGGCGATGCGATGCGCCTCTGCGGAACTGGTCGCGGTCGGCTTCTCGAGCAGCAGGTGGCAGCCTGCGGCCGCGGCCTGGGCGCGAGCGCAGCCTGCGCGGCCGGCGGCACCGCGTAGGTGATGACGTCGGCCGCCGCGAACAGGGCATCGGCGGTGTCGAACGCGCGCGTGTCGTGTCGTGTGGCAAGGTCGGCCGCCTTGCCGGCATCCCGGCCCCAGACCCCGACGAACTCGAGGTCGTCGTTCCGGTCGATGCCTGCGGCATGGCACTGGTCCGCCCAGTATCCGGTGCCGACCAGGCCGATCTTCAAGCGGTCGTTGCTCATAGTGCCCATTCCTTCCGTTCGGCCGCTGCGCGTACGCGCCCGATCTCGGCCAGGCGATGCGACACGGTCGCGATGGCGGGATAGAGCTCCCTGTAGAGCGAGTACAGGTCGTCGTACTCTGCTGTCGTGGCCGGGTCGGGGCTGACGGTCCGGTCGATCGGGTTCCACATCGAGATGTCAGGCGACCCGACCAGACCGGCCGCGAGAAACGCGGCGCCGAAGCTCGCACCGATCGTGACGGTGGGGATCTGCTGGTCGAGTCCGGTGACATCGGAGACGATCCGGGTCCACAGGTCGCCCTGGGTGCCGCCGCCTACCGCAACCACCCGCTGCACGACAGCCCCTGCGCGACTCATGCTCTCGAGGTTGTGACGCACACCGAATGCGGTCGCTTCGAGAGCCGCGCGATACAGGTCGCCCCGGGTGGTCGAGAGGGTCAACCCGGCGATCGCGCCCCGGGCGTCGGGATCCTGGATGGGCGTGCGTTCGCCGGCGAAATACGGCAGCATGAGAATGCCGCCCGCGCCGACGCCGGCAGACGCCGCTTCGGCCGTGAGGGCCGCGAAATCGGCCCCGGTCAGATCCCGTAGCCACGCCGTGATCGCGCCCGAAGTCGCCATGCCTCCCGCCAGGTTCCGAGTTCCCTCGAGCGCGCCCACCGTGCCCCACATCGAGGGCTCGGTGATCGCCGAGTGCAGGGTGAGCACGAGGAACATCGTGGTGCCGTACATCAGCATGAGTTCGCCGGGGTTCTGCGCGCCCACGCTGATCGCCTCCGACCAGGCATCGATCGTGCCCGTGATCACCGGGGTGCCCGCCGCGATGCCTGCGATCGCGGAGGTGGTGCGGCCGGCGATCTCTCCGGGCCAGCGGAGAACCGGCAACTCGAGCTGTGGCGCGATCAGCGTCACCCAAGGGTCGTACCAATCCAGAGCCGTGGCGTCGAAGAGGGGCGTGCACTGGCTCGCGGAGTGAAGGTCGAGCACGTATTCGCCGGTCAGCTTCCACACCAGCCAGGACGCCGGCATGAACAGCCTGCGTGCTCTCGACCACCGCTCCGGCTCGTTCTCGGCGACCCACGCCAGCTTCGGCCCGACGGCCTGGCTGGTCAGCGCCGATCCGCACCGTCGGAAGATCTCATCAGCGCCGAGCTCACGGTCGAGCCGGCCGATCTGCTCGGTCGCTCTGGTGTCGACGCCGTAGAGAATGGCCGGGCGCACGGGCGTCCCGTTCTCTTCGGTGAGCAGAGCGCATGGGCCCATCCCGCTGACGCCGACCGCAAGTACCGTCTCGTCGCCGCTGGTCAGCCCGGTCGCGATCTCGACGAACTCCTGCCACCATGTGTCGCCGTCCATCTCGACCTGGCCCGGTGCGGGACGACTGACCGAATGCTCACGGGTGGCGGTGCGGATGATGCGGCCGTCAAGAGACACGAGCACGCCCTTGCTGCTCGACGTTCCGATGTCGACGCCGAGCACGGCATCCGTGCTCACGGCGCGTCCCCCTCGATCACCAGGGTTTCCCAGTCGTCGAGGTCGACGAGTTCGACGGTGTTGTCGACGATGGGCAGCGCGACCGAGTCGCGTCCGACCACGCGCGACACCGACACTGTCCCCCTCGGCACACTGAGCCGCAGGCTCGACACCCGGGAGATATCTTCGATCGCCGCGGGTTGCGGAGCCCCGAACAGGTCGAGGGCCAGCACCGGATACCCGGTGACCAGGTGGGCCACCCGTGTGGTGCCGTCGGTGGTCAGCACCAGTTCGGTGTTGTTGTGGGTGCCCAGGATGCGTACCGCGGGCTCGACCGCCGCCGCGCGCCGCACCAGGGCGGCGAGCAGGTCGCGGTACGCACCGTGCCCGAGCCGAGCGCGATTGTTTCCCAGGCGGGCGGCGGACACCACGACCCGGCCCTTGCCGTACCGGCGCTCGACGATCACCGGTACCTCCGATTCCTGTCCGGGAGCCGGCTGGTTGTTGTGCCAGTATGTCGACCCGTCGGTCTCCAGGATCGGGTCGGTGCGCCGGGCAAGCACAGTGACACCCTCGGCCAGCCGCTCCAGCGGACGCAGTCTGCCGTAGTGCGGCAGCGGCCAGCCGCCGAGTTCCTCACGGAGCGCTCCGTCGACCATCCGCAGATAGGGGAAGGTATAACCGCCCGGCTCGCCGAAGTGGACGCCAAGCAGGTCGGTCAGCGTCTGCTCCTCGAGTAGGCGACCGGAGACGTCCCGCACCCCGATCGGCCCCGTGCTGACCAGGCCTCCCCCATCGGCGACGAAGCGGCGAAGGGCTTCCGCCTCGGCAGTGGAGACCGACAGCACGTCGGGGAGCACGACGACCCGGAATTCCCCCAGCCGATCGAGGCTCGCCGGACGCTGGTCCACGAATTCGACCGGCAGATGGGCTTCGACGAGTGAGCGATAGCTGCCCGTCACAGCGGCGACGAGGTCGCTCGCAGCCGAACGCGGCTCGCTCTGCGGGAACTGCGCCGACTGCTCCCCCACGCTGAGGTTCTCCGGGGCGCCGAGCAGGCTCTCCAGCTCGCGCGAGGTCTGACTCGCGTAGAGCGCAACGTGCGGCTCGGGCACGAAGCCGTCGAGCCAGGGCGAGCGTTCATCGATCCGCTCGTAGACGGGGGCCAGGCGACGGTAGACCTCGGGCTCGAGCGCACCGGTCGCGTAGGGCTGGTCGTCCAGCGACACGGCCGATCCGTGCGCGGCGACCGTGAACGCCTCGAACCTCAGCTGTGCCGCCGAGCGCAGGGTGAAGTCCCAGGTGTGCACGAAGCGGCTGATGAGTGTCTCGCTCGGCCGGCCGAGCACCCCGGCCCGGATGTAGCCGGCGGCGAAGCTCGGAAATCCGAGCCCGTGCCAGTCGGTGTAGCCCTCGCTCGAACCGATATCGGCGAGCGCGAGATGGTCGGTGCTGAGGCCGATCACGGCATCGACGAAGGTCGTCGCATAGAAGTTCGGGATCAGGGCGGCCAGCGGGCGCTCCTCGAGCAGCACCGCACGCTGCTCCTCCAGGTATTCGCGAAGGATCCGCTGCGAGAAGTGCACCAGGTCGAGCCAGCCGGAGTCGTCGCGGCCGGCGGGGATCGAGCGACCGTACTCGGCCTCGAACGCGGCTTCACACCGGTAGCAGACGCACGGGCCGGCAGTCAGGATGTCGCTCCACAGCCCGTCGATCGGGTACAGCCGCGCGATCTCCCGCACCTGGTCGAGCGCGAACTGCCGATAGTCGCTGAGCAGACACAGTGCGGGCCAGCGACCGGTGTTGCCGCGGGAGGCAGCCGGCACCAGCGCCCAGTCCGGGTTGGCGAGCGCCTGCGCGGTATCCCACATATTGGAGTAGTACGCGATCACCCTCATCCCCCGCGCGTGTGCCGCCCGCAGTTGATCGCCGAACAGGTCC
>JAZJYU010000089.1:8495-10392 GCA_040390225.1 Actinomycetota bacterium | reverse complement strand
CGCTGAATGCTGGTGACCGACCGCGGTCGGGTAGTAGGCATTGCCGTACGGGCATTTCGCGAACAGCACGACCGAGTCGACGCCGGCGTCTGCGAGAACGCCGAGGTCCTTCTCCGGGTCCACTCCGCTGAGCAGCGGGAACTCCGGGAACGGGGCGTTCCCACGCTGATTCGGGTCGTTCCAGTCCGGCGTGTGCGAGTCGCAGAATACCCGCCGGCGCGAGGTCGCCCACCAGTCGGTACTCGCGTCGGTGATCGGCGGCAGCCGGGGGATCACGATGCGCCGCCTCTCCCGCGCAGCGCCGTCGCCAGCCAGGCGCGGCGACGCGCCACAGCGGTCCGGCTCACCGTCGCGTCCGGCGCGATCAGTTCGAAGGCGTGCACGGCCGCCGGCTCCACGAAGAGGTCGATCGATCCCTGTGCGGCACGGACGCGCTCGGCGAACGCGACGTCCTCATCGTGGAACAGGTCGAGCTCTCCCGTGTCGAGATACATCGGCGGCAGTCCCGACAGATCGTCAGCCCGCGCCGGAGCCGCGTAGGCGTCAGCGTCCGCGCCGGCGAGATACGAGCTCCAGCCGAGGTGGTTCAGGCGGGCGTCCCATACCGCTGTGTTCGCGAGCGGATGTCCGCCATCGGTGGTGCGATCATCCAGCATCGGATAGTAGAGCTGCACCGCCGCGATGGCCGGTCCGGAGCGGTCGCGCGCGAGCAGGGCGAGTCCGGCTGCGAGCCCGCCTCCGGCACTGCCGCCGACCACGACGATCCGGTCGAAACGCGATGACAACCACAGGAGTGCGAGGTAGCAGTCGTCGAGAGGCTCGGGGTACGGGTGCTCCGGCGCGAGCCGATAATCTACCGAAGCGATCCGTACCCCGAGGTTCTCACTCAGTTCCTGGCAGGCCGCGTCGTCCTGACGCGCGCTGCCGAGGAACATCCCGCCGCCGTGTATCCACAACACGACGGAGCGGGAAATCGTCGCCTCCGGGGAGGCGGGAACGTACTGCCGGATCTCGAGACGGCTGCCGTCCGGGCGGGCGGCCCACTCGCTCGATCCCTCGGGCTCGGGCATCACCGCAAGCCGGCTGTCCAGTTCGCGCACCAGGCCGACCGTGAGGTCGCCTCCCGGCAGGTTATGGGTGAGCGTGCCGGGAATGCCGACAGCGATCTCTGGGTCGAGCCGCGATGCGATCTCGACCGTGGTGAGCACGTTCATCAGTTCATTCCGGTTCGATGGTCGATGTCGCCGAGCTGGCCGGCGACCACCGCGCAGGCGAAGACGAAGAGGTAGCAGGGCAGCACGACGCCGAGCACACCGAGACTGGCGATGATGGCGAATCCGGCGATGCAATTGAGCGCGAGCAGAGAGAGCGAGGTGCCGGGACGGTAAGCGGCGAGGATGAGGCCACCGCGCCACGCGGAGAATCCGGTCCGGCCGCGAACGGCTCCGTATGCGACCACGAACGGAACGACGAGCAGCAGTACCGCGGCGAGAACGACCGCGGGCACGAACAGCGCGCCGCCCCCGGCGAACAGCGCCCGGGTTACGAGCACCGCGAGTTCGATCGAGCAGCCAAGGACCAGATCCAACCGGAAGGCTACGCGTACCGGTGGGCGTTCACCGCGGGACACCGCGGCCGCGTAGCGCGCGACGCCCGTCGAGTACAGACAGGCCGGCAGAGCGCCGAGCGCTACGAGCGGCCAGGGCACGCCGAGAAGCAGAGTGAGCACCGGTAGCGCCAGAAGCACCCCGACCAGTCCGACCACGATACCGATGCTTTGATGGTCCCGGTCGATGCGATCGACGAGGATTTGCCTCACCTCGGTGTCTGAGGGCGGCGCCGACGATTGGGCGTCAAGCCGTCCCATTGTCGATGCGGCCAGGGCGATGTACACAAC
>JAZJYU010000089.1:0-8485 GCA_040390225.1 Actinomycetota bacterium | reverse complement strand
GAATCGACAGCTGCGTCGTCATCAGATCTTCAATCCACTTGAGGCGATCGACTGCACGATCCAGCGCTGGGCGATCACGAACACGATCAGCACGGGGATGATCGCCATCGTGATCCCCGCAGCGATGGTTCCGAGGCTGCCGGTCGAGTATCGGCCGGCCAGGAGCACGAGTCCGACGGGCAAGGTTTCCTGGTTGACCGAGCTGATCATCACCAGCGGCACGAAGAGGTCGTTCCACCAATAGGTGAAGGTGAGGATGGCCAGCGTCGCGAGCGCCGGACCGGACAACGGCAGCATGACCTGGAAGAACATCCGCAGGTGACCGGCGCCGTCGATGCGCGCCGCCTCTTCCAGCTCCTTGGGCAGGCTGAGGAAGTGCTGGCGCATCAGGAAGATTCCGAACGCGCTGAACATGGGCGGGAGGATCAGCGCCCACAGTGTGTTGGTGAGGCCCAGGTTGGTCATGATCAGAAACAGCGGGACGATCGTGACCTGCAGGGGCACCATCAATCCGCCGATGACGATGGTGAACGCCAGTCCTTTGCCCCGGAAATTCAGGCGCGCGAACGCGTAACCTGCCGTTGAGCTGGTCACGAGCTGCAGCAGGGTGATGCTCGTGGCGACGATGATCGAGTTCAGCGCGAACTGGGCGAACGGCACTTGCTGGAACACCTTGCCGAAGTTGCCGAAGGTCGGGTTGGTGGGCAGGCCAGGGGGCAGGCGATAGAGTTCGGCATCCGTCGGCGAGATCGCACCACGGAACACCCAGAGGAACGGGGCGACGATCGCAACGGCGGCGACGGCGAGCACGACGAAAGCAAGCACTCGAAGCAGCACCTCGCGGCTTCGATAGCTGCGCTGTCTTGTCGCTGTAGTACGTATGGCGGTCATTCGTAGAACGTCCATCTGCGTGAGAGTCGGAACTGGATCAGGGTGAGGACGACGAGCAACGCCACGAGAGTGAGCCCGACGGTCGACGCGTAGCCGATGTCGAATCCCTGAAAGGCCGTGTCGTAGATGTACTCGACGATCGTTCGGCTGGAGTCCCCTGGGCCGCCCTGGGTCAGTACCCGGGGTTCGGCGAACACCTGGAAGGCGTTGATCGTATTGATCACGAGCAGAAAGAACACCGTCGGTGACAGGAGGGGGAAGGTGATCCGCCAGAACCGCGTCCACGCGTTCGCACCATCGACAATGGCCGCTTCGCGGATCTCGTTCGGGATCCCCTGCAGTCCCGCGATATAGACCAGGATCGAGAACCCGATCGTCTTCCAGGAGTTGACGATGATGATGGCGACCGGCGCCCAGGCGGTCGATCCCAGCCAGTTGATGTGCGGGATGCCGAGGAAGCCCAGCCAGTAGTTCACCAGTCCGAAGTCCTTGTCGAGCAGGAACCGCCAGATGAGCGCGACGGCGGATGACGAGACGACGAACGGGAACAGGAACGACAGACGGAAGAATGCCCGGATCCAGCGCGGCATCCGCACCTCGAGCAGCACCGCGAGCAAGAGCCCAACGACGATGTTGATCGCGAGGATGGCGACCGCCATGTAGGTGGTCGAGCCGAACACCGCGAGCAGGTGATGGTCCTTGAACAGCTGCAGGTAGTTGTCACCACCGGCGAAGGTGGGCGGCGAGAGCAGGTTCCAGTCGAAGAAGCTGAGGAGCACGACCCCGATGGTCGGGATCAGTACGAAGAGCAGGAAACCTACGCCCGACGGAGCGAGGAAGCCGGCGGCGGCGAGGCCGTCACCGCGCCTCTTCTTGGTTGCAGTTCTTTCGCTACCAGGGGTGACGCCCCGAAGGACGCCACCCCCGATTCCGCGAGCGGAGGGTAGAGACATTATTAGTTGCAGGTCACAATCGGCTCGAGGTCCTTCTGCAGCTGGTCGAGGCCCTGCTGCACGGTGTCGTTGCCACCGAAGATCAGCTGGGAGTCGGAGATGACCGCAGACTCGAACTGGGTGTATTTGGCCGGAGCCGGGAACGGTGCGAGCGTCTTGTAGTTGTCGACCGCGTCGTAGTACAGCTTCGAGTTGGCCGGCGGGATGCCCGCCGCGACGGTCTTCACCATGGTCGAACGCAGCGAAGGAACGCTGTCGTACGGCGCGGTCTTCGTGCCGATCTCGGCATCCTGGACCGCGGCGCTGGCGGCGTACTTCTGGAACTCCCAGGCGAGGTCGGTGTTCTTCGACGACTTCAGGATCGGGTAACCGCCCGCGCCCAGCGTGGTCTGGTAGGTCGAACCGGTCGGATAACGGGTGATGTCGAAGGACGTGAATCCGGCGCCGAGCATGCTCGGGAGCACATACCGTCCTGCGCCGAACATCGCGATCTTGCCGTTCTCGAACTGGGAGATCAGGTCGTTGCTCGCCGGCGGGGCGGGCGAGATGCCCTGCTTGATCAGGTCGTTCAGGAACGTGTATGTGGCGACCACCGGCGCACTGTTCGCGGTCGGCTTGCACACGTCACTGCTGACGAGGTTGCCGCCCTGGTTGGCGATCCACGGGAGCACACCTGGAGCGATCTCCGTGCCGGTCCAGGCGTAGCCGTAACGAGTGGATGTCGTCAGCTGCTTCGCCACGGCCTCGAACTGCGGCCAGGTCCAGTCTCCGGTCGGCGCGGGGATGCCGGCCGCCTTGAAGATGTCGGTGTTGTAGTAGATCACGAAGTCGTTGAACCCGAACGGCAGGCTGGCGATGTCCTTGCCCGCGCTGAACGACTTGAGAAGGCCGGGCGCCATGTCGGCCTGGATCTTCTTCGCCTCGGGGTCCGTCTTCAGGAGGGAGTTGATCGGAAACAGCAGGTTGTTCTGGTCGAGGAACTTCACGCCCTCGGACGCCATGAACGCGATGTCGGGGTGCTTGCCGCTCGCGATCAGGGTCGCGAGGTTGGCGACGTACTCGCCCCACCCGCCACCGGCGATCGGGGTCAGGACGACCTTCTCGCCCGGGTGCGCCTTCTCGAAACTCTTCTGCAGGTTCGTGTTGTTGGTGACGGCGCCCGGACCGTAGTTCCAGTAGGCGACGTCGATGGTCTTGCTGCCGCCGGATGAACCCGACGTGCTGCAGGCCGACAGGCCGGCAACCGCCAGGGCCGCCGCGATGGCGATCGCGGCGATTCTTTTGGTGCTGTGTTTCATGGTGGGGTGAATCCTCTCCGTTGAGAATCGGCTGCGATAAGTAGAGCGCAAGAAATCGGTTTCGTCAAGTTCGCACTTTCATCCTCAAATATCGCCCAAAATCCCTGTATTTATATGGAAGAAACCGATTGCAGAATTGGGTCGTCGCGAGGGCAATGAAAAGCCCGGAATTCCGGCGATTTCCGCGCGAAGTGCGGCTAAGAGCCGATGGCGGGAGCGAGACCCTGGGTCACCTCGGCGCGCAGCACGACGGTGCGCGCGGGCTGCATGTCGCCGGCGATTCGCTCCAGAAGCATTCGTGCCGCAGTGGTGCCGAGGTGCCGCGCCGGGAGGTGCACCTGCGTGATCGCCCGCGGCGAAAGGGTCGCGAACGGCAGGTCGCCGATCACAGCGACTCCGATTGTCGGTGGCACGATCCCCGCCTCGGACAACACCTGGATCGCCCCGACGCCCATCAGGTTGTTTGTTGTCACCACGGCATCCGGTGGCGTGTCGAGCGCCAGCAGCGCCTGCATGGCGGTCCGCCCTCCGTCTACGCGGTAGTTGGCGTGCTGCAGAAGGCCGTCTAGGGAACTATCCCGCGCACGCTTGGCCACCACCTGGCGCCAGCCGAGAGTGCGCTCCTCGGTGCTCTCGATCTCCACCGGCCCGGCGATGCAGGCCACCCGCGAATATCCGGCGTCGAAGAGGGCGCTCGTCGCGGCGATACCTGCCGCTCGGTTGTCGACCATGACCGAGTCGATGTTGAGGCCCGTGTTTCTGTCGATCACCACGACCGGGCGGCCGTGGTCGGTCAGGTGACGGATGTCGCCGTCCTCGGACGATGGGGCCAGGATGACTCCCGCCATGTTCTCCGAATTGGCGATGTCGAGATAGCGTGTCTCCTTCGCCGGATCGTCATCGGTGTTGCAGAGCACGACGGAGTACCCGGCGGCCTGCAGCGCGTCCTCCACACCTCGGGCCAGGGCGGTGAAAAAGGGGTTCTCCACGTCAGGAATCAGCAGGGCGATGAGTTCGGAGGTCTGATTGCGCAGCCGGCGGGCAGTGCGGTTGGGCACATAGCGCAACTCGTCGGATGCCGCCCGCACCAGATCGACCTTCTCCGGTGAGACGGGGAGACCGTTGAACACTCGAGAAACCGTCGCGGGAGAGACACCGGCCTTAGCCGCCACCTCGTAAATCGTCACCATGACGACCAACTCTAACCAAAAGAAATCGGTTTCATGCCCACTCGTTCAGGCTGCGATGAGCTCGGAGAGACGCTGCAGAAGGGGCCCGGTCGACAGTCGATTCCGACCTGTGAATTCGAGACCGTCTCAAAGCATTTGCGCGCGGATGCTCACTTTGGTGGCGGAGGAGCTCGGCGCTACACCAAAGCGGTCGCCCCGCCATCGGCAGTCTCGTTCTTCGGGAGGAACAGGTGCTATCTCCACGAATCGGCCCGTTATCTGCGGGCGTACTGCAACATATTGGAATATGTTGCATAATCAGTATATCGACGACGATCGGAGAACGATGACGCTGCCATCCACCCAGCGTCCGGTATCGCAGCCGGCACCGGCCTTGGAGGCCGACTTCTACGGATTCCAGAGTCAGCTCACCGATGACGAACGCCGCGCGATCGGGCGAATCCGCGAACTGCTCGAGCGCGACGTGCGACCGCACGCCGACGACCTCTGGGAACGCGCCCAGAGCCCGAGGCACCTCATGTCGTCGTTCGCCGAACTCGGCATGTTCGGGGCGGCGTTCCCGGCGTATCGACAGTTCGAGAACAGCGCGGTATTCCGCGGTTGGGTCGTCTTGGAGGTGTCTCGGGTCGATGCCTCCACATCCACCTTCATCGGCGTGCACGGCGGTCTGGCGATGAACGCGATCGAGGTGGGAGGCTCCGCTGAACAGCGTGCGGAGTGGATGGGTCCCATGGTTCGCGGCGAGCTCATCGGCGCCTTCGCATTGACCGAGCCCGGTCACGGGTCCGACACGGCTCGGGGCCTCGAGACCACGGCCGAACGGCGTACCGTCGACGGCGCGGTCGATGAGTGGATCCTCAGGGGCGCCAAGCGGTGGATCGGCAACGGGACGTTCGCCGACGTGGTGGTCGTGTGGGCCCGGGATGTCGCAGACGACCGGGTGAAAGGCTTCCTGGTCCGAACGCCGACCACCGGTTACACCGCGACGAAGATCGAACGCAAGCAATCGATGCGGGCGGTGGAGAACGCGGACATCGTGCTCGACGGTGTCGTCGTGCCGGAGACCGACCGCCTGCAGCAGATCAACGGCTTCCGCGATGTCGCCAGGGTGCTCCGGCTCACGCGCGCCGAGGCGGCGTGGCAGGCCGTGGGCGTCGCGATGGGTGCATATGAGGCGGCGCTGGCCTATGCGAAGGAGCGCGTCCAGTTCGGCAAACCGATCGCGTCGTACCAGTTGGTGCAGCGAAAACTCTCCGACTCGCTCTCGAGCATCACGGCAGGCCTTGCCCTGTGCGTGCGTGCGTCGCAGATGCAGGACCAGGGCGTGCAGGCCGACCACCACTCCGCGATGGCCAAGGCATTCGTGTCCGCTCGAATGCGCGAGGTCGTCGCGTGGAGCCGGGAGATTCTGGGTGGCAATGGGATTCAGCTGGACCACGGGGTCGCACGGTTCTTCGCAGACGCCGAGGCGATCTTCACCTTCGAGGGCACCTACGACATGAACACGCTCATCGTCGGGAGGGCCATCACCGGCATCGCCGCGTTCGTCTAGCCGTGGCTTCTCGGCATCGGTTCAGGCGGACGCTCGCGCGGGAGTGCGCCCGTCCAGTGCGACGGCGACCTCGGTACCCTCGCGAATGGCCCGCTTGGCGTCCAGCTCCCCCGCGAGCCGAGCGCCGCCGATCAGCCGAGGAACGATGCCCAGCGCACGCAGCTCGTCGTCGAGGCCGGCGACCGACTCCTGGCCGGTGCAGAGCACGATGTTGTCGGCCTCGAGGTGCGTGCGTCCGCTATCGGCCCTGATCCAGACCCCTGTCTCCGTTATCCGCTCGTACTCGACGCCGGTGAAGAACTGCACTCCCCGGTGACGGAGTTCGGCGCGATGGATCCAGCCCGTGGTCACACCCAGGCCCGCGCCGGGTTTGGAGTGCTTGCGCTGCAGCACCGTGACCTGTCGACGGCTCGGCGCGTGATGCTCGGGGGCCAGACGGCCGCGCACGGCCGGGTCGGTCGTCACCCCCCACTCGGTGAAGAACCGGTCGCGATCGAGGGATGCCGGGGGCTCATCCTGGGTGAGGAAGGTGGCCGTGTCGAACCCGATTCCGCCCGCGCCGAGGATCACCACTCTCGGACCGACGGCCGCGAGGCCGCTGATGACTGACGCGTAGTCGACGACCAGCGGCAGCTCCGCACCGGGTATGGAGGGGCGGCGCGGCGCCACGCCCGAGGCGAGGATGATGTCGTCAAACCCGCCGTCAGCGAGTTGTTTCGCGCTCACGCGAACGCCGGTGCGCACGGTGACCGCGAGCCGTGCCAGTTCTGCCCGGAAGTAACGGAGGGTCTCGCTGAACTCCTCCTTGCCCGGTATCCGTCTGGCCAGGTCGAACTGGCCGCCGATGTCATCCCTCGCCTCGTAGAGCGTCACACGGTGACCACACCTGGCCGCGGAGGTCGCGGCGGCGAGACCGGCCGGGCCCGCCCCGACCACCGCGACCGCTCGGGCTCGACGGGTTGGTGCCAGCACGAGCAGCGTCTCGTTGCAGGCGCGCGGATTGACCAGGCAGGAGGTGATCTTTCCCACGAAGGTGTGGTCTATGCAGGCCTGGTTGCACCCGATGCAGGTGTTGATGTCGTCCTGCTCCCCCCGTGCGGCCTTCTCGACGAACTCCGGATCCGCCAGCAGCGGCCGTGCCAATGACACCAGGTCGGCCGCGCCGGAGGCCAGGATGTGTTCGGCGGTGGCCGGGGTGTTGATCCGATTCGACGCGGCCACCGGGATGCCGACCACCTCCTTGATCGCCCGGGTGAAGTCGGCGAAGGCTCCCCGGGGCACACTCGTGGCGATCGTGGGCACGCGGGCCTCGTGCCAGCCGATGCCGGTCACGATGAGGTCGACCCCGGCATCCTCCAGCTCCCGGGCGAGCGCGCGCGTCTCATCGAGCGTGCTTCCGTCGGGCACCAGGTCCACGACGGAGAGCCGGAACGAGAGAATGCCGTCGGGGCCGATAGCCTCCCGCACGCCGGTCGCGACAGCCACCGCGAAACGGCGGCGATCGGCCCCGTCTCCACCCCACGGCGCGTCGCGATGGTTCGTCGCCGGCGCGAGGAACTCGTTGATGAGATACCCCTCGGATCCCATCAGCTCGATGCCGTCGTACCCGGCCGAGCAGGCGAGCGATGCGGCCACGGCGTAGTCCTCGACTGTCTGCGCCACCTCGTCGTCCGACAGCGCCCGCGGCATCCGGTGCGATATCGGCGCGACGAGGGCGGACGGCGCCACGAGATCGTCGTGGTGCGCGTATCGTCCGAAGTGCAGCAACTGCAGCAGGACCAGGCCGCCCTCGGCGTGAACCGCCTCGGTGATGAGCCGATGATTCTCGACGTCATCCGCGCTCCGAAGAACCGCGCCGTTCACGAAGGGCCGCCCCTCGATATTGGGCGAGATGCCACCCGTGACGATGAGCCCGACACCGTTCCGCGCACGCTCGGCGTAGAACGCCGCCATCCGGGGAAATCCGTCGTCGAGTTCTTCCAGCCCCAGGTGCATCGACCCCATCAGCACACGATTGGGGAGCGTTCGGCGGCCCACCCGCACGGGTGTAAGCAGCAGCGGGAAATGGGTCATCCTGCTGCAGCTTCCCGGGCCCGAAGATCCTTGCGCAGGATCTTCCCGGCGTTCGACTTGGGCACGGCGTCGATGAACTCGACACGACGCACCTTCTTGTGGGGAGCGACGCGCTGCGCGACGAACGTCATCACGTCCTCCTCGCTCAGGTTCGCCCCCGGCGCCGTGACGACGAAGGCCTTTGGTATCTCCTGCTTGTCGCCGTCGAGCACCCCGATCACGGCGGCATCCATCACCTGCGGGTGGGAAAGCAGCAGAGCCTCCAGCTCTGCCGGCGCGATCTGGTGGCCCTTGTACTTGATGAGCTCCTTCACCCGGTCGACGATGGTGAAGTAGCCTCCCTCGTGATACGTCGCCACATCGCCGGTGTGCAGAAAACCGTCGGCATCGAGAATCTCGGCAGTCGCCTCCGGCTGGTTCAGATACCCCAGCATCACGTTCGGTCCCGAGATCCAGAGCTCCCCCGGCGCTGTGCTTCCACCCGGTCCGATCTCCGAGATCTCGGCCCCGGTCTGGGTGTCGACGAGT
>JAZJYU010000088.1:799-3971 GCA_040390225.1 Actinomycetota bacterium | reverse complement strand
CGGCCAACGCCCCATCGACCGCGTCAACAACGGTCCGAGTCAGAACAGCTAGGCCGCAGCGAGCAGAAGCTCCTCGACCTGCGGTTCGGGGAGGGCGGTTCCGGTCAGGTACCCCTGCACGCGATCGCAGCCGAGGCTGCGCACCCGCTCAAGCTGGGCATCCGTCTCGATGCCTTCGGCGACTACTCGCAGTCCCATTTCGTGGGCCAGCTCGATCGTCGAAGCGAGCTGCTCGTCGCTGCCGGCGCCGGTGCGCTGCACCAGCGAGCGGTCCATCTTCAGTTCGGTCGCGGGAAGCTTCATGAGCTGGTCGAGCGATGAATAGCCGCTGCCGTAGTCGTCGATGGAGACGGCGACGCCGGCACTGCGGATGAAGTCGAGCCGGCGGGCTGCATCGCGGTGGTCGGCGATCGCCAGCGATTCGGTGATCTCGACGATGATCCGCTGCGGGGGCAGCGCCAGGCGGGTGAGGTTGCGCAGCAGCCGTTCGAAGAAGTCGGATGTCGTCAGCTGCACCGCCGAGACATTGACTGCGACCTCGACGTCGAGGCCCAGTTTCTCCCAGCGGGCTGCGCAGCGGCAGCCCTCGTCGAGCATGAAATCGCCGATCTCGTGGATCAGCCCGCTGGTCTCGGCCACCGGGATGTACGCGTCGGCCGACAGTATGCCGAGGGTCGGGTGATTCCACCGGCTCAGCGCCTCGACCGACGAGATGGCGTCGGTTGCGAGGTCGATCTGCGGCTGGAAGTAGGCCACGATCTCGTCGCGGCCGACCGCGCCGACGAGGTCGGTGTCGATACTCACAGTGTCATGCCCGCTTGCCGATCGTTGATGTATCACAGTGCCTCGCTCAGGCTGGTCGCCTGGGGTCCGATTGTCAACGGGTGGTGCGGGTGAGTCCGGATGTATATCCTAAGGAACCCTTCGATAGGAAGCCCCTTCCACGCGCATTGCTCAGCGCTGGACCGATCGCATAACCTCGGAGTTGACGCGGCCAATTCCGTGGCGAACCAGCGTCGCGATTCGTGGAGACGCCCATGCCCCCGGCCGAGGCCGAAGGCTCTTTCGAGGAGCTCTACGAGCAGGCTCCCGTCGGCCTTCTTTCCCTAGCGCCCGATGGCACCGTGGTCATGGTGAACCAGACTCTTCTCGAGTGGACGGGACGGGATCGCTCCATCGTCGGTGCACCGTTCACCGATCTTCTGACGCCCGGCGGCCGCATCTTCTATGAGACCCGTTTCCGGCAGACGCTGTGGCTTCGCCGTGAACTGCGTGAGATAGCGATGTCCCTGCTGAAGGCGGACGGGTCGGACCTCGCCGTACTCGTGAACGCGATCGTGCTCGCCGGCTCTGACGGGCAGGCCCGGATGGTGCGTCTTGCGGTCTTCGACGCGACCGAACGGCAGGACTACGAGCGCGACCTGCTGACCTCCCGGCGCATCGCCGAGTCGTCTGAGGCAAGGGTGCGCGTGTTGCAGGAGGCGTCGAGCGCGTTCGCGGTGGCGACCACCGAGGCCGAACTGAGCGGGGCACTGGTCGCCAGTGCCCGCGACGCCTTCGCCGCGAGCGCGGTCGCGGTCGTGCTCATCGACGGCGAAGGCGAGACCTACCTCGCGGCCGGTGAACATCCGCTGGCCGAGTTCGCCGAACGGGATAGAGGATCGACCGAGATGGCGATGATCCGCAGCTCCGGTTCGGTGACAGTGTCGGGTCTCGACGAGGTGCGGCCGCTCTACCCGGCACTGGCCGATGCCATGATCGAGGCAGGTGTCGAGGCATTCAGCGTGATCGTGCTGCAGGACGTCGGAGAACCCGTAGGCGCGCTCATCTGTTTCTTCGGGCATCAGCGCGCCTTCGATGAGCAGGACACAGCGCTGCAGGTCGCGCTCGGCCGTCAGTCCGCTGCTGTGCTCTCCCGCATCCGCCTGCAGAGCGAGCTCGAGATGCTGGCGATGCACGATCAGCTCACCGGTCTGGCCAACCGCAAGCTGTTGCGCGAGAGCCTCGTCGGCGCGCTGGGCGTTGCGCTGTGGCACGAACGACCGATGGCGCTGATCTTCGTCGACCTCGACGGGTTCAAGGCGGTCAATGACGAACTCGGTCACAGCGCCGGCGACACGGTGCTCAAGTGGGTTGCGAACCAGTTGCGCGGTGCGGTGCGATCGAGGGATGTCGTCGGTCGCTTCGGCGGCGACGAGTTCGTGATCATCTGCGAGAACGCCGGTGCCGATGAGGCCACCCTCATCGCGGAACGGGTGCTCTCGATGATCGACGGAAACTCGCACGAGCTTCCGGGCGGCATACGCGTGAGCGCGAGCATCGGCGTCGCCATTCATCAGCCCGAACCGGGACTCGGCACCGCACCCGAGACGATCTTCGTCGCGGCGGACGTGGCCATGTACAGCTCGAAGCAGCGCGGCGGCGGCCAGCTGACCCTGGTCGAACTCTAACGCTGCTTCTTGTGCCGGGCAGTGGCCCGCAGCTCGCGGCGCGCGGCGATCGCGACCTCGGGAGCGCTGGGACGCGCGGACGGATCGTGCGCGGTCATTGCGGCGATGAGGGAGCGCCACCCGTCCGGAATCCCGGCCGGGATCACCGGGCGGCGCTCCAGCCGCGCCAGGGCCGACTCGAGCGGGGTGCCAGGGAACGCCAGCTCTCGGGTGAAGCTCTCAAGCAGCACCAGGCCGAGCGAATAGATGTCAGATGCGCTGGTGAGCGGCTCCAGCCGCGCCTGCTCGGGGCTGAGGTAGGCGGCGGTGCCCTCGGTGATCCCGTCGGGCGACGGGTCGGAGCCGGCTTCGAGGGCGAGCCCGAAATCGGTCAGTCGCGCGCGCGGTCGGGAGAAGGTCGTGCCGTAGTCGACCAGCATGACGTTCGCCGGGGTGATGTCGCGGTGGATCACAGCCCGGGCGTGCACGTACTCAAGGGCTTCCGCGATCTCGAAGCCGATTTCGCCGACGCGTTGCTGCGGGAGTTCGCGCTGCTCGATGAGTGTCTTCAGGGAGTCGCCGCGTACGAGCTCCAGCACGAGGAAGGGGCGCGGATCGTTCGGCGACGACTCGTCGATGCCGGCATCGAGTACGGGCACGATGCCGTGGTGGCTGAGACTGGCGAGAATCTTGAGTTCGGCGCGGAAGCGCTCGACCTGATCGGCGCTGCCGGTCGTGAACAG
>JAZJYU010000088.1:0-789 GCA_040390225.1 Actinomycetota bacterium | reverse complement strand
CTTGACCGCGACATCCCGGTCGAGATGCTCGTCTGTGCCGAGGTAGACGAGGGACGAACCTCCGCGCGCGATCAGCGAGCGCGGCTGATAGCGCCCCAGCAGCAGGGGAGCCACGAGCGTCGATTCGTCCATGATTCGGATGCTAGCGAAGAAGTCCCAAATCGCAGCCGCCCGGGGTGACGGCTTGCGCTCGGCGTATCAGAGGAGTAGGGCTGGCGAGGCGTGGCAGCGCCGGTCAGGGATTGCTCTGCGGGAGAAACACGAGCCGTCTCATGCCGGCCGGTTCCGCCCAACTCCGTTCGACATCCGAGAGTGGCCGGGTGACGGCGTCGATCGAGAACCTGCCACGGTCGATCTCGTCGGCCAGTGATGGCAATGTCTCAAGGATGCCGCGGGCACTCACCGACCCCTGACCGCTGCCCATGAACTGCACGTTCGCCTGGCGCAGCGCTGCCGACGGCAGCAGGATGTCCGGTCCCGCGATCGCCCCGATCTGGATCCAAGACAGCAGCCGCGAGCGGTCGTCGCGCCCGAGCAGCAACGGCATGATCGCCGCCTGGGCCGGCGCACCCCACAGGTAGTCGAGAACGACGTCGACGTTCGCCGCCTTCGCGGCGAGTTCCGCGGCCACCGTCTCCGGGGCTGCCGAGAGGTCGATTGTCTCGTCCGCACCGAGCGCGGGCAGTGCCGTGAGCTTGTCCACGTCACGCCCCGCGGCGACGACCGTACCGGCGCCGAGGTGCTTCGCGATCTGGATCGCGAGTTGCCCGGCCGACCCGGTGCCGCCGA
>JAZJYU010000087.1:11657-12294 GCA_040390225.1 Actinomycetota bacterium | reverse complement strand
TCCCAATGCACACTCACCGACGTCGCAGTGTACTTATCGATATCAAAGGCCATGACTCTCCCCGTCCTGCAGCGCGAGCGCCCGCGCACGAATGCGTCCAATCTATCGGCAACAGGATGACAAGTCGCTCCATATATGCTCGTCGCGACATTAGAACATGTGTTCTATACTGTGACCATGTCCATCACCTTCCAGCCGTCTCTCCTCGACGCGTTCGACACACGCGCGGCCCTCGCCCCGCTGGATGGGTCGGTGCGCCGCATCCCGCTGTCCGACGGTGCCTGGATCGATCTGCGGCCGGGCTGGCTTGCCGACTCCGACGCGGTGTTCGAAAGGCTGGCAACCGCCGTGCCGTGGCGGGCCGACCGGCGTCAGATGTATGACCGCGTCGTGGATGTGCCACGCCTGGTGAGCCATTTCGGCGCCGGCGACGAGCTGCCGGTTCCGGTGCTCGATGAGGCGATGGCGGCCCTCAACGGCTACTACTCCCCCGCACCCGACCAACGTTTCCGCACGGCGGGACTGTGCTTCTATCGCACCGGCGATGACAGCGTCGCGTGGCACGGCGACCGCGTCGGGCGAACGGTCGACCGCGACACCATGGTGGGCATCCTGTCGGTGGGTGACCCTCGCGCAC
>JAZJYU010000087.1:9580-11647 GCA_040390225.1 Actinomycetota bacterium | reverse complement strand
CGTGCGTGCGAAAGATGGCGGCGATGTGCTGCGCTTCCCGCTCGGCCACGGCGACCTCATCGTGATGGGCGGCAGCTGCCAGCGCACGCATGAGCACGCGGTTCTCAAGACGAAGAAGCCAGTCGGGCCGAGAATCAGTGTGCAGTTCAGGCCGCTGTGGCCGAAGTAGCACCTTCGACGGTACGGCCTTTTCGCACCATCGCCGTGATGAGTATTCCGAGCAGCCCGAGCACGTCGAGTATCGGGATGACGGCGAGCAGCAGCAGCACGAGCAGCGCGCTGCGCGAACCCACTTTCACGCCTTGCCGCTGGCCGGCGAAACCGTAGGCGGTCGCAGCGACCAGATAGGCGACGAAACCGGCGATCAGTCCGACCGTGAACACGGTGCTGTCGGTGACCAGGTTGAGGAACGCCACCTCCAACCCGGCGTATGCCAGTCCGGAGAACACCACCGTCACAAGTCCCGTGGGGGTCGCGGCCCCGGTGCCGAGAAGTCCGATCGCGGCCAGCACGGCCGCGGTGACACCGAGTATCGCGGCGAGCACTTCGAACGGCCCCACCAATGGGGTCACGGTTGCAATCACCGCGGCGGCGAGTCCCGCTACGCTCGACGCGACCATTCCGGTCTTCACGAGGCGAGGCATCCGCGGCGCTACTTGCTCGCGGTCTTCTTCACCGGCAAGGGTCCGGTGGCGTTCTTGCTGAGGGCGTCGCGCTCCGCAGCGAGCGACGTGATCGTCGCCTTGTCCAGACCGGGAGTCTTCTCGTCGGTGAACGATGTCTCCAGGCCACTCTTGGTCTTCACCGCGGTGGCGTACACGATGGCGGCTTCCTGCAGTTTCGAGGCGGCGCGCTCCGCGTGCTTGAGTGTGATCCGGGCCCCGCCCACGGCCTCGGCATGCTTCTTGCGCGCCTTGCTGAACTTCTTGCGGGCATCGTCGATTTTCTTGGACATAGCTGGATTGTGCCCTATGAAAGTGAACGAATCCACCGGTCTTTCAAATGTAGATTGCCGGATCGGTGAAGGTCGCATCCGCGGCATCCGGGGTGCGCGGGCGCACCGTCGCCGGGATGCCGGTCAACACGCTTCCTGGCGGCGCATCCCGAACCACGACCGCGTTCGCGCCCACGATAGTGTCGGCCCCGATGGTGACCGGTCCGAGCACGCTGGCCCCCGCGCCGATCGCGACGCGATCGCCGATCGTCGGGTGACGTTTCTCTTTGGCGTGACTGGTTCCTCCAAGCGTCACCCCGTGATAGATGAGCACGTCCTCACCGACGATCGCAGTCTCACCGATCACAACGCCCATGCCGTGGTCGATGAATAGACGCCGACCGATCTGCGCGGCCGGATGGATCTCTACCCCGGTCGCGAACCGCACCAACTGCGAATAACAGCGCGCGAGCAGGTAGAGGTGCATCAACCAGAACCGGTGGGCCACTCGGTAACCCCAGACCGCGTGGAGCCCCGAGTATGCAAGAAACACCTCGGCGTTCGAGCGCGCCGCGGGATCCAGTCGCCGTGCCGCGGCGATGTCCTCGCGGACGCGCCAGAACAGCGGCACTAGTCCACGAGGTCTTCGTAGAGCACGGTGGACAGGTAACGCTCACCGTAGCTCGCGACGATCACCACGATCGTCTTGCCCTTGTTCTCGGGGCGCGCCGCCACCTGCAGCGCGGCGGTGACCGTTGCTCCCGATGAGATACCGGCGAGGATGCCCTCCTCCGCGGCGAGGCGGCGTGCCATCTCCACAGACTGGGCGATGTTCACGTCGATGATCTCGTCATAGACCGTACGGTCGAGAATCTCGGGCACGAAGTTGGCACCGATGCCCTGGATCTTGTGCGGGCCGGGCGCACCACCGTTGAGGATCGGCGACTCCTCCGGCTCGACGCCGATGACGATGAGCCCCGGCTTCTTCTCCTTGAGGTACTGGCCAGTGCCGGTGATGGTGCCGCCGGTGCCGATGCCGGAGACGAAGATGTCGACGGCGCCGTCGGTGTCGTTCCAGATTTCGGGGCCAGTCGTCGCACGATGGATGGCGGGGTTGGCCTCGTTCGCGAACT
>JAZJYU010000087.1:0-9570 GCA_040390225.1 Actinomycetota bacterium | reverse complement strand
AGCGACCGCCCCGGGCGTATTCGCGACGATCTCTTCCGCCTTGGAAACGGCCCCGCGGATGCCTTCGCTGCCCGGGGTGAGCACCAGCTCCGCCCCGTAGGCTTTGAGCAGCATCCTGCGCTCCTTGCTCATGGTCTCCGGCATCGTGAGGATGGCCTTGTAGCCGCGCGCTGCCGCGACCATCGCGAGGGCGATGCCGGTGTTGCCGCTCGTCGCTTCGACGATCGTGCCGCCTTTCTTCAGCTGGCCGGACTTCTCGGCGGCGTCGACGATGGCGACGCCGAGCCGATCTTTCACGCTGGCGGAGGGGTTGTAGAACTCCAGTTTGGCCAGCACGGTGGCTCCGAGTCCTTCTGTGACCTTGTTGAGTCGAACAAGCGGAGTATTGCCGAAGATCTCGGTGATGTCGTTATAGATGCGGCTGGTCATAAGACTGCTTCTTTCAGAAAATCGGATGACGGCACAGACTTTCAGAGCCTAATCCGCAAACCCGGGATTCGCCTCTCCGATTCCCTGTGTTACGACACCGCGGCGGTCACTGCGACTCCGGTCCGGCCGCCGTCGACGTCGATCACCGCACCGTGCACGAAGTCCGCCTCGTCGCTGGCGAGGTAGACAGCCGCCGCGGCTATGGCTTCGGGGCGACCGCTCCGGCCGGCCGGCGTACCGGCCATGAGCGATTCACCGCGACCGACGGCCTCGGCGCCCGATGCGCGAACGACGCCAGGCGAGATCGCATTCACCCGCACTCCGGCTTGGCCGAATTCGGCAGCCCAGGCTCGTGTCAGCGCCTCGATCGCGCCCTTGGTCGGTGCGTAGAGAGACGTGCCCGAGATACCGAGTCGTGCAATCCACGAGCCCATATTGATGATCACACCGTCGCCCCTGCCCACCATTGCTGGCACGATGGCGGCGGTAAGAAAGTACGGGGCCTTCACGTTCACGGCATAGACGCGATCGAAGATCTGCTCGTCGATCGCCTCGAGGGGTCCGCCCGGAAAGATCCCAGCGTTGTTCACGAGAATGTCCATCCGGCCTCCGAGCGCCTGCTCCGCCGCCACCGCGAGTGCCGTCGATGCGGCAGGCGACCCGTCGAGATCGGCGCTCACGAAGTCCGCCCGTCCGCCCGCTGCCCGGATCTCATCGACTACGCCATCGCCTCGCTCGCGGTCCCGGCCCGACACTACGACGTGCGCGCCTTCCGCAGCGAATCGCACTGCGATCGCACGACCGATGTTGCTCGTCGAACCGGTCACGAGTGCCGTCTTGTCGGCCAGTCGCATGATCGTCTCCCCTATCTGGACGCTCCGTCCGTTTACGGTCTACACTAATGCCATGGCAGTCAGGGCGGATGCGCGCCGCAATCGTGACGCTCTGCTCGCCGCCGGCAGGTCGTTGCTCGGGCACGAGTCCACCGGCATCGCGTTCGAAGACGTCGCAGTATCAGCCGGGGTCGGCAAAGGAACGCTCTACCGTCATTTCCCCACCAGGGAGCATCTCGTCGCCGCACTTCTGCAGGAACGATTCGACGCTCTTGCTTTGGACGCGGCGTTCCTGCTCGGCGACGACGACCCGCTCGCTGCCGTCGATCGCTGGCTGCGCACCTACGACAGATACCCGGTAAGTGCTCGCGGACTCGGTGCGCGATTCGGTGAAGCGCTTGCCGACCCGCGATCCGCCGTTTCGACCGCGTGCGTCCCGATGAAAGAGGGTTTTACCGCTCTCCTCCGCCGCGCTCAGCAGGCGGGACTCGCTCGGCAGGATGTCGATGTGCCAGAGCTGCTCACCGTGATCGCGTCCCTGCCCAGGCAGTCCCGGGATGCTAACGGGTCGAGTCCGTTTCTTGATGTCATCTTGCGCGGCATCCGCACCTGATCGGAATCGAAAGAGAACAGCATGACCGAAAGTCTCGAAGTAACGATCGCACTCGTCACGGGCGCATCGAGTGGAATCGGGGAGGCGACCGCGCGAGCGCTGTCTGCCCGGGGCGCCACGGTACCGCTTGTCGCACGCCGGGTCGCTGTGAACGAGATACTCGTGCGGCCCACCGACCAGGCCTGATCCCCTAGCGCGCGGACTGTCCCGCTGTCGTGAGCCCGCGACTGCCGCGCAATTCGCCGAGAATAGCGGAGAGCTCGTTCTGGGCGACGAGCACCGGGCGCTTCTCTTCCCAGCCACCGGCCGGAATCAGGCCGATGCTCTCCAGCGCGTACGTCATCTTCTCAGCGACGGAGTTGCGGAGCCGGAGGGCGAGCTGTAGTCCGCGCACGGAGAAGGATTGGCTGAGCACGACGAGTTCGATGGACCGTTCGAGCAGGGCGAACTCCGCCGAGTCGAGCTCTGAGACGAGCTGCCAGCCGGGAAAAAATTGCGGAATCGAGTTGTACATGCCTGATGTCCTTCGGGTTGACCTCAGATACCCCGTGGGAAGGGATACTGGAGACGATAGCGGATCAGGCCGGCAGACCCAAGGGAACCCCGCGAAAATCGTAGGCTGGAACGATGGCCGACAGGAAGAAACGCAGCGACACCAGGCTGAACGTCGCTCGCTATCAGGTCGATAAGCTCACGCCAGACAGCGAGAAGTCGGCGGAGGATGACGAGAAAGACATCGCCGGCCAGCGGTCGATGGATGCCCGTACCCAGTACGTGGAGATCACCATCCAGCAGGCGATCCGCCGCGGCGATTTCGACAACCTGCCCGGGGCAGGCAAACCGCTCACCGGCCTCACAGAGGTGTACGACCCGAACTGGTGGATCCGCCGCAAGATCGAGCGCGAGGGTCTCACCGGTCTCGGGCCGCCCGCTCTCACCCTGCGCACTGAGAACGCGGCGCTCGACGAGCGGCTCGACGCCCAGGGTTCCGAGACGAGGGTGCGGGAGATCCTCGAGGACTTCAACCGGCGCGTGATCGAAGCGCGGCGGCAACTGCTTGGAGGCCCGCCCGTGGTCACGCCCACCCGTGACGTCGAAGTCGAGGTCACGCGCTGGCGTGAGCGCCATCGCTAGCGAGCCAGGTCAGCGAGTGGAGATCCCGCTTGTCTCCAGCTCAGCCCGAAGTATGTGCTTCTGGATCTTGCCCGACGCGTTGCGCGGTATCGCGTGCTCGACCAGCACCCGCGGCGCTTTGTAGTCGGCGACCTGGGTCTTGCTCCAGGTCCGGACGTCGTCCAGGCTCGGGCTGGTTCCCTCACGCGCAACGATGACGGCCAGCACGCTCTCTCCGAACTCATCGTTCGGCACGCCGAGCACGGCGACATCCACGATGTCGGGGTGGGCCATGAGGGCATTCTCGACCTCGACCGAGTAGATGTTGCGGCCACCGGAGATGATCATGTCCTTCATGCGATCGACCAGCGTCATGTAACCGTCCTCGTCGACCGTTGCGACGTCGCCGGTGCGCAACCAGCCGTCAGCGCCGATGGCGGCAGCGGTCTCTTCCGGCTTGTTCCAGTAGCGCTTCATGATCGTCTCGCCGCGCAGCAGCAGCTCGCCCGCGACGCCGGGTGCGACATCCCTCCCGCCCTCGTCCACGATGCGCGCCTCGAGATTCGGGATGGCGTGCCTTCCGCTCGCGTCGGGACGAAGGCGCACGTCTTCCGGGCTGGAGTAGATGCCGCCGGGGCCCGCCTCGGTCTGCCCGCAGAGCTGGATGAGCTCCACGCTCGGGAAAGCAGTGATCAGTTCGCTGACGACCGACGCAGGCATAGGGGCGGCGCCGAACATGCCCACCCGCCAGGCCGACAGGTCGAGTTCCTCGATGCCTGGGAGCCTGAGCAGCACCTGATACATCGTGGGCACCCCGAAGAAGACCGTGATCTTCTCCTTCGCCATCGTCTCGGCCACCGCGGCGGGGTCGAACGCTCCGAGCACATAGTGGGTCGCGGCCAGCATGGTCCCGGAGAACAGCAGCATGCACAGCTCGGCCGCGTGGTAGAGCGGCGCGACGTGCAGCATGCGCTCCTCTTCGTGCATTCCCATCACGCCCATCATCGCGACGCCCACCCAGAGCGATCGGTGGTGGTCGAAAAGTGCGCCCTTGGGGCGGCCGGTCGTGCCGGACGTGTAGATGATGAGCGCGTCATCCGCCTCAGCGGGCCACTCGGCGAGCGTCGCCAGATCGGATGCCGCGGCCATCGCGTCGAGTTCATCGAGCACCACAACCGGGGTCGAGACAGCCGCCTCCGTGGCGAGAACAGTCAGTGCACGGGCGGCGATGAGCATGCTTACACCGGAATCCTCGATGAGGTAGGTCAATTCCGGTACTGCGCTGCGCGGATTGGCGGGCACGAGAATCGCACCTGTGCGCAGGATGGCGAAGGTCGCAACGATGAACAGGTCGGAGTTGCCAGAGAGCAGCAGCACCCGGTCGCCCTTGGTCACGCCCTGGTCGGCGATGACGGATGCCATCCGTTCGACCTGCTGCGCGAACTGACGGTAGGTCTGGCTACGTCCCTCGAACACCGTCGCGGGGCGATCGGGATGACGCTCGGCGGTAACCCGGAGCAGGTCTGAGAGTGAAGGCATCGTCGCCGCTTTCTCGAAGAATGTTCGCGCTTAGTGACTGAGCGTTAGGGTGACGATAGCACCCTTGGGCCCGGGTGTCCACGCTAAGTGAAGATTGGTTAGTCAAGGCCGAGCAGGGCGATCGCAACTGCTCGCAGGGCCGACTCGAAGCCCGGCTGGGAACGAAGGTGCGGCGTCTGCGCGGCATCGCTGATCACGATCAATACCGCCTGCACGCGGATTCTGGCCACCACGACATCCTCCCCGCGGCTGTCGACGAGCAGGCGAGTCCACGTATCGATGTACTCGCGTTGCCGGCGACGAGCCGCCTCCCGGTCCTCGTCGTCGAGCTGGCTCACTTCGGAGAGCACGATGCGGATGAGGTACCGATCGCGCATGGCAAGGCCCACGTACGAGTCGACGAGCCGGCCCAGTGTGCTCTCGGGCATATCGTGCCGGGCGATCGCATCGGCAGCCTCTGACCGCAGCACCCGGTTGCCGCGTTCCATCACGGCGAGGAGTAGCTTCTGCTTGCTCTCGAAGTGCGCGTACACGCTCGGCCCGGTGATTCCCGCCGCCGAACCGATGTCATCGACACCGACCGTAGCGAAGCCACGCTCCGCGAACAGCTCGGTGGCCTCGGCCATCAGGTGCTCCCGACGGTTTGCGACGGGTGCCCTCGTCTGCGAGCGGAACGTCTTCGAGCTCTCCGGAAGATCGATGAGCACGACCGTCTCGGCCAGCCCTGCCAGCAGCTGCAGATACTCGTCGCGCGGAAGTTCGAGGGAGTGGAATCCCACGCTGACCAGTGCACCGAACGCGCACCACGCCAGCAGGTCGGCGCGCTCCGCGCCGAGGCCCGGGCGATTGGCCTGAATGATGGCGGCAAGCGCGAGCGAGGTGTCGCGGACGAGCACCCGGAGCGGTCGCTGTTCCTCGTCAGGCAGGCTGCGCGCCTCCCGCTGCCAGAGCACGCCGAGAGACCGATGGTCGAGAACGAAAGCCGCCAGGTCGCTGAGCACGACCGGCAGCGCATCACCGCGGCCGGCAGCTGCCGTGATGCGTTCGTGCGCCGGATCGAGACTCGCGCGGATCGCGGCGACGAGCAGCTCCGACTTGGCCGGGAAGTGCCGGAAGATCGCGGATGGCCCCACGTTGGTCGCTCGCGCGATGTCCGCGACCGACACCTGCCGATAGCCGCGCCTGTAGAACAGCTCCGTCGCCGCGGCGACTGTCAGTTCGCGCCGGTTCTTCGGGCGCGTGCCCGGCGATGGCGCCTCGATCGCGCTGTTCACAACTTGCACCTTCCTCGGCTTCCCAGGATACTAACGATGAATCACTTACGCTAGGAGGGCTGCTGATGAGCGTCGGACCACTCGCCGGACTTCGCGTGCTCGAGATCGCGAGCCTCGCCCCCGCCCCATTCGGCTGCATGCTGCTCGCCGACCTCGGGGCCGACATCATCAGAGTGGAGCGGGCGGGCGTTCCCGCGGCACTCCGCGGCCCGGGCGGTGCGATGGACCGCAACCGGCGGAGCATCACCGTCGACCTGAAAAATCCGGCGGGGATCGCCGCGGTTCTGCGCATGGCACGTGAGGCGGATGTCTTCGTCGAGGGCTTCCGCCCCGGGGTCGCAGAGCGCCTCGGTATCGGACCCGAGGCGACCATGGCGGCCAACCCGAGACTGATCTACGCGCGGATGACCGGCTGGGGCCAGGAGGGACCTCTGGCAGCGCGGGCCGGTCACGACATCAATTACGTGTCGATCGCGGGAGCCCTCGAGCCGCTCGGCCGGGCCGGCGAGCGACCGCATGCCGCCCTCAACCTGCTGGGCGACTTCGCCGGAGGCGGCACCTTCATGGCGCTCGGCATTCTCGCGGCCGTCTACGAACGCGAGAAGTCCGGCATCGGACAGGTGGTCGACGCGGCGATGATCGACGGCGCCTCGACGCTGATGACCTTCATTCACGCGATGCACGCTGCCGGCCGCTGGTCTGAGGACCGCGGCAGCAATCTGCTCGACGGTGGCGTGCCCTTCTACGAGACCTACGAGACCTCCGATGGCAAGTACATGGCACTCGGTTCACTTGAGCCACAGTTCTACGCGGAGCTGCTCCACGGACTCGGAATCACGGATGACGCCGAGCAGATGGATCCGGCAACCTGGCCGGACCGCGCCGCGAGATTCCGGGAGTTGTTCCTCACCCGCACTCGCGACGAGTGGACCGCCGTTTTCGACGGCACGGACGCCTGCGTCACGCCGGTGCTCTCCCCCTGGGAGGCGCACCTTCATCCGCACAACATCGCCAGGGACGGCTTCATCGAGATCGATGGCGCAGTGCAGCCGGCTCCCGCGCCGCGCTTCAGCCGGACGCCCGCCGCAATGCCGGTCGCGATGGACGACGGAGGGCACGACCCATCTGGCACCCTGGCCAGCTGGGGACTCGATCCCGAAGAGGTGTCGCAACTGCTGCAGAGTTCCGCGGTCTGCTGACGCTCAGAGCGTGACTCTGACGCGGTGCCGGTGCAGCAGCCATGCCGTGACCGACATGGAGACGAGTATCACGCCCAGTTGCAGCGCCGCGAGCCCGGGTGAAGCGCCCGCGTACCACCAGCCGACCCTGGGAAGCGTGACGAATCCCAGCAGGAGCAATTGGAGGATGTAGAGCGCGAGTGCATTCTCGCCCCACCAGCAGAAGAAGCCGGACCGCTTGGGCAGGGCCCTCGCACCCAGTTCGAAGAAGAGGAAGGCAATCGCGCTGATCGCCAGCGTGAGAAGGACGAAGCTCAAAGACACACGATTCTTGCTCACGGGCACGATGAGCGCGCTGAGCGCGCCGACGACCCCCAGGGCGGCGCAGCAGATGGCATATGAGGGCAGTCCCTTGCGCCAGATGTCCGCGACGGCCGTCGAGAGAATGAGCAGAGCGCCCCACGAGATCCCGCCGACGAAGCCACCCTGAGCTGAGTGGAGCACGACCGACAGTGTCAGGTTGTCGAGCGCGAACTGATACGCGCCCAGCAGGAGCAGACCGACGACGAACCGCACGACTATCGGCAGCCGGATGAACACAAGGCAGATGAGCCCGGCCAGCCCGATCGCCTGGAGCACGCCCCAGGTGGTCGGCTTTCCGGCCAGTTCCGTTCCTCCGGCGGTGAGGATCGCGCCTATGCCGATCAAGGCGAGATTGCGAGTCAGGGCGTGCCCGTATGCGCTCACCGGACTTTCCCTCAGTCGCCGTACGAAGGCTGGACCCATGTTCAAGCCGATCACGAAGATGAAGCAGGGTGCAACGGTGTCCGCGATGGTGAACCCGATGTCCGGAGCGTGCTTGAGAATCGCGGGGACGAACTGCACGCCGCCGAGATAGTCACCGATGACCATCATCAAGACGAGCAGCCCCCTGAGCCGATCAATCGACAGGTTTCGCGGCATGACTACGATCTCCCGCGGTCTCGCTGTCTCGGGCGTTCCCGCCGCCGGCCCCTCGGGGGCGGAGACCATGTCGTCGATCGAATCCTGGGCTCGTCGCGCTCGGCTGAACTCCCCACCCCTCATGAGGTGGCCGGCTTAGACACGAGAGTGATGTGAATTAATCTCAGACACGGTGAGAGGGGCATCGGCCGAGACGAACAGGAGGTCCACTCCACCGCTATGGAGCAGCGGAATGAGCTGGGCATCATCGTCGTCGGTCAACTGCTGCACATGACGCAGGAAGATCCCCGCCATCAACGACGAGGCGATGAACTCGCGACCGTTGAAGCGTATGCAGACGAGTTCGGAACGGCTCGTCCGAACCGGTGCGATCAACGGAACGTCCATCATGTCTTGTCCGTTCACCGCTTCCTCCTGGCCTCTGCGTTCTGCCCGGTGCAGATAGCCATAACTCTCCCTGGAGCGGGAGTCCCGACGTGGGTCAAAGGTCCCTCGCGTGACCTCGCAGTTCGGCGGAATCGCGCTACTTCCGCGCGGCGAATGACCGGGTGAGACGGAAGTAGCGAAGCACTCCGCGGATCGGGACTCCTCGCGGCCAGTCGTCGGCCCTGAAATAGGCGTCCGTTCCGCCGTCCACGAACACGATGCTGCCGACGAGGAAGTCCGCGGCGCTCGAGAGCATGTGCGTAACCCACTCTGCGATCTGACCCGCATCCCCGAAGGTTCCGATCGGGATCGGGAACGCTTCGAGCGCCTTCGAGTCGTTCGGGTCGTCGAGCTGGCTCTGCAGCAGCGGTGTGAGGATCGCGCCCGGGGCGATTGCGTTCAGCCGGATGCCGACGCCGGCCCACTCCGGCGTCACGGCCGTACGGCGGACCCATCGGCTGAGTGCGATCTTCGACGCCGCATAGGCCAACGGCGGTGCATTGCGGCCGAATTTTCTGAGCGGCCGCAGAGCCTTGCGCAGGTCTCCGGCAAGGAGTGCGCGGATCGTGGCCGATGGAACGAGCGGCACCGTTGTGGTCGAGTTCGACGCGAACACGACGACCTTGCCGTTTCCGCTCGTGGCAAGCGCGTCGCGCCAGGCGACGAGCAGTTCGACCACTCCGAAATAGTTCACCTCAAGCAGATTCGTGGTTCGCCCGGGCTGCGGGCCGAGGCCGGCTGCGAGCACGGCGCCATCGAGTGAACCGTGCGCGAGTTCGAGCACCTCCGCTGCTGCGCGATCTCTGCCTTCGCGGGTCGAGAGGTCGGCTGTGACTTCTGCATTCCGCAGATCCACACCGATGACGGTGTGACCCGCTGAGCGAAGCCGTTCCACGGTCTCCTTTCCCATTCCGGATGCGGACCCGGTAACGGCATATGTAGCGATAGCGTGCTCCTCTGTTTTCGTTATTCGGCTACCCCCGATCTCAGTCCGCGGGACCGACCGCCGCTAGGGCCTTTGTGCCTATCGCCCTCCAGCACGAACTCGAGTCGGCCGCGGACATGCTGCTGCCGGTATGGGTGTCACCGTCGAAAACGGCAGACGACGCGGCAGAAATCCTGAGAAACGAAAGAGCCACCCTCACGGGTGGCTCTTTCGACGAACAGACTCTGTCACCGCTCCTCGGCATTCGTCATGCACG
>JAZJYU010000086.1:0-11835 GCA_040390225.1 Actinomycetota bacterium | reverse complement strand
ACAAGGCCCGCAAGCTGATCCTGACGGATCTGTGGAACGACTGGTGCAAGACCTCTGACGCCGACGGCGTGTTGAACTTTTCTGCTCAGCAGACCCTGGCCGTGCGCGCATGGTTCGAGTCGGGCGAAGTGTTCATCAGGTTCCGCCCCCGGCCGGAAGAGTCTGGTTTGCCGGTGCCGCTGCAGATCCAGTTGATCGAGGCCTGGTACCGGCTGACCACCGATCCGCTCGGCGTGGTCGGCGACGAGATCATCTGTGGGTACGACAAGGATTCGAACCGGCTGTGGTCGTGGTCGCCGCGGATGATGAGCCCGCGATACGGTTCGTCGGCCGGCTGGCCGACGGCGAACCGGTGCCGAAGATCGGCGCACCGCTTGTCGCCCGGTTCACACCGGTGGACGAGGTGACCCTGGTCTACTGGTCCGCCGACATCTAGCCGGCCAGCTCGCTGCGGCGCTGACGCAGCGGGACGGGACGGGACTGCCCGTGCGAGCTGGTCAGGCTGCGGCTGATGACGAGCCGCTGGATCTGGTTGGTGCCCTCGAAGATCTGCATGATCTTCGCCTCGCGCATATAGCGCTCCACCGGGAAATCGCGCGTGTAGCCGTAGCCGCCGAGTACCTGAACCGCGTCGGTGGTCACCCGCATCGCGGCATCGGTCGCGATCAGCTTTGCAACGGATGCCTGACGGCCGTAAGGCCGGCCGGCGTCGCGGCGCCGGGCGGCGTCCAGGTAGGTCGCACGGGCGGAGTCGACGGCCGCCGCCATGTCCGCGAGCATGAATCCGAGGCCCTCGTGATCGAAGATGCGCTTGCCGAATGCGGTGCGTTCCTGCGCGTAGTCGACCGCGACATCCAGCGCCGCCTGGGCGAGGCCCGTGGCGATCGCGGCGATGCCGAGCCGGCCCGAGTCGAGTGCGCTGAACGCGATACGCAAGCCATCGCCCTCCTCGCCGATGAGGCGGTCGGCACCGAACACCGCGCCGTCCCAATAGGCGCTGGTGGTCGGGATGGAATGGAGGCCCATCTTCTGCTCCGGCTTGCCGAAGCTGAGGTTCTCGGCCTCACCCGGCGCCAGGAAGCACGAGACACCGCGCGAACCTTCATCGGTGCGGGCGAACAGTGAGTAGAAGTCCGCCTTGCCGCCGTGTGTGATCCATGACTTCGTGCCGTCGATGCGGTACTGGTCGCCGACCAGCTGCGCCTTGCAGGCGAGCGCCGCCGCATCCGACCCGGCCTGCGGTTCGGACAGGCTGTACCCCCCGATGACACGACCCTCGAGCATCGAGGGCAGCCAGGCCGCCTTCTGCTCATCGGTGCCGAACGTGACGAGCGGAAAGCACGACATGACGTGAACGCTGGTCGCGACTGCGACCGCGGCCCAGCGCGACGCGAGCTCTTCGAGCACCTGCAGGTACACGACATAGGGCTGGCCGCCCCCGCCGAATTCCTCGGAGTACGGCAGGCCGAGCAAACCGAGTTCGCCCATGGTGGTGAACAGACCCTCGGGATACCGCTCGTCGCGCTCGTATTCGTCCACGATGGGCGCGAGCTCATGGTCGGCGAAGTCACGGGTGAGTTCGAGCAGGTCTTCGGCCTCCGGCGTTGGAAGCAGGCGATCGACTGGCATTGCGGCCTTTCGTGCGATTCACTGAGCGCAATTGATACGGAGCGCAACTGTACGTAGCACAACAGTACGCTCGATGATACTTGCGTACTGTTGAAGATGCTAGCAGAGCGTGGGGCGGGATGCTTCCGGACACCCCATCGGATGTGGAAGCTGCTGGGAAACCTGCACGGCGGCGTCAGGATTCCTGCAGTTCCGAGCGGTTCGTGCTCGCCGTGCTCCACATCCGCGTTCAGCCACAGAGGTACGTGCGATAGCCGGCGGCCCCGAGCACAACGGTGCCGTCGCCGATGATGATGTCCTGACCGCCCGGAACGAGCTGATGCACTTCCAGCGTCGCGGTACCCTGCGGAACCAGGGACGCCGGCACGTTGTTCGAGGTGAGTTGCACGTAGGAGTTCCACCCGTCCGCACCGGTGGCCTGCACCTGGATTCCGTCGACGTACAGCGTGTATTGCGTCGGAGTGTACGGCGTCGGGGTCCAGCTGAAGGTCGCGATCCAGGTGGCGGACTGGCAGGCGAGCAACGGCAATGCCGGCCCGCTGATGGTGATGGTCGCGCTCGTCGCGGTAGTGAGGCCCGAGGAGCGCGCGGTGAGCGTGTAGGTCCCCGGGGTGTTGATGCGGCACCCTGCGAACACGGCGACCCCTGCGGTCGCTGCCATCGGGTTCGTGCCGCAGGCGAGCGTCACCCCACCAGGGTTCGTCAGCGCGAGGGTGATGGATGCCGCGCTCGCGACGACATTTCCGCTTGTGTCGGTCACAGCGACCTGCGGAGCGGACGCGAAGGTGGTGTTCGCCCTGGTTGTGCCAGGGGTGACGACGAATTGCAGACCGCTGGCCGCGCCGGCGGTTATCACGACCGCGGTGCTGACGGCGGCGATCAGGGAGCCCGAGGTCGCGGTCAGCGTGTACGTGCCAGGCTTGTTGATCGAGCATCCGGAGAATGCGCTGAAGCCTGCCACGGATGCGACCGGGTTCGCAGCGCAACTGAGAGTTGCGCCCTTTGCCGTGGTAAGGGCGAGTGTGACGGAACCGCCGGATGTGGTGCTGCGTCCGGAGGAATCCTGGAACGCCACCCTGGGCTGACTCGCAAACGCGACCCCGGCGATCGAGCTGGATGGATTCGTCTGGAATGCGAGCCGCACGGCCGTCGCAGCAGCTGTCGATGTCCACGAGTTTCCGAAAGATGTTGTGCGCGAACTGAAGCTCGCGGCGATCTGGCCGGCGGGCGCGACGGCGGCGATCGTCGCGACAGTAGCCACCGCGATGAGCAGCAGAAGCGGATGGCCTGCGGAGCGGAAGGCGGATCGCGCGAACCGCTCCGCATGTCGCGGTCGGCGCGGTGTCCCCGCGCCGACCGGCGCCGGTCGCACGGGCAGTGGCGGCTTCCCTTTGCGCTCCGATATCGACGCGAACGTCTCGACCAGAACGGCGAGCGCGGTAATGAACATCCACGCCAAGAGCGGCAGCCATGCCCCGGTTCGCGCCCAGAGCACGGGAAGGCCGATCCACGGAATGAGGATGCAGGCACGACCGATGATGCCCGATCTGTGCAGCGGCGTGCTGTCCGGCAGGGCGTTCGCGTCCCCCGCCGTGACCAGCGATCCGTCCTTGTTCTCAGCCACGACACGGTGCAGCACCAGTCGGGACACGGCCGAGCCCGGCCGAGCTTCGAAGGTGACGACCCGGCCCATGGGCACCGCGTCCCCAGCGCGCATGCCCCGTGACAGCACGACGTCTCCGGTATGAATGTGTGGCATCATCGAGCCGCTCATGACGACCGAGCCGGTGAGACCGGTCACCATCGGGATGAAGGCGCAGGCGGCCAGCGCGAGGGCGAACACCAGATAGCCGCGGGCGGCGGTCGCGACGATGAGCCACCACCAACCGCTCATCCGGACGCGCGGACGGTCCGGCCCTGCTTCTCCCCTGGCCATCATCACTACCTCGCACCGCGGCCGTCGGCAGCGACGGCTAGTTACTCTGCAGTTCCCAGACCACGTCGACACTGACCGACTTGCCCTGGAGCGCGTCGATCGCGGACTGTGACAGCCCGGTCGTGTCGAAGATCCACGTCACCTTGTACGTCATCGACTCGCCCGCTGTCCCGGTCGTCGACCACGGAAGCACCCCGGTCGAATAGTTCGAGTACGTCACCGCCGCGGTGCTCAGTGACACGGATGGCAGGCCGGCCGTCGACACGAATCCGGTGCAGTCGGCGAAGGAACCCCCCGTTCCGATCTGGGTGCTGACGAGGATGTTGTTCTCGAGTCCCTGCGCTCCAAGGCGAGCGATGTATGTCTTGACCGTTCCCGGCACCGTCGACGTCGACGTCACTTTGAGGCAGCGAGTGCCGGTCTGACCGGGTGTGACGTTCTGCACCTGGAACGCCGCGACCCCCGCGGAATCATTGCTGAGCGTCACCGATCCTGTGGACCAGTTGTTGCCGACGTTCGCCGTCTGTGCCGTGAATGCGGCGACGGAGCCCTGCCAGACCAGAAGCCCGGCGACGAGAATCGCCGCAGGTCCCACCGTGAAGGCCGCGATCTTTCGCGTGCGACTACTTGGTGCGTGCATGATATTTCCCCCATACCGTTCGATTGCGTGCGCGACGATTGCCGACGCAGACCCCCCAGCCCGACGGGTGAGTTGACCTCTCCCGTGTCTCAGGGTCGCTTATCGGTCACTCCGGGAACAGAGGCGAAGGTCCCGCGACGACATCGGGCTCGGGTGACGTCGTCGCCGCACGCCGTTGACGGACGGTCAGGTAGAGGCGGTGGGAAGTGATGATGATGACGAGCCAGACGGCCCCGAGCGTCCATCCGGCAAGAACATCGGTGAACCAGTGCAGCCCGAGGAAGACCCGGGAGAGACCTATCGTCACAGCGAAGAGCGAGGCGACCACGATCGTCAGGGTGCGAGCCGCCGCCGACGTCTGTCGCAGCATGAGCAGATAGGCGACGACACCGGCGATGACGACGGCGTTGAGAGTGTGACCGCTCGGAAACGACGGCGAGTACTGGTACGGCGGCACGGCGTCCGCCAACGGGGGACGCACCCTGCCGATGATGTCTTTGCCCGCGATCGTCATCAGCAGGGAGCCGAGGCCGCCGGCGACGATCAGGATCGCCGGTGTCCAGGATCGTCGCTTCAGCGTGAAGGCGATGATCGCCGCCACCGCGATCACGGGCATTCCGATCGGCCCCGCGAGATTCGTGTAGCCGGTGACGAGGGCGTCGAGCGTGGGAGTCCGTGCCCTCATGACGACGAGCAGCAGCGGGCGATCGAGGCCGGCAACGCCCTCCGACTCTGTGATGGCGTCATAGATCCGGGAGGCGACGAAACTCAGTGCGAGCGCAAGAGCCGAGCCGGCCACCAGGGTCAGGAGAAGCGCTCCTCGCGCTCCGAGCCGTGCTCCGACCCGAGTTCCGAGTGACGCCAACGCCCGGCCGAACCCGGAATACCAGTGGGTGAGCACGACCCGGCCGACAGCGCGATCGTGTTCGAGTTCCTCCGCATCCCCCCGCCTCGTGACGGAACGCAGCCGTGGAAACCGTGCGGGGCGCTGTGGTTCGGTCATGATGACAGCCTCCCCCAGGAATTGCCAGGAACGCCTCTATCGCGATAGCGGGTCACCTCTCACGTGAGATCACTCGCAAGGCGGCTGCCGAGCCCCTCACCCAGCCTCTCCGCACGCACGAGCTCGGCTGTGTCGATCTGGTTGTTGCGCATCGTGAAACTCTCATCGTCGGCGAAGGCGTGCCCTCCGGCCTTGGTAAGGGACTTTCGGATGTGCTTCGCGGCAGAGCCGGTGAGCACGGCGGCCGCGTCGGCCCGGGTGTCGAACGCGACGAACTCCCCTGCCGTCCCGGCCAGGCCGGCCAGCCACTCGCGAATACCGATGCCGGGAACCTTCTGCGCGAGGGCGACATTCTTCGCCGGATCGTGCGACCAGCGTTCGGCCTCCTCCCTCGTCGTCGGGGAACTGAGACCGTGAATGTGGGTGGGACCTCCCACGAGAACCAGGTCGGCATCCGGGAACCGGGTTCCCGCGTCGTTGACGTTGACGATCGTGGTCTTCGTGTGGTGTCCGATTCCGCGCGCCAGCGCCTCGGCCACCGATCTGGTGTTCCCGAACATCGACTCGTACACGATCACCGCGCTCATTGCTTTCTCCCGTCATAGCGTTGTGACCATCGTGAGAGAGCGGCGGTCCTATGACAGGGCCGTTGGTCCCACCCGCGCTGATGCAGAGATCGCCGATTCGGCGGACGAGCTATCACGCTGCCGGGCAACGGGACCTTATGCCCTGCACGATGCACGTCATCAGCGAGAGGGTTGCGTGTGACTCCACAGCCGGGGGCAACCCCGCAACGTCGTCTGAGGAAGAGGTAGGCATGATCAGCGCAGTTCACAGGGTTGACATTCCAGCGACAGAAGACCTGGGCCCTGCCGAATGCTGGCGATTGCTCGGCACCAAGGACCTCGGTCGCCTCGCCCTGACGGCGATCGACGGCGTCGACATATTCCCGGTCAACTACACGGTCAACGACGGGCTGCTCTATTTCAGGACCGCCCCGGGAAAGAAGATGATCGATCTCACCGGAGATCCCATCGTCGCTTTCGAGGCCGATGGCACAGCCAACCGGCACCGATGGAGCGTCGTGGTGCGCGGACGCGCAGAGCGTGTGAATTTCGACATCGAAATCGAGACATCCGGTGTCAACGAGCTGAAGTCACTCAGCCCCACGACCAAGTGGAACTACGTTCGCATCACGCCGAGCGCCATCACCGGCCGCCGGTTTCGGGCGCAGCGATAAGGCAGAAGCATCACTCAGGGGAATCGGCCGAGCCGACGATTCAACAGGAGAATCGCCGAACCAGCGCTTTTGGTGCACCCCCTGGGACTTGAACCCAGAACCCACTGATTAAGAGTCAGTTGCTCTGCCAATTGAGCTAGAGGTGCGTAGAACCAAGGGTCAACATTAGCAGGCCACGGCGGGCCTCCGGCAAATCGGGCGCGTGCCTAGACTTGAGGCGACAGAAGGAGCGCTCATGAAGCTCGAGCCCGGCCAGAAGGCCCCCACGTTCACCCTCACCGACCAGGATGGCGCGAGCGTCTCGCTGGACGACTACAGGGGCAAGAAGGTCATCGTGTACTTCTACCCCGCGGCATCCACTCCCGGGTGCACGACGGAGGCGTGCGACTTCCGCGACAACATCAACTCGCTCAAGTCGGCCGGCTACCAGGTGCTCGGCATCTCGAAAGATCCGATCGGTCCGCTGAAGAAGTTCCAGCAGGAGCAGGGCCTCAACTTCCCGTTGCTCAGCGACCAGGACCTCGTCGTGCACAACGCGTACGGCTCCTACGGCGAGAAGTCGATGTACGGCAAGACGGTCACCGGCACACTGCGGTCGACCTTCGTGCTGGATGAGAACGAGGATGTCGTGCTCGCCCTTTACAACGTGAAGGCGACCGGCCACGTGGCCTCGCTTCGCAAGAAGCTCGGTCTGGACTCGTAGCAGCGCGGACGGCTAGCGCGGATCGCGCCGGGTCACCGCGGTGACGGACGGCGCGAAGACGAGCACGATCACCAGCACCGCTACGACGACGAGCACCCAGCCGAGCGGCTGCCCCCCGACGACGATCGTGATACCGATCACCAGTTGCAGCAGCTGCCAGGTGACCGCGCCGGCCCGAATCCACGGCCGCCGAGCGAGGCTGTGCGTCGCCATGATGGCGAGCCAGACGGTGGCGACGGCGGCGAGCGCGATGAGGGCGACAGCGCTGAGGTAGGAGTCCGGATGCTGCAGCGCGGCATCCACCACGAGTAGCGCCGTCAGCGCGGCGAGCGCCACGGCCTCGAGGTAGAGGAACGCTGAGAGCACCAGAAGCAGTATGGGCCGACGTGTGGCACTCGGTTCGCTCACAGCTAGTAACCCCGATCGACTATTGATTTGCTACAACCAATATGAGATTCTATGTGAGGTTGATTTGCACCCACAGGGCGGTGGGCGTATCCCGAAATTCATTTATTTCTCCACCCGAATCTTGGCCTATCGGCCTCTGCCGGGAATGGGATTTCCCTGCGTTCGCAACACATAAGGAGCACCACAGATGGACTGGCGCGACAAAGCCGCATGCCTCACCGCCGACCCCGAACTGTTCTTCCCCGTGGGGAACACCGGGCCCGCCGTCGACCAGATCGACAAGGCGAAGGCAGTGTGCGGCCGGTGCAGCGTCACCGAGATGTGCCTTCAGTACGCGCTCGAGACCAGTCAGGATTCGGGTGTCTGGGGCGGCCTCAGCGAAGACGAGCGTCGTGCGCTCAAGCGTCGCGCCGCACGGGCGCGCCGCGCTTCCTAGCCACCCGAGCGGGTCGATCCTGTCGCCCTCGCGGCGCAATTCGCCGGTGAGACTTCTGCGTGCTCGATCCGCCTGATCAGGCGGAGACCTTCAGCCACGTCAGCGGAATATCGATGGTCACCTCGGTGCCATCACCGACCATCGTGTGCCAGTCGATCGTTCCGCTCAACTCGCCCTGGATGAGGGTGCGCACGATCTGGGTTCCGAGGCCGGAACCCACTTTGCCCTCGGGCAGTCCGCTGCCGTTGTCGCGCACGGTGACGCTCAGGGTCGAATCCGAGCGCTCGGCGATGATCTCCACCACTCCTTCGCGCCCGGCGAGCCCGTGCTCGACCGCGTTGGTCACCAGCTCCGTGAGGGCGAGTGACAGCGGTGTCGCGTATTCGCTGGGCAGCACTCCGAAGCTACCCGTGAACACCGGGTGCGCCTTCGTGCCGTGAGTCGACGCGACCTCCGCGATGAGCTTCAGCACCCGGTCGAAGACGACATCGAAGTCGACGTTCTGGTTGAGCCCCTCGCTGAGCGTGTCGTGCACGACGGCGATGGCGGCGACCCGCCGCATCGCCTGGTTGAGCGACTCGCGCGCCTCGTCGGAGTGCGACCGGCGGGCCTGAATGCGCAGCAGTGATGCCACCGTCTGCAGGTTGTTCTTCACCCGGTGATGGATCTCGCGGATGGTGGCGTCCTTCGTGATGAGCTCGCGCTCCTGGTGCCGCAGCTCCGTGACATCCCGGCACAGCACGATCGCTCCGATGCGCTCGCCCCGGTCGCGAATGGGGATGGCGCGAAGCGACACCGTCACACCTCGCGCCTCGATGTCGGTGCGCCATGGCGCCCGGCCGGTCACCACCAGAGGAAGCGACTCGTCAACGATGAGTTTGCCGCTGAGCAGCGAGGTCGTGACCTCGGCGAGGGATTCCCCCTCGAGTTCACCGACGAAACCCATGCGGTTGAACGCCGAGAGGCCGTTCGGGCTCGCGAAGGTGACCATGCCGTCCACATCGAGGCGCAGCAGGCCATCGGAGGCGCGTGGCGCGCCGCGGCGGGGGCCGGATGGCGCCCCCAGGTCGGGAAAGTCGCCGGCGGCGATCATCGCGAACAGGTCGTTGGCACACTCGTTGAAGGTGAGCTCCTGACGACTCGGCGTGCGGGCCTCACTCAGGTTGGTGTGACGCGTGATCACCGCGATCGGTGACGGGGTGGTCTGCGTGCCGCCGGCCGAGAGCCGGCGCAACACCGGAACCGCGCGAACCCGGGTGGGGGTCTCCTCATACCAGTCGGGCGCGGCCGAGTCGACGATCTGCGCGGACTCGAAGGCGTCGGTGACCTGCTTCATCCACTCCGGTTTGATGTTCTGCCCGACGAAGTCGCGGTAGAACAGCGTCGCCGAGCTGGACGGCCGCGCGTGCGCCACGGCGACGAAGCCGGCCTCGTGGGTCGGAACCCAGAGCACGATGTCGGCGAACGCGAGGTCGGCCAGCAGCTGCCAGTCGCCGACGAGCAGGTGCAGCCACTCGACATCCGCCTCGTCCGACCGGCCCTGGGCCAGTACGAGATCCGAGAGCGTCGACACCGGTCAAGTGTAACGGCGCTCCCAGAGCCGCCCGATCAGCCCTTCGGCACTCGCACGATCAGTGCGTCGCCCTGACCGCCACCGCCGCAGAGCGCCGCAGCACCGATGCCGCCGCCGCGCCGCTTCAGTTCGAGCGCGAGGTGGAGCACCAGGCGCGCGCCGGACATCCCGATCGGGTGCCCAACTGCGATAGCGCCCCCGTTGACGTTCACCCTGTCGATCGGCACCCCCAGCTCGGCCGCCGACGCGAGGCCGACCGCCGCGAAGGCCTCGTTGATCTCGATCAGGTCGAGGTCGGCCGGGGTGATGCCCTCACGCTCGCAGGCGAGACGGATGGCGTTGGCCGGCTGGTACTGCAGGCTCGAGTCGGGCCCGGCGACCATTCCGTGCGCTCCGACCTCGGCCAGCCATTCGATGCCGTCGGCCTCCGCCTTGTCTTTGTCCATGACGACCATCGCGCAGGCGCCGTCTGAGATCGGCGACGCGTTGCCCGCCGTGATCGTGCCGTCTGCGCGAAATGCGGGGCGCAGTGCGGCGAGCGTCTCGACCGTGGTGTCGGGGCGGATGCCCTCATCGGCGGAGATGACGAGCGGGTCGCCCTTGCGCTGCTTCACCTCCACGTTGACGATCTCACCGGAGAAGTCACCCGACGCCGCGAGCTGGTGAGAGCGGGCGGAGAACTCGTCCTGCGAGCGCCTGCTCATCGGGTCTTTGTCGTTGACCGTCTCGGTGAGCAACCCCATCGCCTCCGCGGTGAAGGCGTCTTCGAGCCCGTCGATCGCCATATGGTCGACCATCGTTATCGCACCGTACTTCGTTCCGAGCCGGGAACCGGGCAGCAGGTGGGGGGCCTTCGACATCGACTCCTGGCCGCCCGCCACGATCACGTCGAAGTCGCCGGAGCGGATGAACTGGTCGGCGAGGATGACCGCCTGAATACCCGAAAGGCACACCTTGCTGACCGTCGTCGACGGGACGGTCATCGGGATGCCCGCCGCGACGGCCGCCTGGCGGGCCGGCAGCTGACCGGCACCGGCGGTCAGCACCTGGCCCATGATGACGTACTCGACGTCGGCCGGTGCGACCTTGGCACGCTCGAGGGCGGCGCCGATGGCGATGCCGCCGAGTTCGGCGGCGCTGAAGCTCGAAAGACCCCCGAGCAGGCGACCGATCGGCGTGCGGGCTCCGGCGACGATGACTGAACCTGGCATTGTGCTGTCCTTACTGTGGGGCCATGCGGATTGCGCCGTCCATGCGGATGGTCTCGGCGTTGAGGTAGTCGTGCTCGGCGATCATGATCACGAGCTGGGCGAACTCGTCGGGGCGGGCGAGACGGTGCGGGAAGGGCACGCTTTCCGCGAGAGCCCGGTTGACCTCGGGGCCGAGCGCCGCGAGCAGCGGAGTGTCGACGATTCCGGGAGCGATCGTGTTCACGCGGATTCCGTTGCGTGCCAGATCGCGCGCTGCCGGCAGCGTCATTCCCACGACGCCGCCCTTGGAGGCCGAATAGGCGATCTGGCCGATCTGGCCATCGAACGCCGCAACGGATGCCGTGTTGATGATCACGCCGCGCTGGCCGAACTCGTCGACCGGCTCGGTCGCCGCGATCACCTCGGCCGCGAGGCGGAGCACGTTGAACGTGCCGATCAGGTTGATGCCGATGACCTTCTGGAAGGTGGCCAGATCGTGCACGCCCTTCGAACCGAGAATCCGTTTGGCGGGGCCGATCCCGGCGCAGTTCACGACCAGCCGCAGCGGCGAGCCACCCTCGAGGGTGGCGAGCGCGGCCGCGACATCTTCTTCGCTGGTCACATCGGCACCGACCAGACGCACGCCGGCGGGGGCCGATGCTGCGTGCGCCTCCACCTGCGACGGCAGGTCGAGGCCGATCACGCTCGCGCCTTTCGCGGCGAGCGCCGCGGCGGTGGCCGCGCCAAGGCCGGAGGCGGCCCCGGTGACGACGGCCGAGATTCCTGAGAGCTGCATGCTGTTTCCTACTTCCGCAATGAAGTGTACGCGTTACGATACGAGAGTACTGGTGAGAAACTCAGGGAGACCATAAGTATCTCGTCATCAAGATATTCCTATCGAACGATAGTGTGATGCCATGACTGTTCCCACCCGCACAGCCGCGGGCTTTCGAGCAAGCCGCTGGTTCAAACTGGTCTGGATCATCCCGATCGTGATCGTAGCGATGGCTCTCGTGGTGTTTGCTGCGCGCCTGTTCCGGGCGTCGGACGCGGGGGTGTCGTTCCTGCATGATTTCC
>JAZJYU010000085.1:2657-4689 GCA_040390225.1 Actinomycetota bacterium | reverse complement strand
CTGGATCATCGAACGACACGACGGAACCTACTGGCTGACCCCACCACCAGACACCGACCCCACCCAAACACCCCGGCCCATGCCCATGCCCATGCCCATGCCCAGCAAACAACCACTCATGCGCGAACTGGAACATGCGAACGGCTAGCGTTGGAACGATAGATCGTGCGTGACGAAGGAGCCACCTGATGCCGACAGCGACCACAACCGCGAGCACAACGACCACGAGTACATCTGACGCGATCGTTATCGGCGCGGGCCTGGCCGGGCTCGTCGCAGCCGCAGAGCTGGTGGACGCCGGCAGGAGCGTGAGGATCCTCGAGCAGGAACCGGAAGCCAGCTTCGGCGGTCAAGCCTGGTGGTCGTTCGGCGGACTGTTTCTCATCGACTCGGCCGAGCAGCGCCGGATGGGCGTGAAGGACTCGCTCGACCTCGCACGCCAGGACTGGTTCGGGTCAGCGGGCTTCGACCGCGAGGAGGACTATTGGCCACGCCAGTGGGCGGAGGCCTACCTGGATTTTGCGGCCGGCGAGAAGCGCGCGTGGCTGCGTCAGCAGGGTGTGAGGTTCTTCCCCATCGTCGGCTGGGCCGAACGCGGCGGGTACACCGCCATGGAACACGGCAACTCCGTGCCACGATTCCACATCACCTGGGGCACCGGCCCAGCTGTGCTCGCGCCGTTCATCCGTCGAGTGCGTGCCGGCGTCGACTCGGGACTCGTCACGCTGTCATTCCGTCATCGCGTGGATGAGCTGGTGGTCGAGCACGGTGCTGTCGTCGGGGCACGCGGGGCGGTTCTCGCACCCGACGACGCGGAACGGGGCGCCCCGAGCAACCGCACGGTGACTGGCGACTTCGAAGCGCGAGCCGGCGCCACCATCGTCACGAGCGGCGGCATCGGCGGTAACCACGACCTGGTGCGCAAGAACTGGCCGAAGCGGCACGGCACGGCACCGAAGACGATGCTGGCGGGAGTACCGGCTCGCCTCATCAACACCGATCGCATGTGGCACTACGTGGAGGGCATCCAGAACCACAGCCCGGTGTGGGACAAGCACGGAATCCGCATTCTGCCCGGACCGTCGTCGCTCTGGCTGGACGCCACGGGCAAGCGATTGCCGGTGCCGTTGTTCCCAGGTTTCGACACTCTGGGCACGCTCGAATATCTGCGCACTACGGGGCACGATCACAGCTGGTTCGTGCTCACACAGAAGATCATCGAAAAGGAGTTCGCGCTCTCGGGGAGCGAGCAGAACCCTGACCTGACCAACAAGGACTATCGCCTGCTCGCAAAGCGGATCGGCCCCGGCGCTCCCGGCCCGGTCGAGACGTTCAAGCAGCGCGGAGCCGACTTCGTGGTCGCCGACACCCTCGACGAGCTGCTCGCCGGGATGCAGAGGCTCTCACCAGAGGTGCCGATCGACCTCGCCCGGGTGCGCCAAGAGGTCGAAGCGCGCGACCGGGAATTCGACAACCCGTTCTCGAAAGACTCGCAGGTCAACGACATCCGCCAGGCCAGGCACTACCGCGGCGACAAACTGATCCGCGTCGCGAAGCCGCACAAGCTGCTCGATCCGAAGGCCGGTCCGCTGATCGCGGTCAAACTGCATGTCGTCACACGCAAGACACTCGGTGGCATCGAGACCGACCTCGACGGTCGAGCCCTCGGCGGTGACGGCCAGCCGATCCCAGGGCTCTACTCGGCGGGCGAAGCCAGCGGATTCGGTGGCGGCGGCGTGCACGGCTACCGCTCCCTTGAGGGAACCTTCCTGGGCGGCTGCCTGTTCTCTGGGAGAGTCGCCGGACGGTCCGCCGCACGGTCGTAGGATTGCCACATGGCCGACCACAACACTGCGATCATCAACGAATTCCGCGAAAACGATGGCAAGGTCGGCGGGTATTTCGCAGGCGCCAAGCTCGTGCTCATGACCACGACAGGTGCGAAGTCCGGCGAAAAGCGGGTTTCGCCCGTGATGTCGTTCCAGAAAGACGGGACCGTCTACGTGATCGCGTCCAAAGCGGGTGCTGACAC
>JAZJYU010000085.1:0-2647 GCA_040390225.1 Actinomycetota bacterium | reverse complement strand
GCGGGTCGGTGTAGAGCTTGCGACCGACAACGGCATCGCGACCTACGAGGCGACCGCTGTCGTCGTGCCGAAAGACAAGCGCGACGAGCTGTACGCCGAGTTCTCGGCGGCAAACCCCGGCTTCGCCGAGTACGAGAAGAAGACCTCCCGCATCATTCCGATCGTGGAGCTGCGGAAGAACTGACCTAGCTGTCGACCAGCCCGCTGAATGGACCGTTCAGCGCGGCCCACTGAAGCAGCATGATGGTCTTGCCGTCGGCGATCCGGCCATCGGCGGTCCAGGCGAGCGCCTCGGCGAAATCGAGCTCGAGGATGTCGATGTGCTCGCCCTCCTCCGCCAGTCCGCCCCCGGCGTGAGTGCGATTCTCGGCGGTGTAGGGCGCAGCGAAGAAGTGCACCCGCTCGGTCACGGAACCCGGACTCATCCAGGCGTCGAACACATGCTGAAGCTCGCCGACCGTGACACCGAGCTCTTCGCTGGCCTCACGGCGGATCGCCGTCTCGGGATCATCGTCGTCGAGCAGGCCGGCAGCGGTTTCGACCAGCATGCCGTCCCGGTTGCCGTTCACGTAGGTCGGGAGCCGGAATTGCCGCCCCAGCAGCACCGTGCGGCGCGCGGTGTCGTAGAGCAGGATGGTCGCCCCGTTGCCGCGATCGTAGATCTCGCGCTGCTGCGTGGTCCAGGTGCCGTCGGGGCGCCGCAGGTCGAAGGTGATGCGCCGCAACACATGCCAGTGTTTGCTGACGACCTCGTCATCCACCAACCGGACGCCATCGTTGCCTGAAAGGTCGCTACTGGAACTCATCAGCGCTGCAACGACCAGGCCCGGCGCTTGACCAGCACGTGCCCGCGCTGCGTGGTGAGGCGCGTCCACGGACCCGTTTCGTAGATGCGCACCGCCTCCTGGGCACCGGCGAGATCACCGAGAAAACCGAGGCTCACCGCGGCGAATCCGGCCCCGGCGGGAACGTACTCCAGGCCGTCGATCGGTCGGCCCCACACCTCGGTGCGCACTCTCCGTACGATCTGCTCGCCCGTACCCTCCGGGACCGCGGTCGCGACCTCGTCGATTCCTGTGCGGGCCACAGCGTCGAGCGACTGCGCCGGGAACTCACCGATGCGATTCCAGCCACCCTTCGGTGGAGAGATGGCCGCCCACGTGACCGTGTTCACCTGCATCGGAAGGCTCACCGTGACCGGAGCCGTCGGGTCCACGATCTCGGATTGCAGCCGGGAGAGGCGTTCCAGCAGGGAACGCACCGGCACGACGGCGTCGAAGTCCTCGCGGTCGGCAAGCGCAAAGGTGCGAAGGCCCAGAATGGTCGGGCTCTCATCGAGCAAACCCGACGGGTAGATGACCGCCACATAGACGGCCAACACACCGGAACCCGAGATCAGGCGCACCGAACCGTCCTCTATGCGCCCCGCGCGACCGAGGTAGACCTGGAGATCGCCGAGGGAGAGGGAGTCAACGAGGGAGAATGTCTGGCTCATCTGCTCTCTAAACTATAGGAGCACGCGATAAGGGGAACACCATGTCCGAGGCGCTCGACGTCCTTCTCCACACCCTGGATCTGACCGACACCCACGCCCGAACGAGTGAAGACATCTTCACCGCCAGGAGCCATCCGATGCCGGGCGACCGTATCTTCGGCGGCCAGGTGCTCGGACAGGCCCTGGTCGCGGCACAACGCACCATCGAAGGTCGCGTGATCCACTCGATGCATGGCTATTTCCTGCGCCCGGGCGACACGTCGAAGCCGATCACGTTCTCGGTCGACCGCATCCATGATGGGCGATCCTTCGCCACCAGGCGATCGCAGGCATACCAGGACGGCTTGCCGATCTTCTCCATGATCGCGTCCTTCCAGATCGACGATGAGGGCCTCGAGCACCAGATCACGATGCCGGCGGATCTGCCCGACCCGGAGTCGATCTCGGACACCGGCTCGATGCCCGTCGGCGGACTCCCGACCCCGTGGGAGGTGCGCTACATCGACTCCCCCGTGTTCAGCTCCGTCGACGACGACCGGAAGCCCGCTCAGCAACTGTGGATCCGCACGGCCGGCGCCATGCCAGACGACCCCGCCCTGCACCAAGGGGTGCTCGCCTATCTCAGCGACTACGGCATCCTCGAGCCGATCCTTCGACGACACGGAGTGCCCTGGCAGCACCCCGGGCTCAAGATCGCCAGCCTGGATCACGCGATGTGGTTCCACCGTCCGGTGCGAGTGGACGAATGGATGCTATACGACATAGAGTCCCCGAACGCGACCGCAGGGCGTGGCCTCTCCTTCGGCAGGTTCTTCTCCCGCGACGGCACGCTCATCGCCAGCGTCGCGCAGGAAGGCACGATCCGCGTGCCGGGCAGCCGCCACCCCTCGTGAGCGATCCTCTCTCTGAGGCAATCGGGATCCTCGACCTCACGGACACCTGCGCACGCACCGGCGAAGACATCTTCATGGGACGCAGCGGCTGGATCCCGAACCTTCGCGTGTTCGGCGGCCAAGTGCTCGGGCAGTCGCTCGTCGCGGCCCAGCGCACGATCGACGGACGTGCGATCCACTCGCTGCACGGGTACTTCGTTCGTCCCGGCGACGTCGAGCTGCCCATGGCCAGCGCTGAGATTCTCACGATCCTCCCGTC
>JAZJYU010000084.1:3744-4219 GCA_040390225.1 Actinomycetota bacterium | reverse complement strand
GCAAGGCGCGCACCCGCCGAGGAGAGATTGACGATCGCACCCCGCCTCGCGGCACGCATCCCGGGCAGCACGGCCTTGATCAGCGCGACGGGACCGAAGAAGTTGGTGTCGAAAAGCCGCTGCACCTGGTCATCCTCGCCCTCTTCGACGGCAGCGCGATACCCATAGCCCGCGTTGTTGACCAGCACATCGAGCTGACCGAAACGAGCGATCGCCTGCTCGACCGCCTGGTCGATCTGGGCCTGCTCGGTCACGTCCAGTGACAATGCCAGCGCAGTATCGGGATAGGTCGCGACGAGATCCTGTACCTGTGTGACATCGCGAGCAGTCACCACCGCGTTGTGTCCGGCGCTGAGCACCGCCGTTGCGAGCGCCCGGCCGAGCCCGGTGGAACATCCGGTGATGAACCAGGTGGACACGCGCTCTTCTGCTTCGCCGAGGGTCATTCCTCCAGCTTAAGCTGCAGCGACTCGGC
>JAZJYU010000084.1:410-3734 GCA_040390225.1 Actinomycetota bacterium | reverse complement strand
TTGATGTGCGAGAGTCGCGCATCCCACGCGGACCCGATCTGGGCCGACTGTGCGACGACTCTCGCGAATTGTGCGTCATCCACCTCGTACCTCACCTCTCGGCCGACCTGGGCCGAGGTGACCAGCCCGACGCGGTCGAGCACCGCGAGGTACTTCGAGACCGCCTGGCGGGTGACCGGGAGATACTCGCTGAGACTGGTGGCCGTGCCGCCACCGTCCGCGAGAAGAAGGTCCAGCATCCATCGTCGCATCGGGTCGACGACCGGCTCGATGTCGGTGTCGTCCAGCCACCACTCCCCGAGGTGCTCCGGCCGGCAGATCGGCCGTCCGTATAGCGATCCATGCTCAACTTCAACAGGCTGTCGCACACCCGAGTTGAAGGAGACTGCCCATGGAGTACCGAGTCGTTGAAATAGAGTGGGGTCGGGACGGCCAGTTCTACGGCACTCCACCGATTCAGTGCGAGCAGCCGGACCTGACGAGTGCGCTGAACGAGTATGCCCCGGACGGCTGGGAAGTGGTCAATATCCAACATGACATCGGCGAGAGTCTGCGTTTCTCGATCGTCACGTTGGTCAAGGCGCCCCGCCGAGGAGTGCCCAGCCCACCAGCGCTGCCGGAGCCTGGAAGATCGCGACGGACTAGTCGGCGCTACTGCACGCACTCGACCCGGATGGCCCAGTCCGGACTCTTCGGCAGGTGCTCCCGGCTGCGGCCGAGCAGCACCGCGATCACCGCGGCACCGGCCGGCGGCGTGGCAGGCCACGGGGTATCACCGTCGGTGAAGACGATGATCACGTCGGGTCGCGGGCGTTCAGCCTCGGCCACGCGCAGGCCGGGACGCAGGTCGGTGCCCCCCGCGCCGACGAGGGTGATGTCGCTCGCCCGCCGTACCTGGCTGATCGTGTGCACGGCGGCGTCCACCGAATAGGCGGTCACGCTCGATCCGGGCACGCCCAGTCCGGCGATCGCGCCGTCCACCTCGGCGAGGGCACGCGCCAGCAGTTCGTCATCCACGCTCGCCGAGGTGTCGACCACGATGGCCAGGCGCGGCACCGGACGGTGCTGGCCCGGAAGCACTATGCGGGGGGTCGAGCTCGCCCGACGGGATGGTCGCGAGTAGGTGAAGTCACCACGGCCGACCGCCCAGCCGACCGCCCGGCGTACGGCGCCGGTGAGGATGGACTGCCACGGGATGCGCGGGTCGAGCGTCTCCTCCACCCAGCGAAGAGCATCCCCCGGTTCGTGACCGCGCCCCGTGGCGTGCTCCCGATACTCGATCGCCACCCGGCGCCGGATCTCCCGGGCGTCGAGGGAGCCGACCGCGCCGAGGTCCGCATCGGGGCCGTGCTCGTGCGAGCGGGCGAGACCATCGGCACCGCTCCCGCAGCCCTCCGGGGCGTCACCGCTGTCATCCGACGATGGACCGCCGGCCGGCAGGCGGCTGATGAGCGCGAAATACTGCTCGGCGGAGAGCCCGCTTCGCAGGCGAAGGTCAGCGGCCGTCGGCAGGTCTTCGGGCCGCAGTCGGTCCGGCTGCAGGGTGTGGGAGACGGTGATGTCGGCCGCGGTCTTCCAGGCGGATGCCGTGGAGCGGTCGACATCCTGGTCACGGGCACGGTCGGCATGGTCCGCCAGCAGATGCCAGGTGACGTGGGCGAGCTCCTCGCCGATCTCGCGGATACCGGCGCGGGCCAGCCACTGCGGATTCACATAGACGCGCCACCACTCGTCGCACGTGACACGAGCCACGTCGGAGCTGGCCACCGTGATGAGCGCGTAGAGCGCGGACGCGAGGTACGGCAGATCCCGCGGACTCTCCTCCGTCTTCGGCTCGGGCGGCGCGCTGATCAGCCAGAGTTTCGCGGCGGCGATCTTCCCCAGGTCGAGGTTCACGGCGCCGTGGGAAGCAGACCGGCGAGAGCCAGCGCCGGGGCGAAGATCTTGATCGATGATGGCACCGCACTGCCGTCGGGCCTCAGTCCGGCACGCATCAGCGAACGGACCACGGGGACCGCCGGGTCGATGCCGACCTGCTCTGCGGCACGCGCGCAGAGCTCGATCGCCGCGGCCCAGCGCCCTTCGCTCGGCTGGCGGGCGAAGGCGGCCAGCACCCCCTGCAGGGTCACGAATACGCGGTCCGCCCGCATCTGGGTGAAGTCGGCCGAGGCAGGATCGTCGAGAAGCCGTTCGGGGTCGGCGAGGTCCTGTGCGGCGACCCAGCGCAGGTATTCGTGGGCCGCTGCATCGCCGACGCACCCGGCGACAAGCAGCTGGCGCACCTCCGCACCCGCGCCGACCGCACGGGCGAACGCGGACAGACGCGCCGCGTAGTCCCAGGTGCGTGGGGTGGGAAAGGCTCGCCCGCGCTCGGCCGCGTTCGCCGGGATGACGCTGAGCTGCGACTCGCGCACCCTCAGGAAGCCCGAAACCAGCACGCGCTCGGAGCTCAGGAGGTCCCGGTAGCTCTCCGGCTCGGAGTGTGCGGGGAGGATGGGCCATGCGCCCGTCACCAGTCCCTCCGCGAACACGTCGTATGGCATCCCCCAGTCCAGGTGAACGAAGCGGGATGCGGTGGGAGCCGCCAGCTCCCAGCCGGCTGCCGCGACATCCGCAGGGTTCGCCGCCGCCACGAAGGAGACCGTCGGCGGCAGCTGCAGCGAACCGACCTCGTAGTGCGTGAGCGGCCGGAGTGCGGCCGCCTGAAGCGCCGGCGATGCGGTGGAGAACTCATCGAAGAACGCGATCGACGGACCCGCGTGATCGGCGAGGCGCCTGGCCCAGGCGGGCGGGGCGAGACGCACGGAACCGTCCGGTGCGACCACGGGCAGCCCGGCGAAGTCGGAGGGTTCGCTGTGGGTGATGATCACGGTCTCCACGAGCCAGCCCTGCGCAGCCGCGGACTCGACGACCGCCGTCTTACCCTCCCCGGGATTGCCCCAGAGCAGTACCGGGATGCGCGCGCTCACGCAGATTCCCAGCGCCTGGAGTGCGTACTCGTACTGGGTGCGGCTCCTGATGGTCATCGCGTTCTTTCCGGTTCGGCAGGGGAATGCTGCAGTGCGTTGAGCACCTCGCGGCGCGTGCCCAGAATAGTCAGCAAGACAGCCAGCTCCGTGCGTTCGGGCATCGGACGAATGCCAAGGAGTTCGACCTCGGCCACCAGGGCGTCGATGGCGCTCCGGGACGGGTCGATGTGCTCGACGCCGTGACGGGCCAGCGACTGGAACTGCGCCAGGGTGGGGAAACAGCCGACTCTCGCCCATCGCACGGCATAGCGGGCCGTCGCGGAGAGCGACCAGCCGATGGTGGCCGCGATCGCCG
>JAZJYU010000084.1:0-400 GCA_040390225.1 Actinomycetota bacterium | reverse complement strand
CATCCGCTCGATCGGCAGCTTCGAGCCGACGGCAAGCAGCACATCGGCACGCGACAGTCCCAGGTGAAGCCAGCCGCCCCACCCGGCGGGTGGAGCGATGCTCGCCGGCGCGTCGAGCCAGGCCAGCCAGGCCGCCGTGTCGGGGTCGGGACGGAAGGGCAGCACCTCCTTCATCCAGAGCGGGTCGGCACCCGTGTAGGCCATGCCCAGGTAGTAGGCGATCGGAAGAGCGTCGTGGACTACGGATGCCGCCGCCGCGAACGAGTACCCGATGTTGAACCAGATCGTAATCGCATTGAGAGTGTCTGTTCCTGCCAGCCCCGCTGTCGTGTAGTCGGTCAGATTCGCGTCGTAGGTATCGGTCGTGCCATCGGGCACGGCGCCGTACAGCTCATCCGTG
>JAZJYU010000083.1:34936-42811 GCA_040390225.1 Actinomycetota bacterium | reverse complement strand
CCTCGGGGCGATGCTGTACGTCAACCGGATCACGGCGCTGGACGGCAGCGGCGCGTCTCTGGCCGTGTCAGCCAGCTACATGCTGAAAACGATCGGCGGCGGCACCTCGAAGGGGCGCGTCACCGGCAACGTCGCGGGCGTGCTCTGGCGTATTTTCGCGTCGGGGGCCACGACGCACGCTCGGGAGAGCGTCGAGACGAAGATCGAGGCCATCTCATTCGGTTTCCTGGTGCCGATCTTCTTCATCACGACGGGCGTGAATTTCGACCTTCACTCGCTCATCGACGCACCGCGTCACCTCATCTACGTTCCGATCTTCCTGGTCGCACTTCTCGTGCTTCGCGGCCTGCCGTCGCTGCTCGTCGTGCCGAAGGGTTCGAGTTGGGGCGATCGCCGCGCCACGGTGCTCTTCGGCTCGACGAGTCTGCCGATCATCATCGCGGTGACGACGATCGGGGTGCAGCGGCACCTCATCGACTCCGCGTTCGCCACCGCTCTCGTCACCGCCGGGATGCTGTCGGTCATCATCTTCCCGCTGCTCGGGATGTCGCAGCGGCGACGACAGCTGGCGCGTGAGTCCCAGCAGCAACTTCTCGCCGAAGACGACTCTTAGCTGTTCGTCGCGGGTTTCGGCACCGGGCTGAGCGTCGGCGAGATCGGGATGAGGCCGAGGCTGGCCACGTGCTTCGTGCCGCCGAAGCCGCCGGTGGCGTAGCACTGCCAGCCGATTCCGTACGCACCCATCAGCTCGAACCGGGCGTCGTCACCGGTGGATGCGGGAGACTCGTACTTCGCCCACGCCGCGCAGGAGTCGTTTGCCGTCGCCGACGCGACATTCCAGGTCGTGAAGATGCCGGGGAGCACCAGGCAGGCGATTCCGACGATGACGAGCACGCGCATGGTGACGAGCATGTGGCGGCGACGAGGGATACCCTCCGTCGGCACGTAGCCGGCGAGTTCCGGCTCCAGCTCGTACTCGTCCATCCGCCGATTCTCCCACCGTTCAGGCGACGGTGCCCTCCGGATGCGCGGGCAGGGCCACAGAGTGACCCATGGTGAAGTCGTCGCTGATGGCCCGCACCTGGTCGACGAACCACCACTGGCACGCGGCGAACTGCAGGTCCGCCTCGACGACCAGGAAGCCGTGGCTGTCGAGGTCGCACCAGCGCAGGTCGGGAAGATTGCGCAGCAGTGCGGCCTCGTAATCGAGGGATTCCGCGCCGCGCGGCCAGCCCATCTTGTCGTCCAGGTTCGGCGACGTGATCGAGGTCACCGTCCATTCGTCGAACACTCCGGCGTCGCGCCAGCTGACGAACTCGGCGGAGAAGTGCACGTCGCCGCTCAGCGCGACGCCGCGCGGCAGTCTGGCGACTCCGTCGATGAGGCCGTCCTGCTCCCATTCGAAACTGTCCCACAGGTCGTGGAAGTCTTTCGGCGAGTCAGACTCCGCGAGCTTCAGTTTGTGCAGGGCGAACAGGGCCTCGTCGTCACCCATCGCGTGATCGAGGTCGGACAGCATCGACGGCACCGCGAGGAAGGTCCAGCCGTCGCCACCCGCCGCGAGCCTGTCGAGCATGAAGGCGCGCTGTTCGAGGCCGAGTGCGGTCTTCGTCTCGCCCTGTGGGGCGTTCGGGTCGCTGCGCTTCAGCCGGGTCTCGCACAGCAGGATGCGGCCGGCGACACCGAGGTCGATCTCACGCCAGACATGGTCGCCGTCCTGAGGGCGTCGCATGGTCGGCATCCAGTCGCTCCACGCCGTCATGGCGCCGCGAACCCGGTCGGCCCATGGCCCCTGGGTGGCAGGATCATGCTCGTCGGCGCCGCCCTCCCAAGCGTTGTCCGAGAGCTCATGGTCGTCGATGGTCGCGATGATCGCGTGCCGTGCGTGCAGCGCGAGCAGGTCCTTGTCGGTGCGGTAGAGGGCGTACCGGGTGTCGTAGTCCTCGTAGCTGACGCAGTTGTTCAGCGGATCCATCGGCCGGCCGATGTTCGCACCGGGGGTCTGCTTGCCGGTCGGCACCTCGGCGGCCTCGTAGATGTAGTCGCCGAGCTCCAGCACGAAGTCGATGTCGTCCATGTCGGCGATCGCCCGGTAGGCGTTGAAGAAGCCGGAGTTGTATTTCGCACAGCAGATCACCGCGAACCGCACCGTGCGGTCGATCGGGATCGTCTTGAACACGGCGTCGATCGATTCGCCGCCGGCCGAGAACGAATAGCTGTACCGAAGACCGGGTTCGAGCCCAGTCACCGGAACGTGCACCGACCCCGTCTTCGCATCGCTGACGGCCGTGCCCTGCGTTTCGCCGCAGCGCCACTCGACGGTCGTGCCCGGTTCGGTCTTCACCCACAGCACCACGCTGTCGTGGCTGACATCACCGCTTGCTACTCCGTAGGGAAAGCGCATGCAGTGATGCTAGTGCGAGGAGCCCTCGGATTCGATCTCCGACCGGTCACCAGACCACAGGGTGTGGAAGGTGCCGTCCATGTCGATGCGCTTGTAGGTATGCGCACCGAAGAAGTCGCGCAGGCCCTGAGTGAGCGCGGCAGGCAGGCGGTCGGCGCGCAGGCCGTCGTAGTAGGAGAGCGACGACGAGAACGCGGGAGCGGGGATGCCGGCCTGGGCGGCCGCGACGACCACCCGGCGCCAGGAGGCCTGAGCGCCCTCGATGGCGTCACGGAAGTACGGGGCGGTCAGCAGTGCGACCAGTCCCGGGTCATCGGCGTACGCCTCCGTGATGCGGTTGAGGAACTGTGCGCGGATGATGCAGCCGCCGCGCCAGATCTTCGCGATGTCGCCCTTGTGGATGTCCCAGTTGTACTCATCGGCGCCCGCGACGATCTCATCGAAGCCCTGGCTGTACGCGATGATCTTGGACGCGTACAGCGCAAGCCGCACGTCTTCGACGAAGGCGTCGGGGTCATTCACCGTCCACTTCTCCGACGGCCCTGGCAGATCCGATGCCGCGGCCCGCTGGGCGGGCTTCGACGACAGCGAGCGGGCGAAGACGGCTTCGGCGATGCCGGACACCGGGATGCCGAGGTCGAGAGCGGTCTGCACCGTCCACGCGCCGGTGCCCTTCGCGCCCGCCTGGTCCACGATCACGTCGACGAGCGCCTTGCCGGTCTTCGCGTCGACCTGCTTGAGCACCTCGGCGGTGATCTCGATGAGGTACGACTCCAGTTCGGTCGTGTTCCAGGCCTCGAAGATGGTGGCGATCTCGGCGGGCGACTTGCCGGTGCCCCGGCGGATGAGGTCGTAGGCCTCGCCGATCAGCTGCATGTCGGCGTACTCGATGCCGTTGTGGATCATCTTCACGAAATGCCCGGCGCCGTCGGTGCCGACGTGCGTGACGCACGGCTCGCCCTCGGCGACCGCCGCGATCGACTTGAGGATCGGCCCGAGCGTCTGCCACGCCTCGGCGGAGCCGCCGGGCATGATCGACGGTCCCTTGAGCGCGCCCTCCTCCCCACCGGAGATGCCGGCGCCGACGAAATTGATGCCGGTCTCCCGCACCGCCTTCTCGCGACGGATGGTGTCGGTGAAGAGGGCGTTGCCGCCGTCGACGATGATGTCGCCCGGCTCGAAGACCTTCGTCAGTTCGTCGATAACGGCGTCTGTGCCCTTGCCGGCCTGCACCATGATGATCGCCGTGCGCGGCTTGCTGAGCGCCGCGGCGAATTCGTCGTAGCTGGTGGTGCCGACGAACTCGGCCTCTGGATGCTCCGAGAGCAGCGCGTCGGTTCTCTCATGCGACCGGTTGAACACGGCGACCGTGTTCCCCTCGCGGCTGGCGAGGTTGCGCGCCAGGTTCGAACCCATGACGGCGAGGCCGACCACTCCGATGTTTGCGACTGCGTCGACCACTGATCTCTCCCTGATTCGTACGACCGATTAACAGGCTAGTCGGTTCCTTCTCGGGCTACTCTGAGCGCATGTCACCGACCGGGCGCATGTCAGCGACCCCGCCGCTCATCGTCGTGATGGGTGTGAGCGGCTCCGGCAAGACCACCATCGGGCAGCTGCTCGCGGCGCGACTGGGCGTTCCGTTCGAGGATGCCGACAGTCTGCATTCCGCAGCGAACGTCGCGAAGATGGCGGCCGGGCATCCGCTCACCGACGCCGACCGCCGGCCCTGGCTCGCGTCGGTCGGCCGGGCGATGGCCGCAGCCGCGGGCACCGGCATGGTGATGGCCTGCTCCGCGCTGAAGCGTGCATACCGGGATGCGATCCGCGCTGACGCACCCGCCGCGCGGTTCGTCGAACTGGACGGGTCGCGGGCGCTGCTGGAATCCCGCGTCGCACACCGCGAGGGCCACTTCATGCCGGCCTCCCTGCTCGACTCGCAGCTGGCAACGCTCGAACCGCTCGCGTCCGACGAGCCCGGCATGCGGATCGAGCTGCACTCCAACGATTCACCCGAATCGATCGTCGACACTGCACTGAAGGAGTTCGCATGACCGTTCTTCGCGCCATCATCGGGATCGTCACGGCGGTCGTGCTCACGCCGGTCGGGCTGGCCGTCATCTTCTTCGGGGACGGCGAGCTGCAGTTCAATCGCATCGCCGGCATCCTGCTCACGCTGGTGGGCATCGCCCTGCTGCTGATGGTGATCCAGACCGGTCACGTGTCGTCGATCGGGCTCATCGTCGCGGGTGTCGGTGTGACGATCGTCGGCCTGGTCGGCCTGCTCGTTCCGGCGTTTGCCGCCTCCATCGAGTCCTTCCTCCATGGCTTCTCCCACCAGCTGGTGAAGCCGGCCGGCCAGTGGTACGCGTTCGGGTTCGTGCTCGCCGTGGGGCTGCTCTTCCTCGGGATCGCGGTCGCCACCTGGTTCGCGCACCGACCGACCGATGTCTCGTCATCGCCGTTCCTGCGCGGCATCCTGTCGGTCGTGCTCTCGGTCGCCGGAGTGATCGCCGGTCTCGGCTTCCTCACGCGCACCGACGTGTCGTTCGTGATCCTCGGTGCGGCCGTGCTGGGTGCTGTCGCGGTCACGGGCATGGTGTCGTCCGCAGGGTTGTACGTCAGCGGAGCGCTGGCGCTGGTGGTCGGAATCATCGCCCTCATCTTCGACGCGTTCGCGCTGGCGATCGCGCACTCGGATGTCGTGGGCGGCAACGGCATGGAGGCCGGCGCGCGGTCTGCGCTCGAACTCGGATTCGTGGTCGCCCTGGGTGCGATGCTGCTCGCGTCGGCCGTGGTGGTGCGATCGGTGCGCGGCCGCGCTGCGAAGCGAGCACGCGCCGCGCAGGAGTCGGCAGAAAGTGTAAGCTAGCGCAGTACTTCGGCGAGGGATGTCGTGTGTGGCATCCGTTATCGACGCGGTGGAGCGGACTGAAGAGTCTCATTCCTCACGCTTGATGCGTTCGAGTTGAAACCACAAGAGACCAACAGGAGTAACCATGTCCGAGAAGAAAGCTCACGCAGAGCTCACCAACAAGATCGAGGCGGAGCCGCGCACCACGTTCGGCAAGGGCGTCGCCCGTAAGCTTCGCGCAGCGGGCAAGGTTCCCGTCGTCGTCTACGGTCACGGCACCGACCCCCAGCACTTCGCGTTGCCCGCCCACGATGTGTCGCTGCTGCTGCGCAAGGCGAACGCCATCCTCGACCTCCAGATCGCCGGCAAGAGCCAGCTCGCGCTGGTGAAAGATGTGCAGAAAGACCCGGTGCGTCAGATCATCGAGCACATCGACCTCGTCATCATCCGCCAGGGCGAGAAGGTCACAGTCGACGTGCCGATCCACCTCGAGGGCGAGTCGTTCAGCGGAACGACCGTCAACCAGGACGCGAACACGCTCTCCATCGAGGCGGAGGCAACGAACATCCCGGAGCGCATCGTCATCGACATCGAGGGCAAGGAAGACGGCTTCCACCTGCTCGCGAAAGATGTCGTGCTGCCGACCGGATCCACCCTCATCGGCGACCCGGAGATGCTCATCGTCGCCGTGACGTCTGCTGCCGCCGCCGACCTCGGCGAATCCGAGGAGACGGCCGCTGAGGCTGAGGCCGAGGCTGCTGACGAGACCGCGGCCGAAGCGGAATCCGAGTAGTAGCAAGCACAGGGAGACCAACTGGACAACCACCAGTGGCTCGTAGTCGGGCTCGGCAACCCCGGGCCCGACTACGCGAGCAACCGGCACAATGTCGGCCAGATGGTGCTCGCCGAACTGGCGCATCGCGTCGGCTCGTCGTTCAAGAGCCAGAAGACGAACGCGATGGTCGCCGAGGGGCGTACCGGCATCGAGGGGCCGCGGCTCATCCTGGCCAAGCCGAACAGTTTCATGAATCTGTCCGGTGGTCCTGTCGCAGCGCTTCTCAAGTTCTACAAACTGCCACCCGCTCAGCTGATCGTCGTTCACGACGAGCTGGACATCCCGTTCGACCGCATCCGGCTGAAGTTCGGCGGCGGCTCTGGTGGTCACAACGGCATCAAAGACATCGTCTCTGCGATCGGCACCCCCGAATTCACCCGGGTGCGGGTGGGCATCGGCCGCCCGCCCGGGCGCCAGTCGGCTGCCGACTTCGTGCTGCGCGACTTCGGTTCGACCGAACGCGCGACCCTGCCGAACCTGCTGACGGACGCGGCTGACGCGGTGGAGCAGATCGCGCGCGACGGTCTCACCGCGGCCCAGCTCCGCTTCCACACCGAGTCCTGACTTACCTGCTCGACGTTCACGTTATTCAGGACCTATTGTTCAGAGCCGCACCTACGTCCTGAATAACTCGAGTAGCCCAGTCCCCTCCAGCACTCTACAAATCTCCCCTCCAGCACTCTACAAATCAAGGACAAATGGACCGGATCGTCCCCGGGCCATCTTCAGATCCTTGTTTTGTAGAGTCCCGAAGACTCCACCATTTCGCCAGGGCGGCCAAGGCGGCCAGGGCGGCTAGGGCGGCCGGATCGGTCGGGGGTCGCGCGTAAGCTGAACCGGTGATCCTCGAGGGCTTAATCCCGGCGCTTCAGCGCGCCCGCACGTTCGATAACGCCCTCAGATGGTCGAAGCGCAGCGCCGATTTCTCGTCCGTGGAGGGGCTGAGGGCGCCGCTGCTGGCGGGCCTGCTGGATGCGCGCAGTGGCCCGCAAGCCCTGCTCGCGATCGTGGCGACCGGCCGCGACTCGGAGTCGCTCCGTGCGGCCCTCGCGAGCATCTCGCCGACGGCCGAGGTGATCGAGTTCCCGGCCTGGGAGACGCTGCCCCATGAGCGCCTGAGCCCCAGCGCCGAGACCGTCGGCAAGCGCATTCGCGCGCTGCGTGACCTCGCGGCGTGGGAGCGCGACCCGAAGCACGACATCATCGTGGTGGCGAGCGTGCGCGCCGCCCTGCAGCCGCTGGCCGACGATCTCACCAGCACGGCATCCATCGAACTGACGGCCGGCGGCCGCGGCTACAACCTCTCCGAGTTGGCGACCCGTCTTGTGGACCTCGCGTACGCCCGTGTCGACATGGTTACCCGTCGTGGCGAGTTCGCGGTTCGCGGTGGCATTCTGGACGTGTTCGCACCGACCGCCGAGCATCCGTGGCGCATCGAGTTCTTCGGCGACGAGGTGGAGCAGATCCGCGAGTTCTCGGTGGCCGACCAGCGGTCGCTGCCCGACGCGATCCCCCGGGTCGAGTTGTTGCCGAGCCGCGAACTGCTGCTCACGCCGGCCGTGAGGCAGCGGGCGCGGGAGATGCAGCACGAGTTTCCGAGCCTCTCCCAGATGCTGACAAAGATCGGGGAAGGAATCCCGGTGGACGGCATGGAGTCGCTCGCACCCGCGCTGGTCGACCGGCTCGTGCCGCTCACGCACTACCTGCCGCCGGATGCCGCGGTCGCGGTGATCGCGCCGGAGCGCGTCGCCACGCGTGCGGTCAGCCTGGTCGAGACGAATC
>JAZJYU010000083.1:29837-34926 GCA_040390225.1 Actinomycetota bacterium | reverse complement strand
ATGCGGCCACCGCCGGTGCCGAAGCCCCCATCGACCTGGCGTCGGGCGAGTTCCTCAGCGTGAACGCCCTGCGCGAGTCGGCCGGCGACCGTGCCTGGTGGACGCTCAGCACCTTCGACTGCGGGGCAGCCCCGTCCCCGCTGGTCGAGCTTGTCGAGACCTCACAGGGAAGAAGGCCGGCCGAGATAATCCCGGTAACTAGCGAACTAATTGATGGCGACCATTACCTGCGCGTCGACGGCCGCGCGGTCCCCAGCTTTCAGGGCAATGCCGCTGGCGCCGTCGACTACGTGGGCGACCGGCTCGCCGACGGCTGGTCGGTGGTGATCGTCGCCCAGGGTCACGGCCAGGTGGAGCGCGCCGCCGAGGCGCTCGGCGAGCACGGGTCTGCGGCGAGGTTGGTGGAGTCGCTCCCCGAGGTTCTCGAAGGGGGCGTCGCGTACCTCTTGAAGGCCGCCGTCGAGTCCGGCTTCGAACTCCCTGAGCTGAAACTCGCGCTGCTGAGCGAGAGCGAGTTCTATGGTCGTGCCGCCGGCTATGACGCCCGGCAGGTGAAGAAGCTCGCGAGCCGCCGCAAGAACGTCGTCGACCCGTTGCAGCTCAAGGCCGGTGATTTCGTGGTGCACGAGACGCACGGCATCGGCAGGTTCGTGGAGCTGGTGCAGCGCGAGGTGTCGACCGGCGGCCGGAACCCGGTGAAGAACAATCGCGAATACCTGCTCATCGAGTACGCGCCGTCGAAACGCGGCTACCCGGGCGACAAGCTCTACGTGCCCACCGACCAGCTCGACCTGCTGACCCGGTATGTCGGCGGCGAGGCGCCGGCGCTGAGCAAGATGGGTGGATCCGACTGGTCGGCCGCGAAGGGACGCGCCCGCAAGGCGGTGCGCGACATCGCCGTCGAACTGGTGAAGCTCTACTCGGCCCGCATGGCATCCCGAGGCCACGCCTTCCCGCCGGACACCCCGTGGCAGCAGGAGCTGGAAGACGCCTTCCCGTTCGCGGAGACGCCCGACCAGCTGACCACCATCGACGAGGTCAAGGCCGACATGGAGCGGCCCATCCCGATGGACCGGCTCATCTCCGGCGACGTCGGCTACGGCAAGACCGAGATCGCCGTGCGAGCCGCATTCAAGGCGGTGCAGGATGGCAAGCAGGTCGTGATGCTGGTGCCGACCACGCTGCTGGTGAAGCAGCACCTGGAGACGTTCGCCGAGCGGTTCGCCGGCTTTCCCGTGCACCTGCGCGCGCTGAGCCGGTTCCAGACCGACAAGGAGTCGAAGGAGACTATCGACGGCATGGCGGATGGAACGGTGGATGTCGTGATCGGCACCCACCGCCTGCTCAGTCCCAGCATCCACTTCAAAGATCTCGGGCTGGTCATCATCGACGAGGAGCAGCGGTTCGGCGTCGAGCACAAGGATGCGCTGAAGAAGCTGAAGACGAATGTCGACATTCTAGCGATGAGCGCCACGCCGATCCCGCGCACGCTGGAGATGGCGGTGACCGGCATCCGCGAGATGTCGACGCTGGCCACCCCGCCGGAGGATCGGCATCCGATCCTCACCTTCGTCGGGCCCTACAACGACGGCCAGGTGAGCGCCGCGATCCGCCGCGAGCTGTTGCGCGAGGGCCAGGTCTTCTTCGTGCACAACCGCGTCTCGTCGATCAACCGGGTCGCCGCGCACCTCGCCGAGATCGTGCCGGAGGCCCGCGTCGCGATCGCGCACGGCCAGCTGCCGGAGCACGTGCTCGAACAGGTGATGGTCGACTTCTGGGAGCGCAAGTTCGACGTGCTCGTCTCCACCACCATCATCGAGACCGGCCTCGACATCGCCAACGCGAACACCCTCATCATCGACCGGGCCGACAAGTACGGCCTGTCGCAGCTGCACCAGCTGCGCGGTCGGGTCGGGCGAGGTCGCGAGCGGGCGTACGCCTACTTCCTCTACGACGCCGACAAACCGCTCGGCGAGGTCGCCCACGACCGGCTGGCGACGATCGCCGCCAACAACGAGCTCGGCGCCGGCATGCAGGTGGCGCTGAAGGATCTCGAAATAAGGGGCGCGGGAAACCTTCTGGGCGGCGAACAGTCCGGTCACATCGCCGGTGTCGGCTTCGACCTCTACCTGCGCATGATCGGTGAGGCCGTCTCCACCTTCCGCGGCGATGTTGCGGAAGGCCAGACCGAGCTGCGGCTGGAGCTTCCGGTCGATGCGCACATCCCGGAGGAGTACGTGGAGAGCGAGCGTCTGCGCCTGGAGGCCTACCAGAAGCTGTCGACCGCGTCGTCGCCCACGGCATCCGCCGACTCGATCGACCGCGTGCTCGAGGAGCTGACCGACCGCTACGGCGAGCCGCCGGCCCAGGTGGTGAACCTCATCGCGGTCTCCCGGTTGCGACGGATGGCGCAGAGGGCAGGACTCTCAGAGGTCGTGACCGCGGGCGGCAACCTCCGCGTCGCGTCGACGGAACTCGCCGACTCGATCCAGGTGCGGCTGCAGCGCATGTTCCCCGGTGCGCGCTACTTCGCCCAGACGAAGTCGGTGTCGGTGCCGCTGCCGGTGCGCGACGGCGTGCCGCTCGCGGATGCCGACCTCATCGAGTGGACCGGCCAACTGCTGGTCGCCATCTTCGGGGCTGAGCTGAAGGTGGAGACGCCGGCCGCGTAGGGCGGGCCGAGCACTTAAGTGGGTCGAGCTTGTCGAGACCTCACCAACGTGCAACCTCAATAGTGATACCGACACCCTGCAACCCGAACTTCGTCGCCAACGATCTTGTACACGAGCCGATGTTCTTCGGTGATCCGTCGCGACCAATACCCGCTGAACCCGTATTTGAGGGCTTCAGGTTTGCCGATACCCTCGTTGCCGTTTCGGGATATATCTTTTAACAGGTCATTGATTCGTTTGATGATCTTTCGGTCGTTGATCTGCCATTCGACGTAGTCGGCCCAGGCGGACTCATCCCAGACGTACTTCATTCACTGAGCGCGCGTTCGACGCCTCGGCCGGCTTCGAGGTTGTCGATCGACCGGAGTAGACGTGCCGCGTTTTCGGGGCTGCGCAGCAGGTAGGCGGTCTCTTTCAAAGATTCGTAGTCGTCGAGACTCACGATGACTACGGGTTCGTGACCGATGCGCGTGACGATCACTTCTTCGCGATCGTTCACGACGGCGTCGAGCGTCTGCGCGTAGTTGGCGCGTGATTCCGAAAAAGTTATGGTCTTCACAAGAGACTCCCTCGTTGTACAACTCAATGTACATCCTTGGACCGGGGCCGTGCGCAGGCAAGACACTCACACGTCGCAATCGGGTGCGGGCCGGGGATCACGACCGGGCGAGGGTAGGACTCCAGCCCGTAGTCATGAAAGCGATAGACCGGTCCTGAGCTGGCGACCCAGCCCTCGTCGTCAAAGCTCAAAGAGCCGATCATTGTGAAGCCTCGCTCTAACGCTGCTGCCTCGAGCGGGTGCCGGTCGTCGAAGTCCTCGCCGAGCTCGTCCGCTCGGCGTGTATGCCGACCGAGAGCGAAATATTTGACGAACTCAGCGTCGAGCGACTCAATCACTTGCTCAATCAACTCAGTCATTGAGCAAGGGAGCGACGCCACTGCGCACTTGGCGTACCAAAATCGAAGATCCTCATCCATTGCCGCGACCCAAAGGCCACGCCGACTCGCTTCGTCCCGATGCAGCAGGGGCTCGAGGATGGGAATGAAATCGTGGCCGGCTTCGATGATCATGACGACGAAGTTATGGTGCGGCGTTGTGGTGAGCGGTAGGCACGATCGTCAGCTGTGGATGCGTCGAGAGGATGGGGCCAGCGGAGGACTAGTAAGGTCTTTGGCGCAACCGGTGAAGATCACCTATCCTGGCGTCACCCTACAGAAAGCCAAGAACCCGTCATGGCCGACGAACCTCTCGCGTGGACGTTGTTGCCCGGCGAGTTTCTTGGGCGAGAGCAACGCTCCACAATTTGGGGTGGCGCAACACAAGGAGGCATTCAACCTTCGTCGCGGTCCGCGAACGTGTTCATCTACTCTGATCCGTCGCGCGGAGCTTCTTTCGGCTACAGCTTTGATGGATGGGACGCCAACGCTGCGATCTTTCAATACTCGGGCGAAGGACAATCTGGGGATCAGGTTCTCAGCAACGGGAATAAAGCAATTCTCAACCACAAGGCAGACGGCCGCGCGCTAAGAGTGTTTGTCGCCGAGGGTATCGAATCGGCCGGGCGAGCGGTGCGGCAGCGATACTTGGGCGCGTTCGAGGTTGATGAGCTGGAGCCTTACTACACCGTCGCGGCGCCCGATCAGTTTGGCACGATTCGGGATATGATCGTTTTCCGGCTGAAGCCCGTAGGAGACGTTCTTGTCCGTGATCGGGAAGCCAGCGACCGCCCGATTGACGTTGATGAACAGGTCGCTGTTGAGGCGTTGGAAGAGAAAACCGCGGAGTCGTTCGCGGAGCAGATAGAACTCGAACGAATGGACAGCCCGAGCTCCATGCATCTCGCGCTCCCGGCTGTGCAGGTTTCCTGGAGACGCGAGGCCGCTCTTGTCATTCGCTTTCGCGACTATCTCCTGAGCACGAGCCGAAACGCCATTCGACATCGGATCATGCCGGCCGGTCAGCCTTTCGCAACCTACACCGACGTTTACGTTCCCCAGACGAGCACCCTTTACGAGGCAAAGAGCGACTCATCTCGCGAGTCATTGAGGATGGCTGTTGGGCAGCTTTTCGACTATCGACGGTCTCTTCGCGCTGACGTCAAGCTGTCTGTTCTCACTCCGTCACGTCCCTCCAACGATCTCGTGTCATTCGTCAACGGATTGAGGATCGCTGCAACCTATCCGGTATTGAAGACTGCATTCGAGATGCAGACGAGCGAGGGCCGCTATCCAGCTTGAGTCGCACGAGCGATTGCTTTCCGGCACGCTCTGATTGACGATTTGTTCGTGGTAGTGACGGCAGTCACGGCTACCATCACCCGCATGACCATAACTTTCGGCACGGTCGCCCTCGACGCGGCTGACATCAAGGGCCTCGCAAACTTCTACACGACGCTCCTGGGCTGGGAGGTGCGACC
>JAZJYU010000083.1:29453-29827 GCA_040390225.1 Actinomycetota bacterium | reverse complement strand
CGACGAGTGGATCACCATCGCCGACCCCGCCAACCCGGAGGGCGCGCACATCTCCTTTCAGTACGCGCCCGACCACGTCGCGCCGACCTGGCCCGACAACGCGGTGCCGCAGCAGGTGCACATCGACTTCTACGTCGACGACATCGACGCGTACGAGAAAGAGGTGCTCGCAGCGGGCGGCACGAAGACCGGGATGCCGACCGAGGCGGGCGCGAATTGGCGGGTCTATTTGGACCCGGCCGGGCATCCGTTTTGTTTGTGCTGGCATTGAGGTTGCTCGTTGGTGAGGTCTCGACAAGCTCGACCCGCTTAAGCGTTCAACAAGCTGGTCACCAACTACATTCTCGAGGCGCCCATCCGCTAAGTGTTGCCAA
>JAZJYU010000083.1:24718-29443 GCA_040390225.1 Actinomycetota bacterium | reverse complement strand
GTGTTCCAGAGCAGGTCGCGATCGACCCGCTGGTAGTGATGAACGACGAAGTCTCGGTTGCGCGCGGCCAGTGTCCAGAGCGGGTCAGCGAAACGCACGGGGTCGGCGGCAACGAGCTTTTTCGCGAGGTCGCCGACGCGGTTGCAGATCGCTTCAGAGGCGAGCGGCAGCACAAAGTCTCGGTCGAATTCATTTCGACCTCGCGCAACCAGGGCGGCGGCGTCATCGAGCGTGCGGCCGAGGTCGTCAAGCCATCGCTCGATCCGGTCGATCACAGCGGGACAGCCGACACCAGGATGTCGTCATCGGCGCCCTCAATGAGTGAGCGTCGGCTGACTACATCGACATGCCGATCGAAAACTTGCTCGAGGTCGAGCGCGAACTGTCCGAGGTCGAACAGGGATGCCTCGGCGAGCGGATCGACGAGCAGGTCGATGTCGCTGTCGAGCGTCTCTTCTCCTCGAGCCACCGATCCGAACACCGACACTGCAGCGATCTTGTTGAGCAAGGCCAGACGGGTGATCAGCTTGCTACGGTGACGCAAGGCGGTCAGCAGAGGCGGTTGCGCGCCGCGGAACTGAGCGAACGGAACGAGCACCGCTTCGGGCTTGCGGTGCGCACCCAGAACGACCGGCTGCGCCGATGGGGCGTCGCGGAAAGTACGCAGGATCTGAGACAGCTCGGCGCGCGCATCGGCGACCGTCGTGACATCCACAGTTCGAGTCTATCGAATATGTACACGACGTGTACATAATGTTCTGCACAGGTAGGTGAACCCAGACCTGTTTGCACAGATCGTCATCGGGCGGTTCCGCGGTAGCTGTCAGCCGACAGGCTCGCTGCATGTTGTCATCCTCAAGAGCTCAACTCCGGGCAGTTACGGGATGGTCGACGTACTGACGAAATTGCAGAGCCACTATCCGCTGCCGGAATGGACCTTCGAGTGAGCATCCCAGTTAGATACCATATTGGGATGACGAAGCAGATCGCGATTCGACTTCCCGATGAGCTGGTGGATTTCATTGACGGCCTCGTGGCTAGCGGCGCCGAGGCGAGCCGGGCGGCCATCGTGACACGAGCGCTCAAACGTGAGCGACGTCGGCTCAGTGTCCAAAGGGACATCGAGATATTGCGCGACTCCGGCGGCGAGCCATACCCCGATCTCGTGGGCTTGACAGAGTGGGCATCCCGCCAGCCCATGGATATCGACTAGTGCGCCCGATTCATCTCGCGACGATCGACAAAGTAAGGCCTGTCGTTGTGCTGACGAGACAGGGCGTGAGACCGTACATGACCTCGGTGACGGTGGCGATAATAACCTCCAAAGCCAAAGGCATATCTGTCGAAGTGCCCGTGGGCACTGTCAATGGACTCGACCATGCGAGCGTCATCTCATGCGACAACATCCACACGATCGCGGCATCAGACCTGGGCAAGCAGATCGGATTTCTCCTTCCCGCTCAGGAGGCTGCTCTGACAGAGGCCATCGCCACTGCGTTCGATCTGGAGCCTTGGTAACTCGTCGGTGAGGTGTCGACGCGCTCGACCCGCTGAAGCTCGGGAATGTGAAACCCGACAGTCGACTTAGATAGTCAGGTGACAACTTCAGCGCCCGAAATAAATATCGGCTTCCGCAGCGAACGCGGTCCGATTCTTATCGCCCTCATGGTGACCACAGGCATGGTGGCGATCGATGCGACCATCCTGGCGACGGCCGTACCGTCGATCGTGAAGGACATCGGCGGGTTCGCCAGCTTCCCCTGGCTGTTCTCCATCTACCTGCTGGCGCAGGCCGTGTCGGTGCCGGTGTACGCGAAGCTGTCCGACGTGGTCGGGCGCAAGCCGATCATCATGATCGGCATCTCGCTCTTTCTGCTCGGGTCGATATTGTGCGGCGTGGCCTGGAGCATGCCCGTGCTGATCGCGTTCCGCGCGGTGCAGGGCCTCGGCGCCGGCGCGGTGCAGCCGATGGCGATCACCATCGCGGGCGACATCTACACGGTCGCAGAGCGCGCGAAGACCCAGGCATACCTCGCGAGCGTCTGGGCGGTGGCCTCCGTCGTCGGCCCGACCCTCGGCGGAGTGTTCTCGCAGTACCTGTCCTGGCGCTGGATCTTCTACGTGAACGTTCCGCTCTGCGTCGTGGCGATCATCCTGCTGGGCAGGGTGTTTCACGAGTCGATCGAGAAACGCAACCATCGGGTGGACTATGCCGGCGCGATCACTCTGACCATCGCGTTGAGTCTGCTGATTCTTGCCGTACTTGAGGGCGGGCAGGCCTGGGCCTGGAACTCCTGGCAGAGTTACGCATCCTTCGGGGTCGGCGCCGCGATGCTGGTCGTGTTCGTGCTGGTCGAACGCCGGGCTGCCGAGCCCGTGCTGCCGCTCTGGGTGTTCTCGCGCCGCATCCTGCTCACCACCACGCTCGTCTCGCTCGGCACCGGCGCGATCCTCATCGGCCTCACCTCGTATGTGCCCACCTACCTGGAGAATTCGATCGGCTCCCCACCGCTCCTCGCCGGACTCGCTCTCGCCGCTCTGACGATCGGATGGCCGATCTCCGCCTCGCAGGCCGGCAAGCTCTATCTGCGCATCGGCTTCCGTGCGACGGTACTGATCGGGATGTCGCTGGCCGTGATCGGGCCGATCCTGCTTCTGATCTTCAGCACGTCTCCGTCGGTGATCACCGTTGCGCTGTGCTGCATCGTCACCGGCATGGGCATGGGTCTCGCGGTGACGCCCTCCCTGATCGCGGCCCAGTCCAGCGTGCAGTGGAACGAGCGCGGGGTCGTCACCGGCACCAACCTGTTCGGTCGCTCGATCGGCAGTGCGATCGGGGTCGCCATCTTCGGCGCCGTTGCGAACGGCGTGCTCAACGGCTTCCACGGCGGCGAGGCCAACCCTCACGGGGTGATCGCGGCGTCGGCCTCGGTGTTCGTCGGCGTGATAGTCGCCGCGCTCGCCACGGTGGTGGCCGCGATCGTGATGCCGAAACAGACGACCGAAGCGGTGGCACCGGTCGCAACATAGCGTAACTTTGGGGACATGCCGTACTCCGACGATCGCCTGTTCTTCACCGATGCCGGGTCGGGTCAGGCCGTGGTGATGATCCATGGCTGGACCTGTGACGGGTCCGACTGGGCCTGGCTCGAGAGTGCGCTTCGGGCCGACCACCGCACGATCGTGCCCGACCTGCGCGGGCACGGCCGGTCGGCCGAGCAAGACGGTTACCTTCCGCAGCATTTCGCCGCGGACATCGCCGGCCTGCTCACGGGCCTGGGGGTGTCCGACGCGCTCGGCGGAATCATCGCCTCGGTGCTCGCAGTCGCGCATCCATCGCTCGTGCAGCGCCTTGTGCTCGTCGATCCCGCATACGGAGCAGACCCGGATGTCGTCGGCCCCATGCTGCCCGCCGTCACGGCGGTGCCGCACAAGATCGCCCTCGCGAGCCTCCGCGCCTTCTACGGAGAGGCGACGCCGAGTTGGTTGCCGGTCTGGCATGCGCGCCGGGCGGTCGGCACTCCGGAGGCGGTGGTGCGCGACACCTTTTTCGGCATGTACTCGCCAGACGGCCTCGGCATCCGTTCGGTCGGCGAGCCGTACCTCAGGCAGCGCAGCCAGCCGATGCTCGTCGTCTACTCCGGCCGCAATGCCGAGCAGGCGGTATGGGAGCGGTCGCTCAACGCGGCGACCACGGTCGACGTGTGGGACGGGTACGGACACTTCCTCTTTCAGGAAGCCCCTGCGACGTTCGCCGCCCGCGTTAAGGAATGGCTCACGGCCGGCGCCGAGCTTGCCTAGCTGCGCTTGTGCACGCCGTAGACCAGCACCGGGATGACCACCAGGGAACGCAGGTCGATCAGCGCGTGCGCCACGATCGGCACCACGATGCTGCCGGTGCACAGGTAGAGCAGCATCAGGAACGCGCCGATCAGGGTCGCGCCGAGCACCCCGGGTAGTCCCTGGTACGCGTGCAGTGCACCGAACAGCACGACGCTGCCGATGAGGGCGGCCGGCACGCTACCGGTCGCGCCGAAGGCGGCGGCGGGAACGGCGAGCCGGAAGAGCAGTTCCTCGACCAGTCCCGCGTTCAGCGACAGGCCCGCACCGTAGAACAGTTCGGGCCGGTTGCGGGGGAGCAGTGCGCCGATATTGCCGATCGTCGGCACGTCTGCCGACCGTCGTGCCAGGAAAATGGCGACGACGGTGCCGAGCACCAGTGCGATCGCGACCCCGAGTGCGAGCCCCGGGATGAAGCCGTTCTCGGCGATCAGGGCGCCGAGCCAGCGCCCGGGCGGGGTGGAGTCCACGGCGGCGAGCAGCAGCCCGACATACCGCCACGCGAGCAGCAGAAGGAGGGCGGCGGAAACCCCGAAGAACGTGAACGACGTGATGAGCCAGCGGCGCATCATCCGTTGCCGATTGCGGGTTCGCTCGAAGCGGGTGAAGCGCTGGTATTCGTTGCGGTCCTTGGTGACCGCCCGGACGACGAGGGCGACCACGAGGGCGACCAGCGCGACCACGAGAACGACTCGGGTGTACGGCCAGTCCGGTGAGAGCACAGCTCATTGTCTCTTGCGAGAATGAGACATGACCGATGTGAATGTGCAGCCGCATCCCCGGCTCGATGAGCTGATCGCCACGCTCGAATACCTGCGTGCGCCGGGCGGCTGCGCCTGGGACGCGGAGCAGACCCACGAGTCGCTCGTGCGCTACCTGGTGGAG
>JAZJYU010000083.1:11279-24708 GCA_040390225.1 Actinomycetota bacterium | reverse complement strand
AGGAGCTCGGTGGCGTTCTGTACCAGGTGCTGTTCCACTCCGACATCGCCGCCAACACGGCCGGCGAGGACTTCACTCTCGAGGATGTCGCCGCCCACATGACCGCGAAGATGGTCGGCCGCCACCCGCACGTCTTCGGTGACGCGGCGGCCGCCACCGCCGGTGAGGTCGTCGACCTGTGGGAGATCCAGAAGAAAGCGGAGAAGCCGCAGCGCACCAGTGTGCTGGACGGGATTCCCCAGGGGATGCCGTCGCTGCTCCTGGCGGAGAAGGTGCTGGGCCGCGCCGAGAAGGTCGGCATCCACCAAACTACTTCCGATAAGGTAATAAACTCCTCGTTCGAGAGCGAGGCGGAGCTGGGCGCGCTGCTGCTGTCTCTCGTGGCCGGCGCCCGCGCCAACGGTCTCGACGCGGAGCGTGCACTGCGCTCTACCTTGCGTGATCTGCAGGAAGAGATTCGGGCGACCGAATCGCGCGGCTGATACACGCTAAGCGGTGCCCTCCCCAACCCGAATGGGGAGGGCACCATGGCTCGGCATCCATTTCGCTGGGAATTCCGCAGCAAACGGACATAACCGAGCCAGGGCGGAGGATTACCCGATCCGCCGCCCGGCCCTGCCGTCACAGCCCACGTGTTAGCGGTTGACACTTCGTGCTAGCCAACACTCGTACTAGCCAACACTGCTGGCAATGACACGTGTGAATGCCATCGAACGGTTCAATCCCGGACAGACTTTTCGACGCGAGCGACGGGATGGCAAGTCATCTACTCTAGCAGCGATCGAACGAGGATGGGCGCTCGATGGGACACAATGGGAGGATGACCACCCAGGTGAACCCCCCGCGCGGCATGCGAGACTTCCTTCCCGCGGAGAAGGCCCACCGCGAGCGAGTGCTCGCCGTCATCCGTTCCACCTACCTCGCTCACGGCTTCGACGAGATCGAGACGCCCGTGATGGAGGAGTCCGACCGGCTGCACGCCGGCCTCGGCGGCGACAACGAGAAGCTCGCATACGCGGTGCTCAAGCGCGGACTCACACCGGATGACCTGGCCGTCGCGAACCAGCCTCTCGAGCTGGCAGACCTCGGCCTTCGATTCGACCTCACCGTGCCGCTCTCACGTTTCTACGCCACGCACCGTGCCGAACTGCCCACCGTGTTCCGGTCGGTTCAGATGGCCTCCGTGTGGCGTGCCGAACGCCCGCAGAAGGGCCGATACCGGCAGTTCGTGCAGACCGATATCGACATCATCGGTGAACCCGGGCCCCTCGCCGAGATCGAGCTGATCACGGCGACCGCAGCGACGCTCGACGCGCTCGGCCTCACCGACTGGACGATCCGGATCAACGACCGGCGCCTCCTGATCGGCATGCTCGACGCGCTCGGGTTCGAGGAGAAACACCGCGAGTCCGCGCTCATCACGATCGACAAACTCGACAAGATCGGCGCGGGCGGTGTCGCTGACGAACTGCGCGCGAAGGGCCTGCCCGGCGACGCGTACGAGCGGTTCGTCAACCGCCCCCAGACCATGGAGTTCTTGCCGTTCGGCGAGCGCCTGATTCGCAAGAACCTTCCCGAGGGCGCAGACGACGCGGTGGTGGCCGAGCTCGCCCGTATCGGGCTCGCGGTCGACGAGGGCAGGGGCGCCCCGGTGGTGCAGTTCGACCCCTTCCTGGTGCGCGGCATGGGTTACTACACCGGCGCGATCTTCGAGATCTCGCACCCGGCATCGGCGGGTTCGCTCGGGGGCGGTGGCCGCTACGACGGCATGATCGGACGCTTCCTCGGCAGCGATGTTCCCGCCGCCGGCTTCTCGATCGGATTCGAGCGTATCGTCGACCTGGTGGAACCGCAGGACACCGCCGACGCCGGTGCGGTCGCGCTCATCTACGACGGCGACGTCGACTACGGCACACTGCTGGCGCTGAAGGCGGGTCTCATCGCGGAGGGCAAGCGGGTGCGGCTGGAGCGGGCACCCAGAAACGTGAAGACGCTCCTCTCGCAGTTGAAGGCATCCGGTTTCTCCTCTGTCGCGAACCTCACCGGTGAGACTCGAAACACGGGAGACCTCGTCTTCAGAAACCTAGACTGACCCGGATGTCTGATCTGAGCGCGCGCCCCTTCGAACTGCCGCGCGCCGGGTCCCCGGGGGACCTGCTGCTCGATCGGCTGGTCGACCACCTGCTCGACGATGGTGACCCGCGCGGATCGCTGCGCTCCCTCGCGGAGTCGATCGGCACCAGCCACCGCATGCTGCAGTACCACTTCGGCACGAAGGAGCGGCTGCTCGGTGCCGCGCTGCTCAAGATCATGCAGCGGATGCCGCCGCCCGCCCCCGACGAATGGCCGACGACCCGGGCCGACTATCTTCATTACGCGTGGGGCGTGTACCGCCGGCCGGAGAACTTCATTCTGCTCGAACTGCTGCTCATGGTCACCAACCCGGCAGCCGGCGCCCTCAATGACGAGACGCTGATGAAGCAGCTGAGCGGCAGTTTCCGCGACCAGCTGGTAACGCTCGGCCTGCGGGAAGGGCTCGCGCCGGAACGCGCGAACGCCGAAGCGCGGCTCGTGATCGACGCCTGGCGCGGACTGCATCAGGACCTCTACGGAACGCGCGATGCCCGTGCTGTGGACGCCGCGATGGACGTGCTGATCGAGTGGGTCACACCATAGGATTGCCACGAAACAATCCCCCTTCTTAAGGAGAACCCGCACGTGGCTTTGATCGAAGCAGTTGGCGCCCGCGAAATCCTCGACTCCCGGGGCAACCCGACCGTCGAGGTCGAAGTCCTGCTCGACGATGGTGTGGTCGCACGCGCCGCGGTTCCGTCCGGTGCATCCACCGGCGCGTTCGAGGCCTACGAGCTTCGGGATGGCGACAAGAGCCGCTACGGCGGAAAGGGCGTGCTGAAGGCGGTCGACGCCGTCATCGATGTGCTCGGTCCCGGTGTCGAGGGCTTCGACGCCTCGGACCAGCGCCTCATCGACGCCGAGATGATCGAGCTCGACGGCACCGACAACAAGAAGAAGCTCGGCGCGAACGCGATCCTCGGCGTCTCGCTCGCCGTGGCGAAGGCCTCCGCGGACTCCCTCAACCTCCCACTGTTCCGCTACCTCGGCGGACCCAACGCGCACACGCTGCCAGTGCCGATGCTCAACGTGATCAACGGTGGCGCTCACGCTGACACCAGTGTCGACATCCAGGAGTTCATGATTCTGCCGATCGGTGCCGAGACCTTCAGCGAAGGTCTGCGCTGGGGCGTCGAGACCTATCACGCGCTCAAGGGCCTCATCCACTCGAAGGGCCTCTCCACCGGGCTCGGCGACGAGGGCGGCTTCGCCCCCGACCTGGCCGGCGGGCGGGCGGCGCTCGACTTCCTCATGGAGGCGATCACCGCGGCAGGGTTCACCCCGGGCAAAGACATCGCCCTCGGTATGGACGTCGCCTCTACCGAGTTCTACGCCGACGGCGTGTACTCCTTCGAGAAGCAGAAGCTCACGGCGGAGCAGCTCACCGCCTACTTCGTCGGGGTCGCGAACGACTACCCGCTGGTCACCATCGAAGACCCGCTCGCCGAAGACGACTGGGAGGGTTACGTGCACCTCACGGAGCAGCTCGGCACGAAGCTGCAGATCGTCGGCGACGACCTGTTCGTCACCAACCCGAAGCGCCTGCAGGAGGGCATCGACAAGCATGTTGCGAACTCCATTCTGGTGAAGGTGAACCAGATCGGAACGCTGACCGAGACCCTGGATGCCGTGGCTCTGGCCCAGCGCAACGGTTACACCGCGATCCTGTCGCACCGTTCAGGCGAGACCGAGGACACCACCATCGCCGACCTCGCCGTGGCGACGGATGCCGGCCAGATCAAGACGGGCGCGCCCGCCCGCAGCGACCGCGTCGCCAAGTACAACCAGCTGCTTCGCATCGAGGAGGAGCTGGGCGACGCCGCGGTGTACGCCGGCAGGTCGGCCTTCCCGCGATTCAAGGGTTAGGCGTTTAAGCTCGATCCATGGCTAAGCAGGGCGGGCGGCCGCGCACCGAGCGCGTCGCCGTCCGCCTGCCCGGCGAGACGCCGTTCGCACGCTGGCTGCGCAGCATCCGTCTTTCCGGGTTCGCGATCATCGCGCTCGGTCTGATCATCGTCTGCGTCGTGGTGCTCGCCCCCAGCCTTCGCGTCTACATCGAGCAGCGCCAGCAGATCTCCCAGCTTCAGTCCCAGGTGGCCGATGCGAAGAGGTCGCTCAGCAGCTTGAAGAGCCAGAAGGCCCGCTGGTCAGACCCGAACTACATCGAGGCGCAGGCGCGGTCGCGGCTGAACTACGTGTTCCCGGGGGAGTACAGCTATCTCGTGATCAACGACGTGCCCGGTGCGAGCACGGCTGATGGGCAGCCGATCAGCGACAAGCTGCAGACCACCCAGGTGGACTGGGTGGAATCGATGCTGTCATCGGTGTTCACCGCGGGCCTCACCGATCAGACACCCGACCAGCTCGTCGCACCCAACACAAAATGAGGCCGCCATTCGCCCCTCCGTCCGCAGACGACATCGCCGTCGTCTCGGCGCAACTCGGGCGACCCGCCCGCGACGTGATCGGCATAGCTGCGCGATGCGTGTGCGGTAAGCCGACCGTCGTGTCGACCAAGCCGCGGCTGCAGGACGGCACGCCGTTCCCGACCCTGTACTACCTGTCGCATCCGGCCGCCACCGCCGCCATCTCCACCCTGGAGGCGAACGGTGTGATGGCTGAGCTCGCCGACCACATCGACGATCGCTACCTCGTGGCGCACCTCTCGTATATCGCCGACCGGGAGAGCATCGAGTTCGTCGAGGAGATCGCCGGCATCTCGGCCGGTGGAATGCCCACCCGGGTGAAGTGCCTACATGCGCTCGCCGCGCACTCCCTCGCCGCGGGGCCCGGGCTGAACCCGATCGGCGACCTCGCGCTCGAGCTCGCCGACTGGTCACCCGAGGTGTGTCAGTGCTCCGGCTGATCGCCGGCGGCGCGGCTCTCGCCATCGTGGCGTCCGTCGCGATAGCCACCCCGGCATCCGCAGACACTGTGCGCAGCGACGAGTACTGGTTGTCGCAGTACGGCTTCACGCAGGCCTGGAACACGACGAAAGGCGCTGGCGTCACCATCGCCGTCATCGACACCGGTGTCGACGGCTCAGTGCCCGACCTTACCGGCGTGGTCACCGGGGGCACGGATGTCTCGGGCGTCGGCAGCGCGGACGGCCAGACCCCGGTCGGCACCAACCCCGAGCACGGCACGCTGGTCGCCTCGATGCTCGCCGGGCACGGCCACGGGTCGGGAGTGGGACTGATCGGCGTCGCGCCTGCGGCGAAACTGCTCTCGGTGTCGGTCGGGTTCGGCGTCGGCAACGTCGACTCGGATGACCAGATCGCCCAGGGCGTGCGCTGGGCCGTCGACCACGGCGCGAACATCATCAACATGTCCCTCACCCGCAACACCCTCGACTGGCCGCCGAGTTGGGACGACGCTTTCCTGTACGCGATGGAGCACAACGTGATCGTGGTGGCCGCGGCGGGCAACCGGGGGAGCGGCACCACCGAGGTCGGCGCACCCGCCACCATGCCGGGCGTCGTCGTCGTCGCCGGCGTCGACCGCGACGGCAACGCCAGCTTCGACGCGTCGTCGCAGGGCATCACCCTCACCGTCGCGGCCCCCAGCGAAGACCTGGTCGGCGCGGGCCCCGGCGGCACCTACTACAACTGGAGTGGCACGAGTGGTGCAGCGCCCCTCGTCTCGGGTCTGCTCGCCCTCATCGAGGCGTCGCATCCCGGGCTCACCGCCGGCAATGTGATCAACCGGATGACGGCGACGGCCACGCCGAAGGGCGACGAGATCTCCTATGGCAGCGGCCTCATCAACGCGGCGGCCGCGGTCACGGCCGACGTGCCCTCGGTGAGCACCGACCCGGCCGACGCGCTCAAAGAGTGGATCAGGCTCAACCGCCGGGCCACGGCCAGCCCGGTGCCAGAGGCGACCGGCGCCGTGAAGCCGACCCCGCTGCCGGCGGCCGTCGCGGCCCCCCGTTCGCCGTTCGGATCTGTGCTGCCGACCGTGGCATCCCTTCGCGATACCGGCCTGCCACTCCTTGTCTACGCGCTATTCATCGCACTGGTCGCGCTGCTGGTGCGTGGCGCATGGCGGGCTCGGCGCAAATAGTAGGCTGTCTCCGTGCCCAAAATCCTGATCGTCGGCGGCGGATATGCCGGTTTTTACACTGCATGGAAACTAGAGAAGAAATTACGTCCCGGTGAGGCTGACGTCACTATGGTCGACCCGCTTCCTTATATGCAGTACCAGCCGTTTCTGCCGGAGGTGGCCGCCGGTTCGATCGAGCCGAGGCACGCTGTCGTCTCCCACCGCAGGCACCTGAAGAGCACCAGTGTGATCACCGCCAAGGTCACGTCGATCGACCACGCGAACAAGAAGGTGACCGTGACTCCGGCCGTCGGTGACGCGTGGGAGGTCGACTACGACACCATCGTCGTGACCGCGGGCGCCGTGTCGCGCACCTTCCCGATCCCCGGCGTCGCAGACGAGGCGATCGGCCTGAAGAACATCGAAGAGGCGATGGCGATCCGCGACCGGGTTCTTACCAACTTCGATAAGGCGGCAAATCTGCCGCTCGGCCCCGAGCGCACCCGCCTCCTGACCTTCACCGTCGTCGGTGGCGGTTTCGCGGGCATCGAGATCTTCGGCGAGCTGCGCAGCTTCGCCAGCTCGCTGGTGAAGTATTACCCGAACATCACGTTCGACGACACGCACTTCCACCTCATCGAGGCGATGGGCCGCATCATGCCGGAGGTGTCGCTCAAGACGAGCCTCTGGGTGATCAAGAACCTCGCCCAGCGCGGTGCAGAGGTTCACCTCAACACCCAGCTGTCTTCCGCGGTCGGCGGCAAGATCGAGTTGTCGACCGGCGAGAGCTTCGAGTCCGACCTCATCGTCTGGACGGCCGGTGTCATGGCCAGCCCGATGCTGAAGAACACCGACCTGCCGGTCGACGACCGCGGTCGCCTGCGCGTGCTGGCGAACCTGCAGGTAGTGGGCGACGGCGGCGTGGTGGCGGATGCCTGGGGCGCCGGCGACGTCAGCGCCGTTCCTGACCTGACCGGCGGCGGTGTCGGCGGATTCTGCGTTCCCAACGCACAGCACGCCGTGCGCCAGGGCAAGCGGCTCGCCGACAACCTTCTCGCCGAGATCCGCGGCGAGAAGCCGGTCGACTACTTCCACAAGAACGCGGGAGCCGTGGCCGGCATCGGCCTCTACATTGGTGTCTTCCAGTCGGGCAAGCTGGCTCTGACAGGCTTAGTCGCCTGGTTCGCGCATCGTGGCTACCACGGTCTCGCGATGCCTACCTGGGAGCGCAAGCTGCGTGTCATCGGCGGATGGGTGCTCAACTTCATCCTCGGCCGCGACATCGTGTCGCTCGAGGCACGTGCGACGCCTCAGTTCGCGTTCCAGGAGTTCGCGTCCCGCCCGAAGGCGTAACGGTCGCCGCTGGGTAGGGTGGTCCCGCGCCCCCATAGCCCAATCGGCAGAGGCAGACGACTTAAAATCGTCCCAGTCAGGGTTCGAATCCCTGTGGGGGCACCGACGCCGCCCCTCTACTTCCCTTTATTTACAGGGATTTCGAGGATATTGGAGTCGGGATTGGCCACATTTGGCCACTTTTTGGCCACGTTTGAACTCAATCGAGCAGCATCCAAAGCCATTGCAACTGCGTCTAAATCATCATCGAAGAGATCCGCGTAGACATCGAGGGTCATCGCTGCGGAAGCGTGACCAAGCATTCGCTGCACAGCTTTCACGTTCGCGCCGGCCGAAATGGCCAGGCTCGCAGCCGTGTGTCGTAGGTCGTGAATGGTCAGCTTGGGAAAGTCGGGATCAATCTCACGAGCCCGGCGGATCGCAGCGACGTACCAACCGTCCCCGCTCGATGGCGTGAGCAGATGGGTGAAGCCGGCACCGAACAGGAGAGCTTCGGCAGGCTTGCCTTGGCACGCTGCGGCGAGGGGGAGCGTCAAGAACTCCGGGTACGGCACCGTGCGATTCGCGTGGGTCTTCGGGGTTCCCACGACGATGTAGCCGCGGACCCGCACCGCATTCTCACGAATGCCGATGCGACGACGGAGGGTGTCCAGATCCCGAACGCGAAGGCCGGTTGCCTCGCCCCAACGCAGACCGGTGTAGGCGAGAAAGCGGATGAGAGTCGAATGTTCTCCGGCCGACTCGGCGAGCAGGTCGACTCGCTCGTGGCTCAGGTAGGTGTGCGGCTTCTTGAGCTTGCGGGGGAGCGACACTCCGCGAGCAGGGTTGGCCATGATCCGGCGATCACGAACCGCGACATCGAGCAGTGACGCAAGCACGCCGTAAGCGCGAATCACGACAGTCGCGGACTTTGGCTTGTCTTTCTTTAGTCCAGTCTTGGCAGTGCCTCTGGTGAGCTGAGATACCCACGTCTGAACGTCCGAATGCTGGATCGCCGACACTGAGGTTGTTCCCCATCGCGGAAGCACATAGAGCCTCCAGGCGATCTCGAGCGCGTCGAACGATGAGGGTTTGAGATGGCTCTGGGCCTCCAGCCACGGGCGGCCGAGCTCACGGATTGTCACCCGAGATGCAGCTGGGTCGACGAACTCGCCCCGGGCTTTCGAGACCGTCACCGAGGCGAGATAGAGCTCAGCCTCGTGCTTCGTCTTGAAGCCGCGCTTCTGTGTGGTCGAGTGATCGGGCTTGGCGTACCTTACGCGGTAGCGCTTACCGGCTGCTGTTTCGTACGGAGTGATAGATCCCATCGCTGCTCCAAGGCGATCGTTCGGCCACGAGCTGGGTCGGGTGGTAGCCGATTGATTTCAGGGTAACCTCTGCGTCCGACTCCTTGGGGCGCGGAACTTTCTCGGTCTTTACTTGTCGAGCCGTCGGAATCCAGAACCGCCTGCACGCAATATTCGCGGTAGCCGTTCTGAGCCGATTGGCGCAAAGCCGGCTTCTCGTCCGGCGAAGATTCCCTCACTGACGAACTGCGCGAATCCATTTTGAATCTGGATTGAGATTGAGCGTCCATCGCTCAGGCGGATGGTCGCAATCTGTCGGCTGAGCGTTGATACCCCCACGCTTTCCACAGCGCCCACGGACACGTCTCCGTGTCGAAAGGAACCGGACCAGCGCAGCGTCCGACCATCCGACTCGAGAGTGTATGACATGCGCCACAGCCACATATAGACGTTGAGGGCCAATATTGCGAGCCATATGATCACGAACGCGAACGGTGGGGGAGCCTGCGGCCGGCCAATCTGGACGCCGGGAATCGCTAGCACGATCAAGAACAGACCCACGAGCACCATCACACCCATCAGGACAGTGGTGAAGATGCCGCCGCCCGGGAACGAGGTGTAGCGCACACGATTCATGCTCGGATGTTATTGCACAATAAGGACGGACTTTGACAAGGTCTGCTCCAACGGCGAAGCTCTGCGCCCGAGCGCGGCGTATAGTCACAGCTATACGGAGGTAAAGCCGTGACAAAGCCTGGGATAAGCACGCTCCGAGCTGCGCGCCTTTCGCGCGGAATTGGAGTTCGAGAGCTTGCGCGCCGAATGGACGTGACGCCCGGCGCGGTGTCTCAGTGGGAACGCTCTGAGGCCAACAACACGATTCAGCTCAACACATTGACGCGAGCGCTGGAGGCGCTTTCTAACGTGCCTCAGCAAACCATCGCCCCGGAGCCAGCACCTTTCGACAAACGCGACGAACGTGTTGCATTCGAACTGCACCGCGCTGTCGCAAAGAAGCTCATCGACTCTCCGGGCGCAGTTAAGGCGGCGATCCCAATGGGGGTCGACCTGAACAGACCGAACGCCCGTGGACAGCTAGTAGACGCTTGGCTAGATGAATGGCTCACTCTGTGCACCGGTCCGCTAGGCGCTCTCATTGACGTGCTCCTCGGAACAGATGAGCATTCGATCGAGATGCGTCAGAACTCACCGTTCCTGAACGTCCTTAGCCACGACGAGCGACTTCAAGCGATCGCCAGGGCGACAAGATGAATCGCGCACAGCTCGCGGAGGCGATCACCCCGGCCACTGCGATCTTTCGACAGGACCGCGACACAAAGTATTCGCTAAGCCCTTCACCCATCGCGAATGGGTTAACGAAGGGTTTCGCCGGGTTTTCGCCTGCCCTGCCGCCGCCGCCTGGCGGAGCCAGCTTTCCAACCTCCCGCACTCTGCAAGCATCGTGAGGGAGGTTGGAAAGTGAAGCGGCGGCGGCAGTGCAGGCGAAGAAAAGAGGGAGATTTGTGGAAGAACGCGGGGAGTAAACATTCGCGTCGTTCGGTCGAAAAGCGCGTGCCAAGATGTCGGCGCTCTAGGATACAAACGAACAATGCGATGGAGTCTCGGAGGGAGCGTACATGGCCGGGCTCGGCGAGCACATTACCGCTCTAGTACAGAGCCACGGCTCCGGAGACGACGCTTCTTTCTACGCGGTCGCCCTGCAGGTTGCAGCTCGAGAAGCTAGACAAGGGCATCACAAACTGGCTGGCGACATAAAGAAGGCCGTTGAGCTTTCCCGCCATTCAACTCCACCGACCAATGTCACACGGCTGTTGCCTCCCCAGGGGGATCTGGCCGAGCTTGTTGTCGAATCACATCCTCAGGTGGGTCTGCGTGATCTGGTTCTTCCACTCGAACTGACAAATCAAATAAAGCAAATCCTGGCTGAGCAGCGACAGCGAAAGTCTCTCGTGGAGCACGGCTACACGCCAGCCCATCGACTATTGCTAGAGGGACCTCCGGGCACTGGCAAGACGATGACGGCGGCTGTAATCGCTCGAGAGCTATCGCTGCCGCTCTACACGGTTCGGCTGGATAGTTTGCTTAGCAAGTTTATGGGCGAGACCGCCTCGAAGCTGCGCGTCGTGTTTGATTCCGTAGCGTCGACCAGAGCCGTCTACTTGTTTGATGAGTTCGATGCGCTCGGCGGTGATCGAGCCGGAAATGACGTCGGTGAGGCACGTCGAATTCTCAATTCGTTCTTGGTATTCCTCGAACAAGCTAGTCCCGAGAGCGTCCTGATCGCCGCCACAAATCACCGCTCCATACTCGACAAGGCGCTCTTTCGAAGATTCGACGCGGTCTTCACTTACGAGTTACCCGACTCTAAGCAGGCGGCTGCAGTCGTGCGTGCGCGGCTAGGGTCCCTTGCGAAAGGCATTCGTTGGCCAGTTATTGCAAACCACGCGCAAGGCTTGAGCCACGCTGATTTGGTAAAGGCCGCAGAGGGTGCCGCAAAGGCAACCCTGATGCGTGGCGATTCTCAGGTGACATCCGAGGACGTGGTTTCGGCACTGGACGCCCGTCGGGCGGCGAGCATTGCCTGATGATCTTCGGCACTTAACACACCTCTTAGTAATCGACCGCTCCGCGAACGAGGACTTCCATCGCGAGGGGCGTGGCAACGCCAAGATTCGCCCCGTCGAGCAGCGCTCTTCAGGATTGGTGCTCCGATCTGAGGCAGCTAACAGCTTTGCGTACTCCGACTCAGAGCGAGCGACGTCTCAGATATCGCAGGACGAGTTGCGTGCGCTCGGTACATTCGTCACGCTTGAAGGCACGGATTCGACGTACCCGCTGCAAGTCGACTCTTTGCAACGGTCGACCCAGCACCGCAACACCCCAAGGCTACCGATGTGGCTATTGCTGTCAGTGCAACCGGCGACTGACGTGCGCCCGGAGCGCGCTGTTGTCTGGATCGCCGATGCATATCGCTCTCGTTTTCTCCAACTTTTTGAGGACTATCTAACTAAGACGTCGACCAGAGGACGGCCCGAAAATTGGGAAACACCGGATGGCAATCCGGCGAACCGAGCCTTGATCGCAAACATCTCCCGTATACGTACAGCGGTGCTTGATGATCTTTGGCAGTCCGCAGGAGAGCCAGCGAAGGTAGGTAAGCAATGGTGGGAGCTTTGGATCGATCGATCAGGAGAGGCAGCCGAGGATCTGAAGCGCTTCGCTCAAGCTTTCAATCTGCGATTGCTGGATCGAGTGTTGGCTTTCAACGACCGTGCGGTGATGTGGATCGAAGCAACTTGGTCAGAACTGGAGATGCTTCCCTTCACACGAGTCCCCATTGCTGAGGTTCGGAAACCTGAGTTCATAGACACGATTGAAGACTTGTCAATCGATGAACGCGATGAGTACGTAGAGGATTTTCTCGCGAGGATCGAACCGGCGCTTGAGGGTTCACCAGTCATTTGCCATTTGGACACCGGCGTCGCGCGAACTCATGTGCTCTTAGAGGGATCGTTGGCCTTATCCGACTTGCACAGCGTCGTAGGCGCCTCTGGGTTCGACCTCGATGGGCACGGGACCTCAATGGCGGGACTCGCGCTATTCGGGCCGCTGGAGCCTTTACTTTCAGGAACGGGTCCAATTCAGCTTCGGCATCGGCTGGAATCTGTGCGAATAGTGCCGACTTCCTCGGAGCCGCGTCTCGATCCGCTTGACTTTGGAACCACCACCATCCAGGCTATGGTACTTCCAGAGGCGACTGTGTCTCGCCCACGGGTGTTCTGCTTACCGATTTCCACTCCGTCGGACAGCCCCGGCCAGCCGACGCTTTGGTCGGCGTCCATCGATGCTCTTGCGGCGGGCGTGGACGTAGTGCGTGATGGCGAGGAGCTTCGTCTGCTTTCGCCGCCCGATCTCGGTGCTGCGCGATTGATTATCATCGCAGCGGGAAATGTGGATCGCTATGAGGTGGACCACTTGGCCGAGTCCGATCTTTCTAGCATTGAAGATCCTGGGCAGGCGTGGAACGCGCTGACGGTCGGTGCTCACACGGAGATGACCTCACCACCAACCGACCCACAATATCGGGGCTGGCGCGCCCTCGCGGCAAGCGGTGAACTGTCTCCTCACAGTCGCACTTCGCTGCTTTTTGGTCCGAGACCCTGGCCCATCAAGCCGGATATATGCCTCGAGGGTGGAAACGTTCTGACCGACGGTCGCATGTTCGAAACTCGTCACCCGTTGGTTTCGCTCAGGACCACAGGGATTACGAACGACACGTCCCTAAGCTCTGCGAACGCGACCAGCGCCGCGGCTGCTCAAGCTGCCAGACTGGCCGCCTTAGCTATGGGCAGCTACCCGAACTACTGGCCAGAGACGATCCGAGCACTTATGGTCCACGCTGCGGAATGGACGCCGTCAATGCGAGCGACGATTGATTCATCGACGCTCAAGCGAGACAAGTTATTGATGCTTCGTCGCTACGGCTGGGGAGTGCCTACCGAAGAATCTGTACTCAGATCGTCTCGACAGGCGGTGACGCTAGTTACGCAGGATGAGTTCGTGCCGTTTGACGGGCCGGCCTACAAGATGAG